>CAZWRK010000056.1:0-26714 GCA_964635875.1 uncultured Aquaspirillum sp.
AGTCGAAGGCAAACTCAATAGACAAATCGCCGAGGCGCTCGATATCAGCATCAAAACCGTTGAGGTGCATCGGGCGCGGGTCCTCGAAAAAATGGGCGTTAAATCCGCCATTGAGCTGGCCGGTCGTCTGGCACGCAACCAAGCCCCGTCCTAACTCGGAGAACCATCTTGAGTGCGGTCTACAAACAAGCCCATTCGGTTTTAGTCGTGATTCACACCCCTGATTTACGCGCGCTACTCATCGAGCGGGCGGACTACAGCAATGGTTGGCAATCGGTGACAGGGAGCCGCGAAGGCGAAGAAGCCCTTCTGCAAACAGCGCAGCGTGAAGTCTTTGAAGAAACCGGCCTCTCTGCAGAGCAAGGGATATGGCACGACTGGCAGCAAGATAATCGCTACGAAATTTATCCACGCTGGCGGCATCGCTACGCACCGGGCACCACGCACAACACCGAATCGGTGTTTAGCTTCTGCGTCCCTGCGCCCTTGCCTGTAGTCTTAGCGCCGAACGAGCATGTCGCAGCGATCTGGCTGCCGTGGTCACAGGCGGCTGAAAAAGTGTTCTCGCCCAGCAATGCAGACGCCTTGCGCAGCCTCCCTCAACGCTTTGCAGACTTGACCTCAAATGCCAACGCCCGCCATTCCTGAACTGAAAATCGCGACCTTTAACATGCATAAAGGGCTGTCGCCGCTCAATCGCCGCCATCATCTGGATGCGATGTCCGAGGGCTTGCGTCATCTCTCTGTGGATCTTTTGTTTTTGCAAGAAGTCCAAGGCCGCCACGCCCTGCACGCTGGGCGCTTTGAAGACTGGCCGAGCGAAGCGCAGCACCGCTACCTTGGGCGGCAGCTCCAAAAAAGCGCGGTGTATGGGCTCAATGCCACTTATGAGCACGGCCATCATGGCAATGCGATTTTGTCGCGTTACCCCATTCGGCAATGGTGCAACTTAGACATCTCGGTCAATCGTTTTGAACAGCGCGGGGTTTTACACAGTGAAATTCACCCGCCACGCTGGGCACATCCGGTCACCGCGCTCTGCGTGCATCTCAATCTCTTGGCACGCGACCGGCGTAAACAATTTCAGGCGCTCGGCGACTACATTGCCCGCGCCGTCCCCGCCCAAAACCATCTGATTTTGGCGGGGGATTTTAACGATTGGCGCGGCGAGGCCTGCAGTCATCTCAAAGAAATTGGGCTGGATGAAGTTTTTACCCGCGTCCATGGCCGCACCGCCCGCAGCTTTCCGGCGCGCCTCCCCTTGCTCACGCTCGACCGCATTTATACCCGTGGCTTAGTCGCCGAATCCGCAGAAATTCACCGTGGAATGCCGTGGCCTCGCCTCTCGGATCACCTCCCACTTTCCGCCTCGTTGCGCCCTTTACCGACGAGTTAAACGATGCGTTTTATTCCGCACAATGCCGTCACCCTACTAGAATCCGGCGCGGATTTTTTTCCAGCACTGCGCACGGCCATTGAGCACGCGCGGACTGAAATTCATATTGAAACGTATATTTTCCGGCTCGATCGCAGCACGCAACCGATTGCCGACGCCCTCATTGCGGCAGCCCAAAGGGGTGTCGCGTGTCATGTTTTGGTCGATGGGTTTGGGTCGCGAGACTTTCCTGAGGCGTGGCGCACACAATTTACGGCAGCAGGGGGGCAATTTTTGTTTTATCGCCCCGAAAATGCGCTATGGCGGTTACGACGCAGCCGGTTACGGCGCTTGCATCGCAAATTAGCGGTGATTGATGCGCGCCATGCTTTTGTCGGCGGAATCAATCTGCACGATGACTGCGATGACGCTTTGCCCGGCTTTTTGCCACGCTATGACTATGCAGTCGCGCTTCGTGGCCCGATTGTCGCTCCGATCTATAGCTCGGTGAAATCGGTTTGGCAGCGCACATTATGGTTTCACGGGCATCCAGTGATCGTACAACGCCGTCCAGTCGTCATCGCGCCTGCCGGAGACTTAAATGCTTTGTTTTTAGTGCGTGACAATCTACGCCATCGCCAAAGTATCGAAGCAGAATATCTCACCCAAATTGCAGAGGCACGCCGCGAGATTCTGATTGCTAATGCCTATTTTTTTCCCGGTTTTCGATTCCGGCACGCGATTCGTAGTGCAGCACGGCGCGGCGTTCGTGTCGTTCTTTTGCTGCAAGGGCAGATCGACAACCCAATCTTTTTTTACGCGACACAGGGGCTTTTCCAAGATTTTCTGCGCGATGGCGTTGAAATCTATACCTATAAGGCGGGCTATCTACACACGAAGGTCGCCGTTATTGACCGACTTTGGACGACGGTCGGTTCCTCTAATTTGGACCCTTTTAGCTTTTTGCTGGCCAGAGAAGCCAATGTTGTCGTGAAGAATCATGGCTTCGCTCATAAGCTGCGCACACGGCTTTTGCGGCGCATTCAACAACACAGCCTTCGCATTGACCCCCAGAAGCCTGAACACTCGTCGTACTGGCAAAAACTACTGATGTGGAGCTGCTATGGTGTCGTGCGGATGGGCTTTGGTTTAGCCGGACTCGGCCAACGCTACTTTCGCCGCTAATCCAATACGCTTGAGAAAGCCCAAAAAAATCGTCCATAATTCGGATCATATTCACGACACTTGCATGGAATGCCGCTATGTTGATTAACCGATTGTTCGCTATTTTCACGCTGATATTCACCATAGCACTCAGCAGCTATGCGCCAGCGGCCTTCGCACAAAACAAGGCCAAGGCGCTCTCCGGCACACTGTCCGGCAGCGAAGTCCGCGATTATCCTTTCGATGCCAAAGCGGGAGAAAAGATGCGCTTTACCCTCTCGGGTGATGAAAATGTCTATCTGCTGATTTGGCAAACCGGAGAAGAAGCGGGGTTACTCACCACCGACATTCGCGACTGGATGGGCGCGATCCCCGAAGAAGGCCACTATATTGCCCGCGTCTATCTGTTCAAACCGGCCGCAGAAGCAGGGAAAACAGGCCGCTATCGCTTGTCGATCAAACGCTACCCGACCGAAAAATAGCCATCAAGCGCGTAAAAAAACGCCCCGTTATAACGGGGCGTTTTTTGTGTATCTTCAATCATCCTTAAGGCGCTTTTTTCTCCAGCACGGTCGCTGACTCGCCGTCTTGAAGCCCCAGTTCTGGCGGCATTTCCTGCCACGGCAACAAGACCGGATGCTGATTCACCAGCAACTTGCCGCCCTTCCACTCCATCTTGGTGTCGATTTGCTCGCCATTCATCGTAATAAAGCGCTGCTCTTTCCACGTTGACAACTGCGTAGCCAAGAGATTACGCGCCAGCTCATCAATATCTTCAACGTTTGGCGCGTTTTCAGCGGTGGCATCCACCACAAAGAGATTACGTGCCTGCGCAACAACCAAATCTTCCAAGGTTGGACGCGGCACGCTGAGCGCCGCTTCCGCATCGACTTTCCCAAGGAAGTCGATCGGTTTTTTCAGATCCGCATCAACCAAACCATTCAGCGCCAATTGCCCATTGAGCTTCACTTCACCCTCAGGCAGTTTTAGCGTGAATTCATTCACGATCAAGCGTGGATTGGCGGTTAAAAGCGGCAAGCCCTCTTTGAGCACGGTATCCACGTATTGCTTACGCAAGGCAGCAGGATCCGCTCCGTTAAATGGAATCGCGGTCAGCGCAGCATCGAGCTTGACCAACGTCGGACCATGTAAGTGCGTTGCCGCAATATCTAACTTCAACGGGCCAACGGCTTTTTGGTTGATGCTCAACGTCGCAAAATCTAATTTGCCACGCGTGTTGATAAACTCGTCTTGCTCACTGGTTGAAATTTGGTAGTGCAAATCTTTTAACTCAACCGTCGAAGGCTTGAACTCGCCGGAAGGATTAATAAACTCGCCCACCCGAACCCGTGTGAGTAAATACACCAGCTCATTCAGCCGAATTTCGTACGGAATACTTTCACGCGAATCCATGCGCACGCGACCAATACTCAGCTCGCTGGCACCTAATTTCACACCGGTCTGTCCGGGGCGGGTATTTGAAAGCCAATTTAAGCCGTCTAGCTCAACATGGCCCTTCGTTGCTGCATCAACCATCAAACCAGGCAGGCGCGCATCCACGCCATATTGGCTATAGCCCGACTCGTAATCGACTTTGGCGGTAAACCCTTGCCAATTAATTTTGACACCCGCGAGCGGTTCTTCGTATTCAAACTTCGGTACCAGCACCTGCAACTCACCGCCGCCAGTTAAATACAGGCGGTTGGTCACTGTGATCGGTTCAGCGTCGCCAAAAAAGCGCTTGAGTGTTTTGCGCGTTTCGGGGCTCATTTCAAATTCGGTGCGCACCACAGCTTGAGCGGGTTTAAAACCAAAACGGCTTAATTCTGGCAACGGCCCATGATCCACATGGTTGGTATAGCGCAACGACACATTCGCCAAATTACGCGACTGTTCGGGCAGCAAGCTCAGATAAGGGCCAATAAATTCAGGGTTAAGCTCAAGCTCGGTCACTTCCGTAGAAGAAAACCAGCCCCGCTGATAGCTGTGATTTTTGACCTTAAACATCGACAAGCCCGCAACAATGCGATGCTGCTCGGCCAATGTTTTTTCCGCTTTAATGCCAGCCCAGTAGGCCGAGCCACCAAATCCCGAGGCTAAAATCACCAATCCGCCTGCGGCTAGACGCCAGATATGCTTAGTCACCGAAGCTCCGTAATGAATAAATGCTGAACTGCGGCAATCTTAACACCAGCGGCCATTACGTGGGGATATGCCCAAAACCCCGCACACGCTTGATGTAGAATTGTCCCTTTGTGCACACGCATTGCACCTCACCGAACAGAAAGGATTTTTCATGGAGATCATTCGCCACAAACCTTTAGGACGCCTGGCAGACGCGGTCGTAGCGGGTCAGTTTATTTTCTTAGCGGGACAAGTCCCCAATAATGCTGAAGCAGATGCACGCGCACAAACCGAAGATGTCTTGGCGCAAATCGATGCCTTATTAGCAGAACTCGGTTCAGATAAATCAAAAATTGTGGACGTCACGATTTTCTTAGCTTCGCTGCAAGACTACGATGCGATGAATGCAGCTTGGGACGCTTGGGTGTTGGGCGATCACTTGCCCGCCCGCGCGACCGTCGAAGCCCGACTGGCGAACCCCGATTGGAAAGTTGAAATCAAGCTCACCGCCGTTCGCTAATCTCGACCTTAAGCGAGTCAGGCGGATGCTGTTCGCTGTGTCATCACAGCCCCCTGTTTTTTATTGATGCTTTAATTCTGGAGAAACTGACGATGCCCCACCGCCGCTCTGCTTTTTTTGTCTCTGACCGAACCGGCATCACTGCCGAATCGCTTGGGCACACCTTACTGACCCAATTCGATAGCCAAGCTTTTAAGCGCGATACGGTACCGTTTATTGACACACCGGAGAAAGCACAAGAAGTGGGTTTGCGCATTCGCCAAGCCGCCAATGACGACCACCACAAACCCTTGGTGTTCGTCAGTATTGTCGATCAAGGCGTCCGCAAAGCGCTGGATGTTGAGGATTGCGCCTTGGTCATCGACTTCTTCGAAACTTTTGTCGGCCAGATTGAGGCCGAACTCGGCCTTACCGCCTCGCGCCAAGTCGGTAAATCTCACGGCATTGGCAACGATGAAAAATACGGCCACCGAATCGACGCGGTGAATTTCTCGCTGAACCACGATGACGGAATTAAACCGCGCGATTTAGACGAAGCGGATGTGATTTTGGTCGGTGTTTCCCGCTCGGGTAAAACCCCAACTTGCCTGTATTTGGCATTGCAATACGGTATCAAGGCCGCGAACTACCCGCTGACCCCCGAAGATTTCTCCAGCCCGACCTTGCCCAAGTTGTTGCTCCCCTACCGCCAAAAGCTGTTTGGCCTGACGATTCAGCCGGAACGACTGGTGCAAATTCGTGGTGAACGCCGCCCGAACAGCACCTACGCTTCGCTCGAAAATTGCCGCTTCGAAGTCGCAGAAGCCGAAGCCATGCTGCGCCATCACGGTATTTCGTATATCAGCACCACCAGTAAGTCGATCGAAGAAATTGCCTCAACGATCATGCACCACAGTCATTTATCGCGTCGCTTCTAAGCGATAAAAACCAAAAAGCCGGTGAAATGTTCACCGGCTTTTTTGATCGCGATAACCGCCTAGTGCAGACGCTTAATCAGCACCTGCGAGCGCCGCTGATAGTTATACAACTGTTGTTTTTGCATCGGTAAATCGGCGGTGGTTGCACGCACAAAGCCCCGCTCCACAAACCAATGCGCGGTTTGGGTTGTCAGCACAAAAATCTGCTGAATATGCGCCCGCCGCGCGCGGTTTTCGACATGACGCACCAACTCTTCGCCATAGCCTGCATCGCGCCATTGGTCGCTAACCGCCAAACACGCTAATTCGGCCATGCCCGCCTCGATAAACAAATGCATCGCGACACAGCCCGCAATCATTCCATCGTGCTCAATCACCGCGTAATGGTGAATCTCCATTTCGAGCAGTTCGCGGCCGCGTTTCACCAATGCGCCACGCTGCTCAAGTGGCTCGATCAGGGCCAAAATGGCACCAACATCGTCAATCGTGGCATCCCGAACTTTGACTAAACTTTCTCGCGACACCATCGTGCCCACCCCATCATGGGTGAATAGTTCGGTTAACAACGCCCCCTCTTCGCTGTGACTCACCAAGTGCGCCCGCGACACACCGTGTCGCGTTGCATGCACTGCGCACTCTAAATAGCGCCACACCGCCTTATCATCGCGCTTAAGTACCGCCAATAACGCCTCGGCTTCGCTCGCGGTCAACTCGGTTTGCAGGGCATCATCTTGATCGTGAATACCGGGCGTATCGGTTAGGAAAATCAGCTTCTCGGCCTTAAGATGCCGCGCCAAATTCATGGCCAGCTCTTCCATCGGTAAATTGAAAATCTCGCCCGTGGGTGAGAAGCCCAGCGGAGAAATCAAAACAACCTCTCCCAGATCTAAATGTCTCTGAATCGCGATCGTGTCAATTTTCCGAACGCTGCCGGTATATTGCATATCAACGCCATCGAGCACGCCGAGCGGTCGCGCCATCACATAGTTGCCACTCGCAATACGCAGATCTGCGCCGGCCATCGGCGAGTTGGGCAAGGCCATACTGAGCTGCGCCTCGATATCGCTGCGCACTTCACCCACCGCCTGCTGTAAAGCCACCAAGGCGAGGGCATCGGTGACGCGCCGTCCACTATGGAAATAGCCTTCCATGCCACGCTCGGCTAAAAGTGCTTCGGCTTGAGGCCGAACACCATACACCAGCACCAAGCGGACCCCTAAGCTCGCCAATAAATTAATGTCGTGACACAGACCGGCAAGATGGCCCTCTGTGATCACCTCGCCCCCAAATGCGATGACAAACGTTCGGCCACGAAAAGCGTGGATATAGGGGGCGGCTTGTCTAAACCAAGAGACAAAGGCGGGGGTGTGCATCAGATCAATCCTTGCGTGCGAAGGGTAAGCGGGAACGGCGACATTATGCCATTTTGCGGCAACGCACAAAGCAGGTTTTGCGCCAAAAAAGATCGGAAATATCCGCGCAAAATTCCGCAGCAAGGGATCTAAATCAGATTAAAGATAACGGCGTAGTTCTTCGGGCGTGTCATCACGATCTCCATGTAAATGGTGGTCGTAAATATGGGAAAACGCTTCTCGAGATTTGCAGTTCAGGGCGGGGATATGTTGATTTGCTAACTGCACATTTTCAGAATAAAAAATCAAGGCGTGATGCAGTTTTTGAAATAAGCCATTCTCAATATGGAAACCCGCATCGGCCAGCCGCGTCAGGAGATCACACAAGGTGTACTCCCCCAGTTGATAGCTCACCAATAAACCATGGCGGGGCGGCATATCAAGCGCAGAGACACCAGGCAGATCATTTAAAAACTGCACCGCCAACGCGCTTTGTCCGGTCGGGATCGGATGCAAAATGATTTCGTGGCATTTGAACAGATCAAGCGGCAAAGTCATCATCGTCTCCTTGAGCAGCAGCCGGTGTGCACCGGCTGCGGTATTCAGGCTATTCAGAAGCGGGCTTCTTACTTTCCAGTATCCTCTGCACCTTCAGGATGTTCAAGGCCTGCCCCAGCTGCGGGTCAGTTTTTGGATTAGGATCGCGCGGATTAAACGCTTCGGATGATCCTTTATCTTTACTATCGCCACCGGTTTTGCTACGCGGCTCGCTCTCTGCTTTTGGCGCAGTCGGCTTGCCGGAGCCGTCTTTCGGATTGTTCAGATGATGCTCTAAATCGGCCTCACGCATCCGCGACGGCATCGTCGTTTGGCCATCAGCGCGTGCGATCGGCGGATCTTCAACAATCACATCCGGCGTAATCCCTTTAGCCTGAATCGAACGGCCACTTGGCGTGTAGTAATGCGCGGTCGTCAGCTTAATCCCCCCGACAGAACCCAGCGGCAGAATCGACTGCACCGAGCCTTTACCAAAACTTTGGGTGCCAACAATCACCGCCCGCTTATGATCTTGCAGCGCGCCCGCGACAATTTCCGACGCCGACGCACTGCCCGCGTTCACCAACACCACCAATGGCAACTGCTTCAACGATGCTGGCAATTTCGCAAAATAATCGGTCTGACGCTCATCGCGAGCATAGTTGGTTGGGTTCGTAGTCAAACGCATTTTGGAGTCTGGCGCACGGCCTTCGGTGTAGACCACCAAAGTATCTTGCGGTAAAAACGCCGCCGACACGCCCACGGCCGCATTCAACAAGCCGCCCGGATCATCGCGCAAATCCAAAATCAATCCTTTGAGATCGGCTTTATTTTCCTTGTAAAGCGATGCCAAACCATCCGCGAGATTTTCAACGGTGCGCTCTTGGAATTGTGCAATTCGCACGTAGCCATAGCCCGATTCCAACAGCTTGAAGCGCACGCTACGGGTTTTGATCACCGCACGGGTCAGGCTCACGGTAAACGTCCGACTTTCGCTTTTGCGAATCACCGTCAAGACGATTTTTGTGCCCGGTTTGCCGCGCATCCGTTTCACCGCATCGGTGGTGGTCATGCCGCGCACAGCGGTTTCATCAATTTTGCTGATTAAGTCGCCACTTTTGAGGCCTGCACGTTCAGCAGGGGTGTCTTCAATCGGGGAAATGACTTTGACCAAGCCATCCTCCATGCCAATTTCGATACCCAAGCCACCAAACTCGCCTTGGGTGCCTTCTCGCAACTCTTTAAAGGCGTCCGCGTCCAAGTAGGCTGAGTGCGGATCTAAGCCAGACAACATGCCATTAATCGCGTCAGAGATCAGCTTTTTGTCCTGCACAGGCTCGACATAATCTTGCTTAATCCGCCCGAACACTTCGGCAAACGTCCGAAGCTCACTCAGGGGCAATGGCGCAGTCGCCTCTCGCTCTGCAACAGCGGAAATGCTCAGAGTCAGCACCGCGCCAACCAGCGCGCCAGCCGTCGCCCAAGCGAATTTTTTTTGCTTATTCTGCATTGCAGATCCTTCACTCAAATTCAGATAAATAGGGCACAGCCCACATCGGCCTTAACCGACCCAACCTTGCGGATTCAATGGTTTGCCCAAGTGACGAAGTTCAAAATACAAGCCAGATCCGCCCACGCCCCCCGTCGAACCCGTGGTTGCGATCCCCTCACCCGCACGCACCTTGTCCCCGACTTGTTTCAGCAGAGACTCCGCATTGGCATACACGCTCATGTAGTTGGCACCATGGTCAACAATAATCAAATTGCCAAATCCACGCAGCCAGTCTGCATACACCACACGTCCATCGGCAATTACTTTTGCTTTTTGACCAGCAGGCGCTTTGATAAAGACCCCTTTCCATTGCCCGCCCTCACCACGCGGCGTTCCAAATTGGCCGGTAATTTCGCCATGTATCGGCAATTTCATCCGCCCTTTCAACGCGGCCAATGATTTTCCGGTTTGTGCCGGATCAGGGAGGTCGTCATCTGGTACTTTTTCTTTTGGTGGCGGCGCAATTTTCTCTGGCTTTTTCTCGACCGGCGGGGTCGGCGGTGGCGGCAAATCAAGCGGCTCGGGCTTGCGATTTTTCGCCTCGCTTTGGCGAGTTTTATCCTCTGACTTTTGCTTGGCTTCAAGCGCTTTGCGCTTAGCGTCATATTCACGACGCTTCGCTTCGTATTCTTTTTTCTGGGCTTCGTATTCTTTGCGCGCCGCCTCTTTTGCTTGGCGCTCAGCCGCTTTGCGCTCAGCCTCGCGCTTCGCAGCCAATTCTGCAGCTTTCTTTTTGGCTTCCGCGCGCTTACGCGCCTCTTCAAGGCGTCGCTTTTCAACTTCTCTATTGATCTGGTCAATCACTGCCGTTAAGCGCTTTTCATCCGCTTGCAGCTTACTCACCTGCTGGTTTTGCGAATGAATTTGTTCTGACAACTGGCTTAACACCGCTTGTTTACGACTTTTTTCCGCCTCTAGCTTCTGCTTTTGTTGAAGCTGTTCGTCGGCAATTTTCTGTAAACGCGCGTCTTCCTCGGCCAAATGTGCGGACAAAGCTTCCATTTCAGAAAGCTGCACTCGCAGCTTATCGACAATGCTTTGCTGGCTTTTTGCGATGTAGGTGTAATACGCCAAATCGCGAGCTGCCTGATTAGGGTCTTCCTGATTCAGGAGCATTTTCAGCGCATCATGACTGCCATCCGTGCGGTATTGGCTCGCAATGAGCCGACCAATGCGCTTACGCGACTGATCAATATCTTGGCGAGCCTGTGCGATATTTTGCTCGGCCTGCGCTTTTTCGGCCTGAGAAACGGCTTTTTGTTTGGCGAGCTGATTAAGCACACGATTGGCATCGCTAATGGCTTTTTCAGAGGCCTTGAGCGCATCGGCGGCATCGTCACGCGAGGCTTCTTTGCGACGAATTTCTTTTTTGATGGCATCAATCGCCTGACGAACAATACCAAGATCATGCTCAGGTGCGGCTGTGGGCGACGGTGCCGCCCACAGCGGCACCGGCATCAGCAATGAAGCAAGTAACAGGCTGGTGGCTTTTTTCACAGGAAACGAATCAATGAACGGCCTGTCATTTCATCGGGTGCAGGCAACCCCATCATATCCAGCAAAGTCGGTGCAATATCGCGCAATGCACCTTCATCAGCATCTAATGTCGCCGAACGACCGACATACAGCAATGGCACGCGATTGGTGGTGTGCTGAGTGTGTGGCTGATCATGTGCGTCGTCATGCATTTGCTCGCAATTGCCATGATCGGCGGTAATCAAGACCTCGCCGCCGATGGCTTGCATGGCTTTCACGCAACGATCAATGCACGCATCCAGCGCTTCTACCGCTTTCACTGCCGCATCAAACACGCCGGTGTGACCGACCATATCGCCGTTGGCGTAGTTGCAGATAATCGCCTGATATTGACGCGAAGCAATCGCGGCTTCGATTTTTTCGGTCAATTCGAAGGCGCTCATTTCGGGTTGTAAATCGTAGGTCGCGACTTTGGGCGAGGGCACCAAAATCCGGTCTTCTCCGGCGTATACCGCCTCTTCGCCACCATTAAAGAAATAGGTCACGTGCGGATATTTTTCGGTTTCGGCAATCCGCAACTGTTTCATACCCAAAGACGACAAGTACTCGCCAAAGCCATTGCTGATTTTTTGTGGGCCGTACACGACCGGATTTGCATAGGCTTCGCCATAGCGTGTCAACGTCGCAAAATAACTGAGTCGCGGCTGGCGGGCGCTAAACCCTGTAAAACCTTCATCGCATAAGGCGGTAGTGAGTTCGCGAGCGCGGTCGGCACGGAAATTCATGAAAATTGCCGCGTGGCCGTCTTCCATTTTGACGGGCTGACCCACCACGGTCGGCAGCACAAACTCATCATTTTCGTCACGGGCATAGGCGGCCTCTAGGCCACTTGTGCCGGTATCGGCGTGGAATTCGGCCTCACCCTCAACCAGCAGTTGATAGGCCGGTGCAACGCGCTCCCAGCGTTGGTCGCGATCCATAATCCAATAGCGCCCGACCATTGAGGCTAAGCGTGCATTTGGGCATTCAGCCAATACGGCATCGAGTCGATCGAGATAGGTGTGTGCGCTGCGAGGCGGTGTGTCGCGGCCATCTAAAAACGCATGCACAAAAATGTTCGGGACATCAGCGTCTTGTGCCGCGCGAATCAGCGCGTGAATATGCAACTCATGACTATGCACACCACCATCGGATAGCAAACCAAAGACATGCAGTGCGCCACCTTGTTTGGCGGCAGCAAGCGTGTTTTGAATGACGGGTTGCTGGGCAAAATGGCCTTGCTCAATATCCCAATCCACGCGGCTAATGTCTTGCTGCACAATCCGGCCTGCACCAATATTCAGATGCCCGACCTCGGAGTTCCCAAACTGGCCAGAAGGCAGGCCAACAGCGTGTTCAGAAGCATCAATCGTGGCATAAGGGTAGCGCGCCTTTAAGGCATCCCAGTGCGGGAGTTTGGCATGCAAAATGGCGTTATCATCGCCTTCGGTACGATGGCCAAAGCCATCCAAAATCAGGAGAAGTACAGGGGTCGGTTGCATAATCAATGTCGTTATGTATCTTGAGTGATAGGGCGGTAGCAGGATAACATTGTAAACTTCTTTTTTATTGACCGAGACGTTCTCGTTTCGCCAAAATGCGCAAGCACTCCGCGGTGAGCACTTGCATCCAAGCTAACAACTTAAAAAAAACCTGCCGCCAATGCTGGCGGCTTTTTTCATTGGAGTCTGGGACGTGGTATTTAATGAAGACCATATTGAGCAAACTTCACGAGCGATGAAAGCCATGTCCCATCCCCTGCGCTTAAAGATTATTGCGGTCTTGGGGCAGGGCGAAGTCAGTGTTCAAGATATTGTTGAGCGCGTGGGGACATCGCAAAGCAATATTTCACAGCATCTGGCCATCATGCGCGACAAGGGCGTCCTTCGCACCCGTAAGGATGCGAACCGCGTGTATTACCGCGTCGGAGACCTCAGAACCTTGGAAGTTCTCCAGAAAATGCGCGAGGTTTTCTGCGGGTTTGTCGACTGATCCCACTCACACCTCAAAAAGCGGGGAGCGCAATCACGCTCCCCGTTTTTTTATGGCGCATTACTCTCAGTCGCGCTGGGCAACAGGCTCGGGTCAATCCACCCAAGCTGCACCGCCAACCCCAGCATCAAGCTCAGAATCAGCAGCGCTAATGGGGTAAACAATACCATCCCCATCACCACCCGAAAGCGCGTCAAGCCGCTATATTTTGCAAGGCCATGAATCATGACCATCAAGGCATAAATCGCAAAGCTCAGACCGACCACTTGATCCAAAGGCTCGGGGAACCACGTCGAGAGCGGCTCTAGCATCTGCGGTAAATGCGTCAACAAAATAAACGGCAATAAGGGCGCGTCTTCTTTCCAGCCCGACAGCCGCAGCCACCAGCGCATAAACTGCGCCAACATGATGATTTCTAATGCATTCAATGCGGTAAAAAACACCACCCGCGCACCAATGTCGCCGACAAAGCCTTCGGCTGTCGCCGCAGAGGTCAGCCCCAGCCCAAGCAAAATCACAAACAATTGCCAAGTGGGGTATTGGTACTGCGCCAACGGATTCAGCCGAAAGCGGCACACATCGAGTGCATCATTGATGAAAGTGTTCATCAGTCAAAAATCACCGTTTTATTGGCGTAGGCCAGTACGCGATTGTCTAAATGCCAACGCACCGCACGCGACAACACCATTTTTTCCAGATCACGGCCTTTTTGCACCAGATCTTCGACATTGTCGCGATGCGAAATGCGCGTCACTTCCTGCTCAATAATCGGGCCATCATCAAGCACTTCAGTCACGTAGTGGCTGGTCGCGCCGATCAATTTAACGCCCCGCTGAAACGCGCGATGATACGGTTTCGCGCCATCAAAAGCAGGTAAGAAGCTGTGATGAATGTTGATCACGCGGTGCGGATAGCGCAGCACAAAATCATGTGACAACACCTGCATATATCGCGCCAGCACGATCAAATCGACGTTCGCATCTTGCAGAAGCTTCCATTGCGCGGCCTCGGCTTCTTGCTTGTTGTCTTTGGTGACAGGGATGACGTGGAAAGGAATGTCGTTAAATTCGGCGATGCGCTGGCAATCGGAATGATTGGAGATAATCAACGGAATGTCGCAATACAGCTCGCCAATGCGCCAGCGATGCAGCAAGTCAACCAAGCAATGCTCGTATTTGGATACAAAAATCGCCATACGCGGTTTTTGCTGGGACAGCGCCAAGCGCCAATCCATTTTGTTTTCTTCGGCGATGGGCTGAAATGCGGCGCTAAAACTGTCGATCGGCAGGGTGAAGCCGTCTAAGTCCCACTCCACGCGCATCAAAAATAAATTTTCGGTGTCATCTTGGTGCTGGTCGGCATGCAAGATATTGGCGTTATACGACATCAAAAAATTGGCAATGGTCGCGACCAGCCCTTTGCGATCGGGGCAGCTAATCAGCAAAGTCGCGGATTTTCTTTCGTGTGTCATTTTTTTCTTCAGTTAGAAATTCGGGGTTAGGCATGCAAATTGGCTGCATCCAGCGTGTTTTGCAAGAGTGTCGCGACAGTCATCAAGCCGACACCACCGGGAACAGGCGTAATGTGGCTGGCGTGTTCGCTGGCAGCTGCAAAATCGACATCACCGACGACTTTGCCATCATCCAGACGGTTAATACCCACATCAATCACCACCGCACCGGGCTTAATCCAATCGCCTTTAACAAAGTGCGGACGACCCACTGCCGCGACAACGATATCGGCACGGCGGACTTCTGCGGCTAAGTCGGCGGTTTGGCTGTGGCAAACGGTCACGGTGGCACGTTCCAGCAGCAATTCCAATGCCATCGGGCGGCCGACGATATTCGATGCGCCGATCACGACCGCATGTTTGCCTTTTACCGAGATCCCCGCGTGTTCGAGCATGATCATCACACCACGTGGTGTACACGGGCGCAGCAACGGCATTTTGAGTGCGAGACGACCGACGTTGTAGGGGTGAAAGCCGTCAACGTCTTTATTGGGGTCGATGGTTTCAATCACTTTGTCGCCATCAATATGGGCAGGCAGCGGCAATTGCACCAAGATGCCATCGACTTCAGGATCGGCATTCAGCTTGGCGACAAGGGCTAAAAGATCGGCTTCGGTGGTGGTGGTGGGCAAATCAAACGCCAAAGAACGAATGCCGGCTTTTTCGCAGGAGCGCTTTTTGTTGCGCACGTAAATTTCGGAGGCAGGATTGTTCCCCACCAAGATGACCGCCAGAGCGGGCGCGCGACGGCCCGCATCCAAGCGTGCTTGAACGCCTGCAGCAACACGTTCGAGAAGAGAAGCGGAGATTAATTTACCGTCAATGAGTTGGGCAGCCATGGCGAGAACCTTTTTGCTAGAAAAGAGAGGGGTTAGAGGCGGTGTATTGTGAGGCATTCCATTTATTTTCTCATTTTTATGATTAATTACTCAAGAAGGTGTTGACAGGGGGGAGATGTTTCGATAAAGTGGCGTTCTCTGTTCGTCGGGGCGTAGCGCAGCCTGGTAGCGCACCTGATTTGGGATCAGGTGGTCGTGAGTTCGAATCCCACCGCCCCGACCAACAGCCACAATTTAGCCAGACAGATTCGTTAGAGCGTCCGTAGCTCAACCGGATAGAGCACCAGCCTTCTAAGCTGGGGGTTACAGGTTCGATTCCTGTCGGGCGCGCCAAGTTTTATGGTGGATATAGCTCAGTTGGTAGAGCCCCGGATTGTGATTCCGGTTGTCGTGGGTTCGAGTCCCATTATCCACCCCAGAATAACAAAAGCCTCTGAGAAATCAGAGGCTTTTGTTATTCTAACACCTTGTTTTTTCTGCATTTCCTTAAGTTCCCCTCGCAAACGCCGAAGAAAGCATAGCCGCTAACCTTTTAGCAGGCTCCTCCACGAGCGAACCTAAGGAGTTTCATCATGCCAGAAGCACTTGCATCCACCTCATCAGTGCGCCCCACAAACACCCAGTCGTCTACCGTCCGCCAAAATAGCGACGCAAAAGAAGCTCAAGACGCCAAGGACATCGAATCCACCAAAAAAAGTGCGCAGTCTCAAGAGCGCACCATGCGCGCAGATTTGAATCAGAAAATTTTACAATCCTCGCTCACCGTCTCGATTCAAAGCGGCGAAAAGTCCCAAGAACTGCTATTCCGTTCGGCCATCGACAAGCTCAACGAGCTGCTTGCCCCTGACTTAGGCGAAAACGCCATTCAAAATGCCGCCGCCAACCAAGACAACTCGCCAGAAGCCACCGCTGGCCGCATCGTCTCCATTTCAACCGGCATGTTCGAGCTCTACGCCAAACAACACCCCGACGAGGACAAAGACCAACTCGCGACAAAGTTTGTTGATTTAATTCGTGGCGGTTTTGAAAAAGGCTTCAAAGAAGCCAGCGATGTTCTCCAAGGACTTGGCGTCCTCAATGGCGATGTGCAAAGCGGCATTCAAAAAACCTATGAACTCGTTCAAAAAGGCTTTAACGACTTCCTAGAAAAGCAGCAGACCAAAACAGAAAGCGACACCGCCGCCTAAGCGCGCCCTGCCCCCGAACGCCCTCGGGGGCGCTCTAAAAGATTTTTACGACACAGTTCGGACACAAAGCTATGCCAAGATATTCGGATTGACCTAAGATCATCTTCCCACTTGTCACACCTTACCGCCCGCCTCATGCCATTTGCCAAATCGACCTTGCTCACCCGTATTAAAGCATCGCTGCAGCATGCACAGGCCTTATTTGGGGTATGTGTGACACTGATTGTACTTGGCATCTTCATCAGCATTAACCATATCGAGAACGAGCGTTTTCGCATCCACGAGCGCGCACTTCTCCTCGAAAAACTCACCACAGCACGCGCCATGGTCGAAAACATGGTCAGCAGCCATCTGGGGGCGCTCGATGCGCTCGAAGGCCTCATTCACACCCAGCCAACCCTCTCACAAGAAGCCTTTCGAAAAATGGTCGATGTGCTGCGCCGCAACCGCCCCGCCATTCGACAAATCGAACTCGCTCCCCGCGCCGTCATTCGCTACATCCACCCCATCACCGGCAATGAAAATGCATTAGGCCTCGACTTACGGACTTTACCGGGGCAGCGTGACATGGTCGAAACCACCATTCGCAGCGGCGTACTCAAAATTGCAGGCCCACTCGAACTCCACCAAGGCGGACTGGCCCTCATCGCTCGCCAGCCGATTTTTCTGGGAAAACAAGACCAAGAACACTTCTGGGGCTTTGCCATTATCATTTTTGATTTTCCACGTTTTACGCGGATGATGAACGAGAGCGGCGCATTCGAAGGACTCCATTACGCTATTCGCGGCGTCAATGGGCTAGGCGGCCAAGGCGACACCTTTATTGGCCATTCCGAACTCTTCCAAAAAGACCCGATCGTCCTGAGCATCAGCATCCCCAACGGCAATTGGCAAATCGCCGCCGAGCCCGAAGAAGGCTGGATCTCGCGACGCCCAGGAGAGTGGCAATTTCTCACATTTGCGGTACTCGTCGCCCTTCTGCTTGGCAGCATGACCGCGCTCCTCGTCCGGCGCAGCGTCTCCATGCAACGCCTCGCCGCCGAAGACTTTCTGACAAAGCTCGATAATCGCCGCTGCTTTGAACAAAAAGCCCATGCCGAATGCGCGCGTGCCAAACGCACCACCATTCCGCTAGCCCTGATTTTGTTAGATATTGATTTCTTCAAAAAAATTAACGACCAATATGGCCATACTGGCGGTGATCGCGTCCTCACCGCACTCGCCGCTGAACTAAAAAAACACTTTCCACCCAACACCGCCATTGGTCGCCTCGGTGGAGAAGAATTCGCGATCCTGCTGCCCAACCACACCACCGGCGAAGCCTTTATTCTCTCGAACACCCTGCGCGAAACCCTCGAAAAAACCCCCGTACCCTACCAAGGTCACGACATTCACTACACCGCGAGTTTCGGCATTGCAGAATGGAAACAAGGCGACGAATATGACCACCTCATCCAGAAGGCTGATCACGCACTCTACCAAGCGAAACGTGAAGGGCGAAACCGCTGCTGCCTCACAAACCCACACTAGGCTGTCACTTTATTTTGCCGGATGAAAATGCCACACTCGACGCTCTCATTTAGAAAGCTCGACTCATGGCGCATATTCAACTCGATCATCAACCCGCTCCCGTCGCCAATATTTTCTGCATTGGCCGCAACTACGCTGCTCACGTCGCCGAACTCGGCAACGCGCCCAACGAAGCGCCGCTGGTGTTCCTCAAACCCACCTCGTCGCTGCTGCATGCACCGGCAGCGATTGAACTGCCCAGCACCTCGCAAGACATTCACTACGAAACTGAATTAGTACTCTACATTGGGCGCGGTGGCCGCAACATTCCAGAAGCCGATGCGCTCTCACATATTGCAGGCTATGGGATTGGTCTGGATCTGACCGCCCGCGACATTCAAGACGAACTCAAGAAAAAAGGCCATCCGTGGACACGCTGCAAAGGCTTCCCCCACGCCGCCTGCGTCTCGGCGTTTATTCCCGCCAACCAAGTTAGCGACCCGAGCCAATTGCAATTCACCCTCGACGTCAACGGCGCGCGCCGCCAACACGGTCAAACCCAGATGATGCTCTACTCCATCACCCGCATCATTGCTGAACTCAGCCAAACCTATGGACTCTCCGACGGTGACCTCATCTATACCGGCACCCCCGAAGGCGTTGGCCGTCTGCACCCACAAGATCGGCTCACCCTCGACCTCAACGGCCTCGTTCAAGCCGAATTCACGGTGGCATGATGGCGCGCGGCAAATCTCAAACCGACAGCAGCGACGACAGCATCCACAAAGTTCGCCTTGATAAATGGCTGTGGGCCGCGCGCTTTTACAAAACCCGCGGACTCGCCCAAGAGGCCATCGACGGCGGCCATGTTCACATCAACGGTGACCGCGCCAAACCCGCGCGGGCGGTGAAAGTCGGCGACGAAATCGAACTCCGGCTGAATCAACTGGTCTACCAGCTGGAAGTCATTGCCCTCGCCGAGCGGCGCGGTCCCGCGACCGAAGCGCGATTGCTCTACCACGAATCCGAGGCCAGCCAAGCCGCCCGCGAAGCCCGCACCCTCGAACTTAAAGCCGGTTGGGCCAGCTTCCCGCAAGGCGATGGCCGCCCGACTAAAAAATCACGGCGACAACTCAACCGCTTCCGCCAACAAGACGGCGCTTAATGGCAACCGCCTAGCCGGAGCAACCGCCACTATTCCGCCACCGAATGCAACCGGCGCGGTGCAGCCGCCCAAGGCCTGCGCCGGTTGATTTGGCCAATCAACACAATCACCGCAACCGCAAACCCCAATAACACCCACGCCAAGCGGTGCGCATGATCGTATTCCGCCAACTCGACCGCCTGATACAGCGCAATCGATAGCACCCGCGTTTCCCCCGGAATATTGCCACCGATCATCAAGATCACCCCAAATTCGCCCACGGTATGCGCAAAACTCATCGTCACTGCCGTCGCAAACGCGCGCCGACACGCGGGCACCACCACCCGCCACAGCATTTGCCAGCGAGTCGCCCCCAAAAGCATCGCCGCCTCAAGCGATTCCGGAGCCAGCTCAGCAAAACCCAACCGCAAGGGCTGCACCGCAAACGGTAAGGAATACAGCACCGAGCCAATCACCAAACCGCTAAACGTAAACGCCAAATGTGCACCGCCCAAGGCTTCTAGCAAGCCACCCAGCGCGCCATGCGGCCCCAAAAAAATCAGCAAGTAAAAGCCCAGCACCGTCGGCGGCAACACCAAGGGCAGCGACACCACCGCCTCCACCCACGCCACACTGCGATGCGGACTGCGCGCCAGCCACCACGCGATCGGCGCACCGATCAACAACAGCAACACCGTACTCAAACTCGCCAGTTTGAGCGTCAACCCCAACGCCGCCCAATCTGCTGCGGTCATGGCGTCACACCATAGCCCGCCTGCTGAATCACCGCCCGCGCCGCCGGCGCTTGCAGAAAGCGCAATAAAGCCCGTGCCGCAGGCTGGTCTTTAATCAAAATCGCCTCCTGCAAGATCGGTTGATGCAGCTTTTCGGGCACCACCCACGCACTGCCTGCGGCGGAACGATCGAGCTGCGAGCGCGCAATAAAGCCCAACTCGGCCGCCCCACTATTCACAAAATGAAAAGTCTGACCAATGCTCTCGCCCATCACCACCCGTGATGCCAAGGTTTCGCGCAGACCCATCGCAGTTAGGGTTTCGATCGCGGCACGCCCATACGGTGCGCTGTCAGGATTCGCGATCGCCAGCTTATTAAACCCGCCCTGCCGCAACACCTGCCCTTGCGCATCAATCCAATTCGGGCGGCGACTCCACAACACCAATTGACCTCGGGCATACACAAACCGCGTTCCCGCCACGGCAAAACCGGACTTTTCGAGCGCCGCGGGCCGCTCATCGTCTGCCGATAGAAACACCGCAAACGGCGCACCGTTTTGAATTTGCGCAAACAACTTCCCCGACGCACCCACTGAGACCTCGACCTGATGGCCGGTATCGGCCTCAAACTGCTGGGCGATACGTTGGAATGGCGCAGCAAAGTTCGCTGCAACCGCGACCCGCACCGTATCCGCCGCCGCCATCGGCACACACGCCCCCCACAATAAAACCACGCCTAAACTTCGTACTCTCTGCCACATGGGCATTTCCTTTCTGGGATCTCGCCCGCGCCCCGCTGGGCGCGGTATCATTCGGGGCTTGCCTGTCGACACACCACTTCTCATGAAAAAATTTTTGCTTTCCCTCATCCTCACGCTGCTGTGCTGGCTAGGCTGGGCGGCGTATTCAGTGACCACGCCTTATACGCCACCGACGCTGCCGATGGTGATTACCATCGAAGCCAATCAAAACCTCCGGCAGATTGCAGACATCCTTGAGGAACAGCAGGCGATTCGCAGCCCGTGGCTGTTTATGCTCGCCGCCAAGTGGACCGGTCAAGCACCACGCCTCAAAGCGGGCGATTATCGCCTGACCGCGCCGGTTTCGATTTCGGAACTGCTCGACCGTATGGAAAAAGGCGAATCCATCGAATTTTCAATCACCATCCCCGAAGGTTGGCGGTTTAGCCAATTCCGGCAAGCGCTCGACAAACATCCCGCGCTTAAACACCTCGGGGCCGATCTTTCTGATCAAGAACTGCTGACACGCTTGGGCTATAGCCATCTCAGCGCCGCCGAAGGCTGGTTCTTCCCCGACACTTACCGCTTTTTACGCGGTTCCAGTGACCTCGACATCTTGCGCCGCGCCCACACTCGCCTGCGCCAGCAACTTGAACAAGCATGGAACAACCGCGCCCCCGATTTGCCCTACACCTCGCCCGAGCAGGCGCTGATTATGGCGAGCCTGATCGAGAAAGAAACCGGCCACGAAAAAGATCGCACCCAAATCGCCGCGGTTTTCGTCAATCGCCTAAAAATCGGCATGCGCCTGCAAACTGACCCGAGCGTGATTTATGGCGTGGGCGCGAGCTATCGCGGCAACCTCACCAAAAAACATCTGCAAACCGATACGCCTTACAACACCTACACCCGTGCCGGACTGCCACCCACGCCGATTGCCCTGCCCGGTCGCGCCGCCCTCGATGCCGCCTTGCATCCGGCGAGCAGCTCCGCGCTGTATTTTGTTGCGCGCGGCGACGGCACCTCACAATTTTCAGACACGCTCGATCAACATAATCAGGCGGTTCGACGCTATATCCTCGGCAAGAAAGACTAAGACCATGACGCACACAGGCTGCTTTATCACCCTCGAAGGGATCGACGGCGCTGGCAAAAGCACCCATATCCCGTGGATTGCCGACCAATTGCGCGGCCGTGGCATCGACGTCGTGGTGACGCGAGAACCGGGCGGCACGCCGCTCGGCGAAACCTTGCGCGCCTGCTTGCTCGACCCCGCCACCGAAGTCTCGCTCAAGACCGAAACATTATTGATGTTCGCTGCCCGCCAACAGCACCTCGACAGCGTGATTGTCCCGGCATTAGCGCGGGGCGCATGGGTGCTGTGCGACCGCTTTACCGATGCGACGTTCGCCTATCAAGGCGGAGGCCGTGAACTCGGTGCCGCACGCATCGAAGCGCTCGAACAGTGGGTACAAGAAGGCCTGCAACCCGATTTGACCTTGCTATTTGATCTTGACCCTGAACAAGCCGAGCAACGTCGCCTTGGTGCGCGCGAACCCGATCGCTTTGAACAAGAAGCGCGCGCCTTTCACCAACGGGTTCGACTGGCCTATTTAAGCCGCGCCGCCAGTGCGCCCGCACGGTTTCGCCTGCTCAACGCCAGTCAAACCATTGCCGCCTTACAGCAAGAAATCCATCACGCCCTTGAAGGACTCGTCGGATGTTGAGCCTGCTGCCGTGGCAAGCGAATGACTGGGCGCGCTTGGTGCCGCAATTTGATCGGCTGCCCCACGCCATGCTGTTTATCGGGCCAACCGGGATCGGTACCGAGCGCTTTGTAGCGAGTTTGGCGCAAGCCCTGCTCTGCGAACAACCCCAAGCCGAGCATCGCGCCTGCGGGCAATGTGTGGCCTGCCATTGGCTGGCTGCCGATTCACACCCCGATTTTCGCCGTCTGAGCGCCGACGAAGAGGCCACCAAAGACGGCCCGAAAAAGCTCCGCCAAATCAAAATCGAAGCGGTGCGGCACATTATCGACTTCGCGCATCTGTCCGCGCATCGTGGCGGCAATCGGGTGATTGTGATCGAAGAGGCTGAAACGCTGAATCTCGCGGCGGCGAATGCGTTGCTAAAAATCCTCGAAGAGCCGCCCGAAGGGGTGTTTTTCTTGCTCACCGCCAGCCAGCCGCAAAAGCTCCTCGCGACCTTACGCAGTCGCTGTCGGCTGATTCCGCTAACCGCACCAGCATGGCCCGACGCGCTTCACTGGCTCCACGCGCAAGGTCACGCCGACCCCGAACGCGAATTGGCTTACGCCGGTGGCGCGCCCTTGGCGCTGTTGGCGGACGAACTGATTCCGCATCGCGATCAGTTATTAGCGGTATTGATGCGCCCGCAACGCGCCGCGATTTTGTCCTGCGCCGCCGACCTCGACCGCAGCCGCTTGCCGCTGGAAGTTCCGCTGAACTGGCTCAGTAAATGGCTTTATGATCTCAGTGCAGTGGCGCTACAGGCCGCACCGCACTATCACCCCCACGCCCAAGACACCCTGCAGCGGCTCGCAGCGCGCATCACCCCGCCGCAGCTGATGCACTATCACACCCACATCCTGACGCTGATGCCGTTTGGACAACACACCTTGAGCGTGCGCTTGCAATTAGAGCGCCTGCTTTTTGATTATCTGGGCTTATTCGCCCGCCAACGGGACGCCTAACCCATGTTTGTTGACTCACATTGCCATCTTAATTTTCCAGAACTCGCCGAAAGAATGGACGACGTTCGCGCACGCATGGCTGAAAATCAGGTCAGCCATGCTCTCGTAATCTCGGTGAACAAGCCCAAGTACCCGCAGGTCTTGGCGCTGGCCGAGCAATTTGACAACTTTTGGGCGACGGTCGGCGTGCATCCCGATGTGAAAGATGAACCCGAATTTTCGTTTGAAGAACTGCTCGCTCAAGCCAGCCATCCCAAAGTGGTCGCGATTGGCGAAACCGGCTTGGACTACCACTGGCACCCCGACCAACCAGAATGGCAGCGGGAGCGCTTTCGGGTGCATATTCAGGCCGCTAAAGCCGCAGGGCTGCCGCTGATTATTCACACCCGCTCATCGGCGCAAGACACCATGCAGCTGATGCGCAGCGAAGGCGCGGATGCCGCCGGGGGCGTCATGCACTGCTTTACCGAATCGTGGGACATCGCCCAGCAAGCCTTGGACTTGGGATTTTATATTTCGTTCTCGGGGATTGTGACCTTCAAGGCCGCCAAAGAATTGAAAGAAGTCGCCAAGCAAGTGCCGCTGGATCGACTGTTAATCGAAACCGATTCGCCATATCTCGCGCCGGTGCCGCATCGTGGCAAAACCAATGAACCGGCCTTTGTGCGCCATGTCGCCGAGCATATTGCCGAGCTTCGCGGCGAGTCAGTCGAGCGGATTGCTCAGGCCTCGACCGATAATTTTTTCCGTCTTTTTTCTAAGGTGACACGGTGAAAGGTGAAGCGCTGATTTTGGGATGTGGTTCGAGTGCGGGCACACCGGTGGTGGCCTGCGAATGTGCGGTGTGCCGCAGCCCCGATCCTAAAAATCGGCGCACGCGAGCATCGAGCGCAGTCATGATTCAGGGCAAAACGTTTTTGATCGACACCGGCCCCGATCTGCGCTTGCAAGCCTTGCGCGAAAATCTGAACCATATCGACGCGGTGCTGTACACCCATCCGCACGCCGATCATTTAAACGGCATCGACGACTTACGCGCCTATTGTTTTAAGCGCAAAAGCGCGATTCCGGTGTTTGGCAATGCGTTCACCATTGACAATATCCGCGAGCGTTTTGGCTATGCTTGCCTGCCACCGAGCCAGTTTTGGGATAAGCCGGTGTTACACGCCGAAAGCGTCGATGCGCCGTTTGTGTTTGAAGGCGTCGAAATTATTCCGATTCCGGTGATTCATGGCGGCTGGGAAATTTTGGGATGGCGCATTGGCCGATTTGCGTATCTGACCGACCTCAACCGCCTGCCCGAGCCGAGCTTGGCGCTGTTGCATGATTTAGATGTGTTGTTTTTGGACTGCCTCCGCGAAGAGCCGTACCCCTCGCATTTGGGCTTTGGACAAGCGCTTGAGCTTGCTGCGCAGATCGGCGCGCGGCGTACGGTGCTGATTCACATGACCCATCAAATGGACTACCACAACATGGCCGCCCGCTGCCCCGCCGGTATCGAACCGGGGTTTGATGGGTTAAGGGTGGGGTTTGGGGGGTAAGATTTCGCACTTTGTTGTTTGCGCCCTGTTTCAGTCCGGCTGACAGGGCGCTTTTCGTTCAGATCCGATTAAATGTTCTGGCTTTAAATAGCGGTGTTGTCTCTTTCTTTTCTTACAAGGATGCGCCGCGATGAAACGTATTTTGCTTGCTGTTCTGTTGACCTCTGCTTCGACTCTGGCGTTGGCTGGCCCGACCTGTACCGATGCGCCGAAAGACAAGTGGATGCCTGAAGCTGCTTTCCAAAAGCAACTGACCGACCAAGGCTACCAAATCAAAAAATTCAAAGTCACTTCTGGCCAATGCTACGAAATCTACGGCATGGATAAAGCCGGTGCTAAAGTCGAAATCTACTTTAATCCGGTCGATGGCAAAGTCGTCAAAGCCAAATAATCTGTACTGACCGCAAGGAAGCCGAAGATGTCCACCTCTTCAGAAGTATCCGTTTGGGACCCCGTTGTGCGCAGCAGCCATTGGCTGGTGGCAGGCTTGTTTTTGAGCAATGTCTGGCTGACCGAATCGGGCGAGTTTTGGCACCAAGTGTTTGGCTATGCGATTGTTGCGATCGTCCTGCTGCGCATGGTGTGGGGGCTAGTCGGCACAGAATATGCGCGCTTTAGCGAATTCTGGCCGACACCGAAACGGGTGCGGGAACATCTTCGGCGGCTGCGGGCGGGCGAACCGCCTGCCAGCCTAGGGCATAATCCGCTCGGGGCGATCATGATGTTGCTGTTGTGGTCGTGCTTGCTGGGCTTGGGTGTCACTGGCTGGATGATGGGCCTAGACGCTTTTTGGGGCGAAGATTGGCTCGAATCGCTGCATGAAATGCTCGTCGATGCCATGCTCGGCATGGTGGTGCTTCATGTCGGTGCCGCGCTGATTGAGAGCGTGCGCGAACGCCAAAACTTGGTTCGTGCCATGGTGACGGGCCGTAAACGCCACCCTGCCCCCACGAAAGCCGCCCATGACAAACCCTAATCTCTGGCTGATCGAAGACGACCGTATTTTGGGCGAAAGCGTCTGCGATGGGCTATTTGATGCCGGTTTTAGCGTCCGTTGGCTACAAGATGGCGCGCTCGCCTACGAAGCGATCAACCGCGATGCGCCGCCCGAAGCCATGATTTTAGATTTAGGTCTACCCGGCCTGGATGGCGAAGCCCTGCTACAACAGCTGCGCGCCGCCGGACATACCTTTCCGGTGTTAATTTTGACCGCGCGCGGTCAAATTGATAGCCGGATTCGGCTGTTAGATGCCGGCGCCGACGATTATCTGCCCAAGCCATTTCATCTGGCCGAGCTGGTCGCCCGCTTACGCGCACTCTTGCGCCGCAGCGAAGGCAGCGCGACACCCGCCTGTCTGACATGGCGTGATTTGCGACTATCCAGCGAAGCCGGCATGGCATGGAAAGGCGAGCAACCGCTGGTCTTAAGCGCGATTTTGCTGCAATTACTTGCGATTTTTATGGCGCATCCGCATCAAATTTTTTCCCATGAACACCTGTGCGACCACCTCTATGGTCAACAAATCAGCCACGATAGCAACCCACTCGCCGTACATTTATCGCGACTGCGGCGCTTGATTGGCGAAGGCTATATCGAAAACATTCGCGGTCAAGGCTGGCGTTTAATATGAGCGCGCCAACCCCAGAGACACCGGCGGCACCGTCTTTACTATGGCGGCTGACCCTGCGAATGGGCTTGGGCGTCTGGCTGGCGGCCTGCTGCACCCTGATCGGCATTGGCTGGAAAGT
>CAZWRK010000056.1:26814-28222 GCA_964635875.1 uncultured Aquaspirillum sp.
CGCACTGAATCACCTTTTGACCAAGATCGCGACCATGCTCACACTCGAACGCCGTTTTATTGCCGATGCCGCCCACGAACTGCGCACCCCTTTGGCCGGTATCCAGATGGGCTTGGAATTGGCGCTGTCTTCGCCGCGAGAAGAGGCGCGCGAACGTGGTCTGCGCAATGCCCAACAAGCGACCTTGCACGCGGGGCGCTTGGTTGAACAACTCCTTGCGCTAGCTCGACTCGACGCTCAACAAGAAGCCTTCGAGCACATCGAGATTGGCGCGCATCTGGCGCACTATTTGGCCGAATATGGCGACACCGTCAGCTATCACGAAGATGCACCGCAACCGGTTGACGTGGCCTTGGATTGGCTCGATTTACTCTTGCGCAATGCACTGGATAACGCCTTTCGCTACGGTGCCACGCATGTGGACGTACGCTGGTCGCAGCGCACGCTGACCCTACAAGACAATGGCGCAGGCGTGAAACCCGAAGTGCTTGCGCGTTTGGGCGAACGCTTTTACCGGCCACCAGGCCAAGCCGCCAGCGGCTCGGGCGTCGGCGTTTCATTGATGCAGCAAATTGCCGCCTGCCACCATGCGGAATTCGAACTCAGCAGCCCGCCGAATCAAGGCTTGTGCATCACGCTGCGCTTCCCCGAAAAACGCCAACCTCGCACCGAATAGGACACAATCTTCGCTACAATCGCCCTTTTTCTGGCAAAGCGAGTTCCCGATGTTTCGTCTGATTGATCGTCAGGAAGATTTCGTTGTGATTGATAAAGCGCCAAATGTGGCATTTCATCGCGGCGAAGAAGAAACCGGTTTATTTGACGCGCTGCGGGCAGAATTGGCGGTGGATCAGGTGTTTGCGGTGCATCGGCTGGATGCGATGACCTCAGGCTTGTTGCTGATTGCCACCCATGCGGACAGCGCGGCGGCGCTAGCGGAAGCGTTTCGTGAAGGGCGGGTAGAGAAACGTTATTTAGCCTTGTCCGACCGCACCCCCAAGAAAAAACAAGGCTGGGTGCGCGGCGATATGGCGGCCTCGCGGCGCGGACAATGGAAGCTGCTACCCACGCAAACCCATCCCGCCATCACGCGCTTTACGTCGGCGGGAACGGGGGAAGGGCGGCGATTGTTTTTGCTCAAGCCGATCACCGGCCGCACCCATCAACTACGGGTGGCGCTGAAAAGCGTGGGCGCGCCGATTCTGGGCGACCCGCTCTACCACGCCGACGACGCCGCCAACCAACGCGCCGATCGCGGCTACCTGCACGCCACCGCGCTGGGGTTTTCGTTAGCGGGACACGATTACCGCTATTTCTGCCCGCCGACCATCGGCGAATATTTCCTCAGCACCGGCACCCAAACCGCCCTCGCCCGCCTTGGACATCCGTTGGATTGGGTGGGGTGAGG
>CAZWRK010000057.1:0-26066 GCA_964635875.1 uncultured Aquaspirillum sp.
TGGCCGACATCGCCACCGCGCTCTTCACCGCCCTTGACACTTCGACCGCTGCCGCGGCCTTCGTTAATGGCTCGGATACTTATGTCTTGGTCGGTGACGGCACAGCCGGTTTGCAAGAGACCGATATTGTCATCAAGTTGGCGGGGGTGGACTTTAGCGGCGGTAACTTGGCTGATATCTTGGTTGCGCCCTAATCCCCTTGCTTAACCTGCCCCCCGCCTTGGCGGGGTGTCGCGAAATCCCGTCACTTGGCGGGATTTTTTTTGTGCGGCGGATCTTTTTTGAGTTTATATTATATTTCTATGTATAATGAAAATATCCCCTGTGCGATTCCGCTTCATTTAGGAGAACATTCATGCAATGCAATATCGGTAAAACAGAACGCATCTTGCGCGTGGTGGTCGGCGCGGTGATTACCAGCCTCGCATTCATCGGCCCTGCAACGCCGTGGGCTTTTTTGGGTTTGGTGCCGCTGGCGACCGGACTGATCGGCTGGTGCCCGCCGTATGCCATTTTGGGCATCAACACCAATAAATGCGGCGGCGATAACTGCTCGCGTTAATCGGTTTTCTCCAAGGGTTGTTATCAACCTCGATGCTTTGGCCGAATAGAAATATTCGGCCTTTTTTGCGCACTTTTTTAGCACAATTCATCTAGGCAGCGCGGGAAGTGCGCACTATCATTTTCGCCTATGACACATACAAGCCCCCCCTCCCGTTCTCCCGCCCAGCGTACTGCTGGGGTTTCGCCCTTTCATGTCATGGCCATTTTGGGTCGTGCCCAAGCCTTGGCCGCAGCCGGTCGTGATGTGATTCATCTCGAAGTCGGCGAACCCGATTTCCCGACGCCCGAACCGATCATCGACGCCGCCCACCGCGCCCTGCAGCAAGGCCATACTTTTTACACGCCCGCCTGTGGCATTCCCGCCTTGCGCGCCGCGATTGCCGATTTTTACCAAAGCCGCTACCGCGTCACCGTCGATCCACGGCGCATTATCGTCACCCCCGGCGCATCGGGCGCGTTGCAAGTTGCCTTGGCTTTGCTCGTCGATGCGGGTCAAAGCGTGCTGCTTCCCGATCCGACCTACCCCTGTAACCGTCACCTGCTGAACCTCATGGACGCATGGCCGATTTCGGTGCCGGTCGATGCAACGTCGCGTTATCAGCTCACCGCGCAACATATTGCCGACCATTGGCAAGCCGACACCGTCGCCGCCATGATTGCCAGCCCGTCGAATCCGGCCGGCACGTTGATCGAACCCGCTGTGCTCGCCGATTTATTTGCCGCCGTACAAGCTCAAGGCGGCACGCTGATTGTGGATGAGATTTACCACGGCTTGGCCTATGGCTCCGATCCCGATTCGGCTTTGGCGCTGTCCGATCAAATTTTTGTGGTGAATAGCTTCTCGAAATATTTCCAGATGACCGGCTGGCGACTCGGTTGGCTGGTGGTGCCAGATTGGGCCGCCGAAACCGCCGAGCGCCTTGCGCAAAACCTCTATTTGGCGGCCCCGACCGTCGCGCAACACGCCGCATTGGCCGCGTTTGCTCCCGAAACCATCGCGATTTTAGAAGCCCGTCGCGCCGAATTTCGCCGCCGTCGTGATGCGATGTTGGCGGCGTTTGCGCCGCTGGGTTTTCAGTTCCCGCTGCTGCCGGATGGAGCGTTTTATGTTTATGCCGATGTCTCGAGTCTGACCGACGATAGCTTTGCCTTTGCGGCGGATATTCTCGATGCGACCGGCGTCGCGATCACCCCCGGCCGTGATTTTGGGGCGAATGCGCCGGAACGATATATGCGTTTGGCCTACACCTGCTCAGCGGAGCGGATTCAGGAAGCCGCCGATCGCATTGGGGCGTGGTTGGCGAGCCGCGCGTAATCCTGCGGTGTAAGTGAAAGCAAATCCATGTCTTTTTCTGATTTTGAACCCGATTTTGCAGCGAATCTCGCGCCTGCTGATGATGCCTTGGTGTTTGTCAGTGTGGGGCGGGGCATGACGCTGTGGGCCTTGCCCAATGGTGAATTACCGTCTGCTGCGCAGTGTCGAGCGCTGTTTGGCGAGGCGCACACCGTGTTGCGCATCGGTTGTTTAGAGGGGCAATTCTGCTGGCTCATGCAGTGGCGCGGCGAGGTATTGCCGCCACCGGATTGGCAAAAAATCCATCTCCGAACGCATTGGGGGCGGTGGTCGGCGGCGCAATGTGCGGCGCTGAATCGTGCCAGCCAACTGGCAACTTTTTTGCAGCAGCACCAATTTTGCGGGGTGTGCGGGCATGCGTTGCGGGTGTTGAATCACGAACCGGCGATGCATTGCGTGCAGTGCGACCATCGAAGTTATCCGCGATTATCGCCGGTGTGTATGGGGCTGGTGGTGAACGGCGATCAGGTGTTGTTGGGGCGTTCGCCGCATTTTTTGCCTGAGGTGTACAGCGCCTTGGCGGGGTTTATCGAGGCCGGTGAAAGTTTGGAAGATGGCCTGCGCCGCGAAATTCGCGAAGAAGTCGGCGTGGAAATCGGCGCGATTCGCTATTTTGGTAGCCAGTCGTGGCCGTATCCGCATTCCTTGATGATCGGTTTTTTTGCCGAGTACGCCAGCGGTGACATCGTGTTGCAGCCAACGGAAATTGAGGACGCGCGTTGGTTCTCGGTCCATGCTTTGCCTAAACTTCCGAATCCGTCTTCGATCGCGTTTCAGATGATCGACCATTGGCGGCGGTCGCGTTTGGGTGGCGAATCGGTGGTTTAAAGAAAGACGTGGAGATGCCGTGGCCAGAACCAGACCCGATCGCCGATCTTAAGGGCAAGTTGTTGGGCATGTTCTGGGCTGAGAATGGCGTGAATCCATCGCTGTTCTGGGCCGTAACGCAGCTCGATCTGGTGTAGAGGGCCGATGCTATGGCAGCGCGTTACATGGCCGTAGCCTAAGGCGGGGCGAGGTTCGCGCGCGAGGTGTAGATCATGCGGGCGAATGTGAACCATGACCGGCGTGCCGTGTGGCGCGGTTGAGGGGTACGGGTGGCAGTAGTCGCCAATGCACACATGATCGCGTTCGAGATGGCCGTTAAAAGCGTGAACGTCGCCTAAAAACTGGCTGACAAAGGGGCTGACTGGTGCGGCATAGACTTCAGAAGGTGTTCCGATTTGTGCAATTGTGCCGTGGTTCATCACGGCGATGCGGTCGGCAATATCGAGTGCTTCTTCTTGGTCGTGGGTGACCAAAATGGTGGTGAGTCCTTGTTCGGTGTGCAGCTCGCGTAGCCAGCGTCGCAGGGTGGTGCGGACTTGGGCATCAAGTGCGCCAAAAGGCTCATCAAGCAGCAAAATACGCGGTTGAACCGCCAGCGCCCGCGCCAAGGCGACACGTTGCTGTTGGCCGCCGGAGAGCTGTTCAGGGCGGGCATCGGCCAGATGTTCAAGCGCCATGCGCGCCAATAAAGCCATCACGCGTGTGCGCAATTCGGCTTTGCAAGGACGCTGCGCGCGTGGCCCCACACGTAGCCCAAACGCGATGTTGTCAAAAACGTTGAGGTGTCGAAATAAGGCGTAATGCTGAAAGACAAAGCCGATCCGGCGTTCGGCGGGAGGGCTGTGGGTGGCGGCTTGGCCTTCGATTTCAAGATCGCCGCTTTCGGCGTGTTCAAGTCCGGCGATGATGCGCAAGAGCGTGGTTTTGCCGCAGCCTGACGGCCCTACGATGGCGAGCAATTCGCCGGTCGCGATTTCAAGATCCATCCCGTTGAGAATCGGGGCTGCGCCAAAGGACTTGCGCACGCATCGCAGGGTAATCGACATGCGGTTTATGGCTGGACGACGAGGTGATTGCGGACTTCTGGACGCCCAAGCAGGTAGCCTTGCATGAGCATGGCACCTGCGGCGGCGGCATGGGCTTTTTCTTCGGGGGTTTCGATGCCTTCGCTCAGGGCTAATGCACCCAACTCGCGCACCGCAGCAAAAAGCTTCGGCAGGATAATTTGATAGCGCGGCTGTAAAAAGCTCCGCCCAAATTTGACGATATGCGGCTTGAGCGCAAACAGGCGGTCGACCAATAGTGGATCAGACTGGGCTTCAAAATCATCCAACGCAATCAGAAAACCGTGGTGTTTAAATTCATGCACAGCGCGCTGTAACAGGCTTTCATCGTGAATCGCGTGCTCTAAAACTTCGAGTACGATTTGCTCGGGTTTCATCCCTAAGATACGCACCAACTGGCTAAAATTGCGCCCGAATTCGCCATTGACGCTGAGGAGATGGCGCGGGTGCAAATTCAAGAACAAATATCCGTCTTGCGATTCGCTTCGTAAGTGGTTGGCTAAATGAAGCGCGCGGCAAATGCGGTCGGCACGAATGAGGTCAGGGCCAGATTCAAATAAGGCAAAAAATTCGGCGGGACTCAGAAGGGCGTGGTCGCTCAGACGCGAGGGGCGCACAAGCCCTTCCCAGCCGATGATGTGATTGTCGCGGGTTTCGACAATCGGTTGAAACACACTCGACAGCTCGACGCCCTCTAGCCGTGCCACGACGAAATCACCGCTTAGCTGAAAAATCGGCTCGTCCTTGGCCAAAAACAAGGTATTGAGGTGGCTTAAAATCGTAGAGGTTTGGGGCATGATGGCTCTGTCTACATGAAAGTTTGGTGCTTATTATAAGGCTGTACCCGCTCTCCTTTGCGCTAAAACGCACGGTATTCTCTCGAATTAATGGGTTTTAAAGCCGAGATGCAGGCTGCCCGCAAGGGTGGTGCTCACCAGTTTGAAGCCATGAATGTTCGGAAAGTGAAACGGTGCAATCGCTGCCTCTGCAAATAAATCAAAGCCCGGCACCTGATCCCATTGTTGTAAAGCGGCACTTTCCATGAGTGTCGCGGTGTCGGTTTCAAAGCCTGCGACGGCACCAGACAAGTGGGCCAAGCTGGCGACGAGTTGCCATTTTGGCATGGCCAACGCATTTTTAAGATCGGTGATTTGGCCGCGGCTGCGACGGGCGGCGATTTGGCCAGTCAGGGCTTCGTTGGTGGCGGCCGCTTCCGCGTGGGCCGCAGTGCTCTGTGCAAAGGCGGCTTCGCTGATAATGGCGACACCGAGGTGCTCATTTAAGTCCACCAATTCGATACTTTGGCTGAGGTTTTCGACGATGGCGCTGGACTGCGTGAGCAGTGTTAATGTGCTGAGCGCCGCGTCTTCGACAATCTCGCGTGTGATGCCGTAGCGGTTTTTGATGACCGAAATTTCCATGCTTTGGCGAGGCGGGTCAAACCAAAAAATGGGCTTGCCCCCTTTTTGTTGCAGGGTCAGCGGGATCTGCTCGGTGTAATGCACTTGCACGTCAACATGCTGGTTATCGGGGTACTTCAAGCCAATCAATTCAATCGCGACGCAGTTTTTGACCAAGCTCATTTTGAACTGGCCCTTGGCGAGGGTAAGCGTGGTGGATAAGTACAGATCAATCTGTTGGCCGTTCAGATTCAAAATATGCTCTACGGTATTGGCCAAGCCGTAACTCAGGAGCCATTGCTGGCCTTTTTCGGTGACTTGGATGCGGTAGTTCGCGCCGATGTCGATGCCAATCTGCGCAAGTGCAATCACTAAATTGGCAGAGAGGCGGCATTGATCGAGTTCTGCGGGGAAGTCGCCTTTTTCAATGCTGCCTTCTCGTTGACTATCCAGCATAAAGCGCCCCAAAACCAATGCTTCTTCGTTTTGGATGGCGAGCCCATTATCTGAAAGAGAAAAAGCGTCTTTGGGGGCGGTTTTGAAGAGGGTGTTCATGCTTGGCAGCAGCATGTTTTTGACAAAAGTGGGACCGCTAATGACAAACCCTGCATCGATGCCGTGGTGTTCAGGAATGACCCGTGGCGAAATATGGTGTGAGCCCTGAATCGGTTTTTTTTCTGAGAGCGTAAGTACACCTAAAACACTGTCTTTGAGCGCACCGGCATCGGCGACGGCATAACTGGTCATCATGGGCTTCATCCAAGAAAAAGGGTCGGATTTGAGGGGCGCAGGCTGAAGATCAAGGCTTGAAAAAATATGATTGAACGCGCCCAGATGGGCGTTGAACCATTGGCTTAGCAGCGTCCATAAATGCGCGGCATCCACGCCATGAACGGGATTGTTCTCAATCGAAATAATTTGCGTGGCGCTGTGTTCTGCGTCGTGCATTTTGGATTTGAGCTGAAGCTGCTTCGACCACGCCTGTCCAAATTGATACACCTGATTGGGTGGAGAAGGCTCTTCCGTTGTTTCGTGTTGTTTCGAGATGTAGTAGTTCACGAGGCCATCGCTAATCAGCCATTCTTCGCCGATTTTTTGAACTTGGGCAATCGCGTGCTCGGACAGTGGTTTGCCCTGCCGCCGAAACTGGCGGCGTAAGGCCGGTGCAATTTGGTTTTGATTCAATGCGGCTTTGATCGCGTCGATCTCGGTTGCTTGATCCAAGTCGGCATTGCGGTGAATTTCAAAAGAAAACTGAGCGGGGTTCGGCACCCATTCCATATTGATTTCGATGGTGATCGCGGTTTTTTGATGATCAAAATCGAAGGTTTTGGTGGGGGTAATATAGTAGCCAGAGACAATCGGGCATTGCATCCGAATATGTTTACCGTGGCCGCCTTGGACCAATTGCCACGGCCCCAATTCAGCGTAGATGTGGCGTGCGCCTTCATCTGCGCTGTTTTGAATTAATAACTTGGCTTGCGGGTTGATGTTCGGCCACGCGGAGGTGATCGCCGCATTGGCGCGATCCACATAGATGGCAAAGGCGCTATCCCAGCCGTAAGTCTCGAGATCTTGATCGTAGGGCGTGTTCTTCTCAAGGCGTGAGGGCGTTTGCGAGTTCATCTTATGGTTTTTCCAGAAGGCAAAGGTCGTACCCCAAAGACGAGCGCGCTTTTCTCGATGTTCGGTATCCTGCTTTTCAAAAATGGCGGAAAGTTGTGCAATCATGATGTACGTCTCTTCTAGAGAGGGGGCCGGCCGATGCTTGATGCGTCATACACATGTTAGGGGTGCGATGGAGATGGCGTGGCGGGTGCCGTCTACCTACAGACAGATCAAATATCGATACGTGGCAGACGGCGTTTTGTGTGCTACACCGTGGTTTGGCTGTAGGTCAGGCGGCTCGGGCGCAGGCGCATTCGCACGAGCGACACCAAAAATCCAAATCCGGCTTGATTCGGGTCGATGACCGGCACATAGGCGCCGACGGTTTCTGACAACAAAGTTGACACTTTTTCGGCGATATCGACAAAGCCTGTGCAGCCTAATAACAGCGATTGCGCACCGTCTTCTTTAACCGCTTTAATCGCTTGTTCCAGCGTTTTGGCGACGACAATATCGACATTTTCCAGCTCAGGGACCGTGCAATCGACCGCCCGAATCGAGGCGAACGATTCGGATAGGCCATAGGTCAACACATGGCCGCGCTGCATGGCCAAAGTGCTTTGCAAGACGGTAATGATCGAAAAACGCTGACTGAGTGCTAACGCCGTAAAGGCCGAGGTCGGAAACCCGCCAATGATCGGGATGTTGATCACTTCGCGCGCGGCCTCGACACCGCACATGTCAAAGTCTGTCAGCCAAATGCCATCAAAACCTTCTTGCTCGATGCTTTGTGCCAGTCTCACCACCGGCATCCCGTTTTCGAGCCAATTGGTGCGGTTTTCGATGCAAGGATGGCCTTCGGTGATATTACGAATTTCGACTTCGACATCGGCAGGAAGCACCGGCGCAATGGCTTGCAAAATGCGCTCGTTATAATCCGACGTTGCCGCCGGAACCAGCACGCAAATGCGGAGCACGGCAGTGGTCATGCTTTCATTCCTTTTGTGATTTGATCGAGTGTGCTGAGCGGCATATAGGGGCCGAGATAGCCCATTTTGGCGAGTAACTCAGCAAAACTATCAAGGATCAGTCCATTCGGTTGAGATAGGGCTGCATCGGCTTCCCATGCGAGCAACGAGACTGTACGTCCTTTGATGTTGGGATTGAGGCGGCCGTCCGAGGACACCAAGTCACCGTTGGAATACACCGCTTGTTTATCGCCTTCGACAAAGTAGCTGATGCTATCGGGGGCGATGGTTACGGGGTGTGCTTGTTCGCTATCCCACACCAACAGCGATTCATTTTGGTAGACGATGGTGTAGTCGGTGCGTGCGCTCTTGAGTCTGACTCGACCGACATCAAAACCCCCTGCGGTATCAAGATCGACCGAGATAATTTCCCCCGGCTCGGCGACACGCTTCGCAGAAATTCCGCAGTGTGTTTCGAGATGGTCGATGACCGCTTCTGCCGAGTGGAGCTGCCCTGCCTGTAGTGCACGGCCAAATTTGAGGGCGCGGGTGAGTGTGCCCCGAATCGGCAGCGCTGCTGCCAGCTGTTCTGGCTTCATGACCCACATGGCCAAACCACCAAATTGGCCAAAATCTTGTTCGGCCAGAATCGGGCGCAGCATCTGTTCGACAATCGTGGAGACATCTTGCTGATGGAAGCGGCCGCCATCTTTATCGGCGCGCGGAGTGACATTGAGTTCGACTTCTAGCCCGTCTTGGCTGACCAAAAAGGTCGGGCGGGGGCTGATTTCGGCGGCGGCATAGGTCAGCATTGGCAGCGAAGGCACGGCCCGTCCTGCGCCATCGGCATCAATCACTTTCAGTCCGAGTTTGGCCGCGACGAGACCCGCCACAATAAACCCGAGCGCGCCGCTTTCTGGCGACACCACGTAGCGCAGCTGGCGGCCTTCTTTGGCGAGGGCTTGTTGCACGCGCTCGGCGGCTTTAACGGGGCCAACCGGAAAGCAGGTTGAGTTGATCGCTTCGGGGGCGCCCATATACGCCACCATGACTGTTTCGCCTTCGGTCACTTCTTCGATCGAAACGACTTCGAAGCTGTGTTTTTGGTAGTAAGGCGAGCCTTGTCTAAAGTAGGACACCAGATGCCGCGCCGAGGTGACGGTGCCACCGCCGCCGCTTCCAAAAAAGGTGCCGCCAAGAAGTAGCGGTTCTAAGTCTGCTGCAGTGACGGTGTATGCCATGATGGTGCCCCTCTGTAGGAGTTCGATATTGGTCTGTTTTCTTCTCGTGGCTGCACGCGATTTTGAAACGTTTTCGGGTGCAGGCTTTCCTTTCTTATGGCAATGACTGTGCCAGATGATTAAGGTGTTGAAATTAAAGAGATTTATTTTTTTGGACGATCAAGGCCGCCGCAAATTGGTCGGTTACGTCCAGCGATTTTTGCGGCAAATGGACGATTTCGTCCACTTCACTCCAGACATAAAAAAAGCCCCAAACGGGGCATTTTCAGGAGGCTGTGGGTGTGTTTAGTACATGTCTTTTTGCAGTTCTGCCAGCAAGGCCTGTGCCCGCACTAACACCGGATAGGTGCCGTTCTCTGTTGCGCCTCGCAGCGCCCGTACCAGTGTTTCGGTCGCTTGAACGGGGCGGCGGCGCTCTTTTAATAAGAATAGAGCGAGATGATGCGCGGCATGAATCCGCGCCGGAACTGAGCCGAGTGCCATCGCCGTTGAGAGCGCGCTGCGGAGTTCTTGTTCGGCCGTATCCAGTTCGCCGAGCATCCAGAGCGCACGTGCTTGGATCACCATCAGCTCGCCCAAATAGGCGCGGTCTTGTTGTTCAAGGGCAATATCGATCGCCTGATTGATGACTTGGCTGCAGGCTTTGGCTTCTCCGGCGTGCAAGAGCGCTTCGCCACGGTGCCACGCTTGGAAAGAGTGGAACAGCTTGCCGCCGTGGCGCAGCATGTGTTGGTGATAGCCTTCACGAATCGCCTCGTCGGCGTGGTGATAGTCCCCGCGTGCCGCCAGCACGCAGCCGCGAAACACTTGGCCGATCCCCTGATAGAAATTAAAACCATGCGCCTTAGATAACGATTCCAGTGCTTCAGACAGCACATCTAGGCGCTCGGTTTCCTCAAATAAGCACGCCAGCCATGCCGCGCCTTGCAAGGCAATGGCGCGATCAAAGGCGTGTGGATTACCGGCCGAGGCCCGTTCGCACAGCATTTCCATCGCCGCCCATGCCTGCGTGAGCGCGCCGCGCTGAAAGGCAGCGAGTCCTTCAAAAGTTTTTGCAAGGCAGATCAGGTCGAATCCCTGTGCGCCGACTCGGTCATTTTGTCGTTGGGTGTCCAGCAACCGGCCTCGCTGCAGGCAGGCGAGTGCTTCTTCACTATCACCGAGCCAAAATAGTGTATTGGCCATCGCGACATGGGCTTCATCTTGGGCGGCTAGATGGCCGGTGTTTTGCGCATGTTGCAGCATGTCTTGTGCGGTGGCGCGTGCACGCGCCAGATCCAGCGTCATCAGCTGGGTCGTCCAAATACCGAATTGCAGCGTAGAGAGCTCGTGCGCATCGCAGCCACATTCCCGACCGATGGCCAGCGCCGCTTCGTAGCACGCTTGGGCTTCGGAACACAGCCAGCCATTGACATTGCGCAGGCTGATTGCCAACAGTCGAAACGCATCAAATAGTTCCGGAGAGGGCACCGCGTCAGGGTGGCCTTCTGTGTAAGGCGTGATGCATTTTTTGAGGATTGGAATCGCGGCGGAAAACTGCGAAGCATCGACCAAAGATTGGCCTTTTTTCAGGCAGGTGGCCGCCTCTTGCTTTTGGCTTTCGTGTGATTTGAGTCGCCGTTCAATCGACTTACGTCCAACGCCGAGGAGCTTTGCGGCGGCAGATTTATTGCCTTCGCACTTTTGCAGTGCACGCTCAATCAGGAGCATTTCTGCCGCAGCGAGTTTATCGGTCGCGGGCAAGGCCAATAGCGCATCGGCAAGCTCTTCGTGGGTTGCGGGGCGCGAGACAATGGGCTGGAAATAATGGTTCAGCGTTTCTAAATCAATATAGGGGTCGTCGACGAGCACCCCCAATTGATCAATCATATTGCGCAGTTGTCGGATATTGCCCGGCCACGATTGCTGGCACAGTTGTCGAAGCGCTTCGGGTGAGAAATGTAACGGGCGGGCTTGTTGGGCCGCAAAGTGGGCAATTAGCTCGGGAATATCTTCGCGGCGTTGGTCGAGGCTCGGTAGCTCGACAATAAACACCGCCAGCCGATAAAACAGGTCTTCGCGGAAGGAGCCTTCTTTGACCATCGCTTGTAGGTCGCGGTGGGTGGCGGCGACGATGCGTCCTTCAAAGGAAAACGAGTCTGACGAGCCGATTGGCCGAAAGCGTCGTGTTTCCAGTACCCGTAATAATTTGGGTTGCAGCGACAAAGGCAGTTCGCCGACTTCATCCAAAAACAGCGTGCCTTTGCCGACTTGCTGAAAATAGCCTGCGCGGGTGTGGGTTGCGCCGGTAAATGCGCCTTTGGCGTGCCCGAAAAATTCGGATTCGGCGAGATTCTCCGGAATCGCCCCGCAGTTCACATCAATAAATGGCGATTCATGATGGAGGCCTCGCTCGTGAATGCGGCGGGCGGCAACGTCCTTGCCTGCGCCGGTTGGTCCGCAAATCAGCAAATGGCAATTGGTGGGTGCAATGCGGTCAATCAAGCCCCGAAAATGCAGCGATGCTGATGATTTTGCAATCAGCTCTGGCGCGGACGCATGTCGAGCGGAGGCCGCTGCAACATAATCTGCGCGCATCGCACGATCAGAAGGGGAAAGTAGGGTGTGCATAAACAAGGGAAAGCCGCAAAGACGACACTGCATTTTATAGCAGGAAATGTTCCAAAATCTTTGCTTATATCAACAGTTTACTCATGAGTAAATCAAACGTGATGAATGGGGTGCTGAAATGCTGTCTTTTTTGGCTTTGCAACAAAAAATGCATAAAGAATCATTCTTCCGGTAAAAAACAGCTGTTAGTTTGACGAGGTCATGTTTTGGATGAGGCCACATCCTAAAAGGAAACGCTGGCCTGATCCGCTCACTTTGATCTCTCGCTAGGAGCTGTTGCTATGAAACCTCAAGCCGCCCAGACCTCCATCGCCAGCACGATTTGTCACGAATTAAAAATCGTGTGTGACCGCCTGCAGTCATACGAAGAAACGCTCGAAAATCTATTGGATACCCTCGATTGTGATTTGAATACGCCGTCAGAAATGGCTTTAGAAGGTGAATAAAATGACGATTCGAGCTCGATTATTCCTGCTGGCCTTGAGTGCGCTACTGGTTTTGTCTGGTATGGGTGCGGTGGGTTGGCAAGGCATGAATTTAGCGGATCAGACGATGGGCAGTGTCACCACGGTACATGTCCCTGCAATTGCCGAGTTAGCGACCATTCGCGAGGCGAGTGCCGCTGTGCGTGCGGTGCAATACGAGCTGCTCTCAGAAGGGTTTATTCCTGAGGCGGAGCATGTGCAAAAAACCCGTACGGCGATGGCCGAACATTGGAAAATCATCGAAGCGGCACAAGCCCGCTACAGTGCACTCAAGCGCAGCCCCGAAACCACGGCTGCATGGCAGTCTGTTGAGCCGACCCTCATGGCGTGGAAACGCGCGTGTTTTGAGCTTGATCAGATGCTCGCCGAGCCAGAAATTACGGCCGCAAAAATGGACACCTATCGCCAAGGTTTAGTCCGCAACGAAGCGCTAATGGCGCAGGCGGATGCCGGTTTAGATCGGTTGTGGAGCCTGACATTGGCCAAAGTCCAGACCGTTCAGGCCGATCAAAGCCAATCGATTCACACCATGCAATCGCTGATTACGGCGGCGATTGTGATTTCGATGGGTGTATTTATTGGGCTGGCACAGTGGATTATTCGCTCGATCGTGCGGCCTCTCAATGCCCTACGACAGGCCGCAGAACAAACTAAAAATGATCTGGATTTGACCCGCAGGAGTCCGGTCACGGGCCGCGATGAAATTGCGCAGACAGTGGGCGCTTTTAATAGCTTACTCGACGCGATTCATAGCAGCTTTTCGGTGGTTGTTTCCGAGGGCGGGGAAGTGGATCGTGTCGCTGCAGAGGTTTCCAGCGCGGCGCAACAAATTGCCAGCGCCGCTGAAATGCAAAGCCAGTCAACCAGCACGATTGCGGCAGCGGTCGAAGAAATGCTGACCAGTATCGCGCAGATTGCGGATAACGCCGCTTTTGCGCTGAACTCCGCCGAGCATGCTCAGACGCTGGCCAGTAATAGCGATAAAGTGATTGCGCAAGCCGCGCATGACATCAATTCGATGGTTAAAGCAATTCAGACCTCTGCGCAAGATGTCTCGGCCTTGGCCTCACGCACCGACGAAATTAGTCGAGTGGTGCAGGTGATTGCCGACGTCGCCGAGCAAACCAATTTGCTGGCGTTGAATGCCGCTATTGAGGCCGCGCGTGCCGGAGAGCAAGGGCGCGGGTTTGCCGTGGTGGCGGATGAGGTTCGCTTACTTGCAGAAAAAACCCGTACTGCGACCAGTGAAATCGGGGCCACGATTTTATGGGTTCAACAGCAAACGCGTCGGGCGGCAGATAATTTGTTGCAAGGCGAAAAGCTGGTTAGTTTTGGGGTGTCGCTGGTGTCCGGCTTGGTGAAGCCGCTGGGTGAACTGCGTGAAGGCGCAGTGGCTTCACATCGGGAGCTGACCGAGTTAACCGCATCGTTGAGTGCGCAAAGTAGTACCAGCCGCTACATCGGAGAAAACGTTGAAGCATTGGCAAGCATGACCACCGAAAACAGCGCCGCCGCGGTACAGTCGGCGGGTTCTGCAGAGAGTTTGCATCAGTCCGCATTGTTGATGCGCGAGCAGTTAGCGCGTTTTAGCCTCTAATCAGCGGTCATGGTCTCGAAAAAAACGCCTCCACGATGGAGGCGTTTTGCATGGCCGAGATCAAAAATCATCATCCACAATCGTGCGGGTGGCGACGAGTGAAATCTGTCCGTTGCCAAAATTCGCCCCGACTGGATTGTAAATTTCCAATTCAAAAGTCTCATTGCCCTCGACTTGATTGTCACCAAGAATGGCAACGGCAATCACGGCTTGTTGTTCGCCCGCGTAGAGTTTGAGCGTGCCTTGTGCGGCGACGTAGTCTTCGCCCGCTTTAGCGGTACCGTCATGGGTGCGGTACATCACGCTGAGCGTATCCGGTGCGGCATTACGGTCGCCTTGGTAGCGCACCATAAAATAGGTGTAATGCACGCTGCCGCTGCTACCCTCTTGGATGGTAGTTTGGACCTCTTCGACGCGGGTCGGGGCGTCGGTTTGGTGGGCGCGAATCTGTTGGTCAATCCATTGTTGATAGGCGCTGACCTGTGTCCATGCGCCCAGTTCACCGAATGAACTATTGGTGGCGCTGTCGATGTCAGGGGAAACACCAAAGGGACTCAGCCGAAATACATACGCGGCGACGCCCGCAATGGCTTGGCCAATCATCGCTGGCCCACCGCTATCGCCAGAAGACAGCATGCCTTCGCGGTCGCCTAGTCCGGTATCGACCACGCCCGATAGCAAGCCCAAGGCATCGTGACTTTTTTGCCCATCGTCAAAATCAGCGACTAATTGTGTGCCCGCGAGGGGCGACCAGCTCATCGCGCTGCCCACTTGGCCTTTGAGTGTGGCCGCATCGACCTCAAAGCGGTTTTCGGCGGTGGCACGGGTCATCGGGTTGCTGGTGCTGGTTTGCGCGCCCACACTGCCTTGAACCGGCTTGCCGTAGCCATAAAAATCAAATACTTGCCCAAGTTCGTCGCTGGCGCGGTAGAGGTCATAACGATCGAGACTGGCGGGGGCGGGCGTATCGAGCCATAACAGCGCGAGGTCATGATTGTCGCTGCTGCTATCAAAATTGGGGTAAAGGGTGTATGTAGAGGCGGTCAATGTGCCGCTGCCACTCGCGGTTGTAAAGTGCACATTGGCGGGGCCCGATTGATTGGCGAGGACATGCGCGGCGGTCAAAATGGCGCGGCCATCATAGAGTAATGCGCCGGTGCCATAACCGTTGCTGGTGCTGATCCGAACGACGCCATCGCCAACGCCTGCACCGGTTAAAGTGCGGCCATCGGAGACGCTATACACAGTTGCGACCATGATCAAACTTTCAAAAAATCCGGCAAAACGTCAAGTTTAGGCGATTTTTTGTGATGCCGAAGCCGTGTTGAGCGACACGCTCCGCGGCCTTCCGCCCGAATTCTTACTCAATGAAGGTGTTTATTGTTATGTCTGCACTTAAAACGCACCCTTTACGCCAAAGTCTGAATGACGAGGCGCATGCGCGCCCTTCTCTGACTTTGCCGAGTCCGGCGCGCCTGAGTTCTCTGGCATTTTTCTTTCAACAAGACCACGGCGAGCAGCGCGCAGCCCTGATTGAACTCACACAACTGTTAGTGCTGCCGACACCCGAAGACGGCTGTATGGAATATATCGGCCGCAACGAACAGATCACGGTGCGGTGGTCGCAGCATACCGAGTTTGTGCGTTATACCTTTTGTCTGGAAAGTGGGGCGGCCGAACCGTTTTTATCGACCGCCATGGATGCCGTCCCCGAAGCGTGGCTGGCCTCGGTGCCGGGGTCATTGCTGGTTGGGGTTCATGCGGTGTTGTTGGATACCCGCCGTGCCGCGCCGCGTGACACCTTGTGCGAACGCTGGTTTGGGCATCGCGACGTGATTGGTTCGGACATTGCCGATGGCAATGCGGTGGCGTTGACCGACTTGCGTTTGCATGATGACCCGCGTTTGGGGGCGGGGTTTAGCCGCTTGGTGGTGTTGAACCGGAATATGGGTGAGCGGCAAACCGGTCGGATGCTGGCGCGTTTATTCGAGATCGAAACCTATCGGATGTTGGCGCTACTGGCGTTGCCGATTGCCAAAGCGCAAATGCACACCCTCGATACCTTGGGCATTGGCCTGAAAGACATTACCCAACGCTTGCGGCAGGGCGATACCCCCGATGGCGTATTGCTCGGCGAGTTGTCGGATTTGGCGGTGCAAATTGAAGATGTGATTTCGGCCAGCCAATATCGTTTTTCAGCAGCGCGGGCGTACAGCGCTTTGGTGGCGCGTCGCATTGAAGAGTTGCGCGAACAGCGCTTGAGCGGCGTGCAACCGTTTCGCGAATTTATGGAGCGGCGATTGGCTCCCGCCATGGCGACGTGTGATACGGTCACGGGTCGTCAAGCCAGCTTGACCGCGCGCATTCAACGCGCCACCGCATTGTTGCGGACACGGGTCGAAATTGAACAAGAGCAGCAAAATCAAAAGCTCTTGGCATCGATGAATCGCCGCGCCGAATTACAGCTGCATTTGCAAGAAACGGTCGAAGGGCTGTCGGTGGGCGTGTTAACGTATTACGCCGTCGGCTTGCTGGGGTACGGATTTAAGGCGTTGAAAGCCGCGGGCGTTCATCTCAATGCCGAGTTGGCGACGGGTTTGGCGATTGTGCCGGTCGGATTGGTCGTGTGGGCCGTCGTTGGGCGGATCAAAAAGACCATCGGCCCTCATTAAACTGGTCGTGTTTAAAGTGGGCGTTTTATCACGCTGAAGGCATAATGTTCGGCTCACGCTTGAGCCATGACGGACACAGGATACAAAGCAAAATGGACAATATTTCTCAATATATGCATGACGTTGGGCACGCTGCCCGTGAAGCGAGCCGTGTGTTAGTGCGTGCGGACACCTTACAAAAAAATGCGGCGCTGCATGCCATTGCCGATGCGATTGAGCGGGAGTCGGCGCATTTGCTCGAAGAAAATGCTGCCGATGTGGCCGCAGCGCGCGAGGCGGGCTTGGAAGAGTCTTTGCTGGATCGTCTGAGTCTCTCTGAAAAAGGGGTGCTGGCGATGGCCGAAGGTTTGCGCCAAATTGCGACCTTGCCCGATCCGGTCGGCGAGATGAACGACTTTACCTACCGTCCTTCGGGGATTCAGCTCGGCAAAATGCGGGTGCCGTTGGGTGTAGTCGGGATTATTTACGAGTCGCGTCCGAACGTGACGGCTGATGCGGCTGGCCTGTGTCTGAAGTCGGGCAATGCTGCGATTTTGCGTGGCGGTAGCGAGGCCATTCGCTCGAATCGGGCGATTGCCGGATGCGTCCACGAAGGTTTGCGCAAAGCGAATTTGCCGCCGTCGTGCGTACAAGTCATCAACACCACCGACCGTGCGGCCGTGGGTGCCTTGATTACCATGAGCGAGTTTGTCGATGTAATTGTGCCGCGTGGGGGCAAGGGGCTGATTGAGCGCATCAGCCGCGAGGCGCGGGTGCCGGTGATCAAACATTTGGACGGAAATTGCCATGTCTATATTGATGACTTGTGCGATCCGAATAAAGCGGTGCGCATTGCGCTCAACGCAAAAACCCATCGTTATGGCACCTGCAATACGATGGAAACCTTGTTGATTCATGAGTCGTGCGCGGCGAGTATCTTGCCGGAGCTGGCGCAGTTGTACTGGGATAAGGGCGTTGAGCTGCGTGGTTGCGCACGCACGTGCGCGATTTTAGGGCCGAAGCCGCACGCCGCGACCGAGGACGATTGGTATACCGAATATCTCGCGCCGATCTTGGCGATTAAGGTCGTTCGGCACTTGGATGAAGCGATCCATCACATCAATATGTATGGCAGCCACCACACCGATGCGATTGTGACGGAAGACTATAGCCGCGCGCGTCGTTTCCTGCGCGAGGTCGATTCGTCGAGCGTGATGGTCAATGCTTCGACCCGTTTTGCCGACGGTTTTGAATACGGCTTAGGCGCGGAAATTGGGATTTCAACCGATAAAATCCATGCCCGTGGTCCCGTCGGGCTGCAAGGTCTGACCAGCCAAAAATGGGTGGTGTTGGGCGACGGCCAGATTCGCGAGTAAGCGTTTTGATCATCGAAAAAAAGAGCCCGATTCGTTGGGCTCTTTTTTTATTGGGCAGCGCTGGAGGATTAGTCTGCTTTTTTGTTTGACCGAACGATGAGCAGTGGCGTGGCGCTTTTTTTCATGACCGACTCTGCAACACTGCCGAGCATCAAATGCATGAGGCCGGTGCGGCCATGTGTGCCCATGACCAGCAAATCGGCGTGGAGTGCCGCCGCTTGTTCGACGATTTCTTCTGCGATATCGCTACCGCCGCCCCAGCAGGAACGCGAAACCGGCAAGACGTTAATGCCCGCGATTTGTGCTTTTTCCATCCACGGCGCAAGGACTTTTTCGGAGCGGGTTTTTGCCATCATCCGTAATCCTTCTGGATCGGGCATTCCGAGCTCGGCGGAGGCTAAATCAAACAAATTGACCACATGGAGTAAGTGCAGAGATGCGCCAGACAGGCGTGCAAGAGCGAGAGCCTGCTCAAAAGCGAGCGCTGCGTTATCACTATCATCAAGGGTGGCAAGAATATGCTGGTACATCAAAAAATCTCCATAAATCAGGGCAATACGGCTCGCAAATGGCCTTGAACGGGCAAAGGCAAGTATTCTGTGTGCGACAAGAATACCGTTTGCGCGGCGATTTCGCCCAACTGACTGAAAACATACTAATGGGTTATGCCAATAAAATTATCCAGAGAGCCACGAAAAAACCGGTTTTTATCGGGGGCGAACGTTTCATTTTGGCAGATTATTTTTAAAACTGATGGCTTGATTACTGATGCGTATTTTAATTGCTCCAGACTCCTTCAAAGAATCCCTTCCTGCTTCCGAAGTCGCTGCTGCGATCGCGAAAGGCCTCTCGGCGGTGTTGCCCGAGGCCGAATTAATTTGTTTGCCACTGGCCGACGGCGGAGAAGGCAGCGCGCAAACCTGTGTCGATGCCACGGGTGGGCATTTTCAAACGGTTATGGTCAGCGGCCCATTGGGTGCGCCAACAACCGCGCGTATTGCGTGGTTGGGCGATGGTCGCACCGCCATGATCGAAATGGCCGAAGCTGCCGGTTTGGCATTGATCCCTCCCGCATTGCGCAACCCTGAGCTCACCAGTACGCGGGGCGTGGGCGAAATGGTGTTGGCTGCATTGGATGGCGGCGCAGAAAAAATCATGATCGGTTTAGGTGGGAGTGCGACCAATGATGGCGGGAGTGGTTTGCTCTCTGCGCTTGGCATCCAGTTTTTGGATCAAAGCGGGCGCATCCTACCGGACGGTGGTGCGGCATTAATTCATTTAGATCAAATCAATGCCGATCGGCTTGATAAAAGAATCCACAACGTTGAAATCGTTGCGGCTTGTGATGTCAAAAACCCACTGATGGGTGATTCGGGGGCCAGTGTTGTTTTTGGCCCGCAGAAGGGCGCAACGCCCGAACAGGTCAAGCGATTAGACGCTGCCCTGAGTCGTTTTGCCGAGCGCATTTACGCCCACAACGGTCGTGATATTGCCCACCGCGAAAGCGCGGGCGCGGCGGGCGGGTTGGCCGGTGGATTGATGGGCTTATTGAATGTGCCCGTCGTCGCAGGAATTGATTGGATGCTGGATTTGCTCAATTTCGATGCTTTGGTGGCGCAGGCGGATTGGGTGGTTACCGGCGAAGGGCGCATGGATGGGCAAAGCGCCGCTGGCAAATTGCCGCTAGGGGTTGCGCAACGTGCGGCGCGTTATCAGGTGCCGACCGTGGCCTTGGTTGGGCAATTGGGCGCGGGCTGGGAGCGTTTAACCGCAGCAGGCTTGTCGGCCATTTGGCCGATTGCTTCTGGTCCGATGTCGCTGGAAACCGCCTTGAGCGAAGCGGCGATGCATCTTGAACGCAGCGCGCAACAGCTCGCTGCAACGCTTTTATTGGGTAAGCACCTGAATTTTTGATTTTTTTTGCGCAAATGTGACCCCGATTACAAACCGAAACACTGTGCGGCTTTACACTTCGGCCCCTGTGCTAACATCGCTGCATTGCATCAAACCTCCTTTGTGTCCGAGCGCACCCATCCCGCAGAAGACCAGATAACCGATTGTTTATCCTATGAAAAAACTTTTAATTCCTCGCTCCGAGCTTGCGGAGGTGATTTTTAGCTTCCGCAAGACCTTTTATAAGGTCGGTGCTTTTAGTGCGGTGATCAACATTCTGATGTTGATGCCGTCTGTGTACATGATGCAGGTGTATGACCGCGTCTTGTCCAGCCAAAACGAAACCACCTTGATTATGTTGTCGTTAATGACGCTGGGCCTTTATGGTCTGATGTCGTTGATGGAGCTGGTACGTTCTTCAGTGTTGATTCGGGTCGGCAATCAGCTCGATATGAAGCTGAACAACCGCACCTTCACCGCCGCTTTCGAGCGCAATCTCAAGCGTATCGGCGGCAACGCCTCGCAAGCCATTCATGATTTAACCAATGTCCGCCAGTTTTTGACCGGCCAAGGGTTGTTCGCATTCTTCGATGCACCGTGGATGCCGATTTATCTGCTCGTCACTTTTATGTTCCATCCCGTGCTGGGTTTGGTGGTGCTGGTCGGCGCGATCATTTTGTTTGGTCTAGCCTACGCGACCGAAGTCGCAACCCGCAAACCGCTGGCCGAAGCCAACCAAGCCGCGATTGCTTCCGGCAACTTTGCGAACAACAACTTGCGCAATGCCGAAGTGATCGAAGCCATGGGTATGCTGCCCGCCATGCAAGCGAAATGGTATAGCCATCATCGCCGCATTCTCGAAAACCAAACCCTGGCTTCTGACCGCGCCGCCAAAATTAACGCCATCACCAAATTTGTCCGTATCACGTTGCAATCTGCGGCGCTGGGTGTCGGTGCGCTGCTGGCGCTGGAAGGCAAAATTAGTCCGGGAATGATGATTGCCGCGTCGATCTTGATGGGCCGTGCCTTGCAGCCGGTTGAAATGGCGATTGGTACATGGAAACAGCTGATTTCCACCCGTGCGGCCTACACCCGTCTCGAAGAAATGCTCAAAGATTCGCCGCCGCGTGGCGCAGGGATGTCGTTGCCACCGCCGACTGGTCATATGCAGTTGGAAGGCGTGATTGCGGTGCCGCCGGGCGGTCGCAATGCGGTCTTGCAAGGCTTGAGCTTTGTGATTAATCCGGGCGATGTCGTGGGCGTGATTGGACCGTCGGCGTCGGGTAAATCGACTTTAGCGCGTTTATTGGTCGGGGTTTGGCCTGCGCAAGCCGGTAAAGTCCGTCTCGATGGCGCAGATATTTTCCAGTGGAACAAAGACGAACTCGGCCCGTATATCGGCTATTTGCCGCAAGACATCGAGCTGTTTGAAGGCACCATCGCCGAAAATATTGCCCGTTTTGGCCGTATCGACTCCGAGCAAATTATTGATGCCGCCCGCCGTGCGGGGGTGCACGACATGATCTTGCGCTTCCCTCAGGGGTACGACACTCGTTTGGGTGCGGATGGCGGCCAGCTTTCAGGCGGTCAGAAACAGCGTATCGGCTTGGCCCGCGCACTGTATGGCGACCCGTCTTTGCTGGTGTTGGATGAGCCGAACTCGAACTTGGATGATGTCGGCGAAGCCGCGCTGGTGGCTGCGGTGCAAGATCTCAAGCGCCGCGGTAAAACCGTCATTCTGATCACACACCGCACCAGCATTATCAATGCTGTGGATAAGTTGATGGTGTTGCGCGATGGCGTGATGCAGCTGTACGGCCCGCGTGACCAAGTCTTGGCGGCGTTGATGCAATCACAGCAACAAGCCCAACAACAGGCACAGGCTGCTGCGCAAGCCGCGGCACAAGCCGCCGCTCAGCAGCAATCCGCTGAACAATTACTGAAACCAGCCGCTGTCAACCAAATCTCGGATAGCAGCGATGCTTCCACCGAGCAGGCTTGACCTCCGATAGACGACTGAAAAAGATCTGATTCCTATGAAATGGCTTGAAAAATTCCAAGCGCGCTTTGGCGCTGCGCCAGAAAACGACGGCGAGAATAGTGTCGATACCGACGCCCGCCGCCCCCTCCGCTTTGGGATGTGGGTACTGGTCGCCGGTTTTGGTGGGTTTGTGCTGTGGGCCTCTTTGGCTCCGTTGGACGCCGGGATCCCTGCTGGCGGTACCGTGACCGTGGCCGGTAATCGCAAAACGATCCAGCATTTAAACGGCGGCATTATTGACGCGATCGAAGTGAAAGACGGCGAAAAAGTCCGCAAAAACCAAGTGCTGATTCGCCTCAACCCGACCCAAGCCCAAGCGCAACTCGGCATGGCGCAATCGCAATACATTATTGTTAAAGCGGTTGAAAGTCGTCTGAGTGCCGAGCGTAGCAATGCCAACAATATTGACTTTGGGGCTTTGATCGAAAAATTTGGCGCGGAAGATGTGCGGGTCAAAAATGCGATTTCTTTGCAAACGCAGCTTTTTAACACCCGTCGGAGCACGCTAAAAAGCGAGCTGGGCATTCTGGGTGAAAACTTAGCGGGCGCACAAGAACAGCTGGCCGGCCTGACGGAAGTCAAAGCCAATCGCGCTCAACAATTGAACTTGCTCAAGCAAGAGCTGAGCGGCATTCGCGACCTTGCGGCCCAAGGCTACGTTTCACGCAATCGCATGTTCGAGCTGGAGCGCAACACCTCGCAAGTGGCCGCAGGCTTGGCCGAAGATATTGCCAACATTGGTCGCACCCGCAATCAAATTGGCGAGCTGAAATTGCGCGTTCTAGCCCGTCAGCAGGAATACAACAAAGAAGTCGAAACCCAGCTGACCGAAGTGCAAAAAGAAGCGCAAGCCTTAGCTGATCGCCTCAATGCGATTGAATACGATGCGGCCAATGCGTCGATTCGTTCGCCGATTGACGGCATTGTCGTCGGTCTGAATGTGCATACCGTCGGTGGTGTGATTCGCGGTGGCGAGCCATTGTTGGACGTGGTGCCAGAAGATCAGCCGCTGATTATCGACGTTCAGGTTCCGACCCATTTGATCGACAAAGTTCATGCGGGTTTGCCGGTGGAAATCCAATTCCCTGCGTTTAACCACAGCCAAACCCCGAATATTCCGGGCAAAGTCCAAACTGTTGCCGCCGACCGCCAAGTCGATCAACGGACTGGCATGCCGTTCTACACCGCCAAAGTGGAAGTCACGCCAGAAGGCATGCACTTGCTTGGCAAACACCAGATTCGTCCGGGGATGCCCGCCAGCATTCTGGTGAAAACAGGCGAGCGCACCATGATGAATTATCTGCTCAAGCCTTTGCTTGACCGCATGAACACTGCTTTCGCCGGAGATTGAGCCATGTCTTTACGACACTTCACCCGTTCGATAGTGGCGGCTGGTGTAGCGCTGTGTTTTGCGCTACCCGCCAATGCGCTCGGTTTGCATGAGGCGTATCAAGCGGCGCTGAAAAATGATCCGACGTGGTTAGCTGCAGTCGCCGAAAACAATGCCGGTCAGCAAAACGATGCTTTGGCTTTGGCTGGTTTGTTGCCGCAGATTTCTGGCAGCATTTACAAAGGCAAAACCATGGGCCGCCGCGAGCAGCCGCTGAGTAACGGCCGAATCTATCAAGACACTTTGGATTATGTCAGTGAGAGCTATTCGGTTCAGTTGCGTCAGAGTTTGTTCAACTGGCAACGCATCTCCGAGTTCCGCCAAGGTCGGGCGCGGGTGCGTTATAGCGATGCCTTGTTCACGGCCAAAAAACATGAGCTGGGCGTGCGGGTCGCGACCGCTTATTTTGATGCACTCTTGGCGCAGCGCAATTTGGAGCTGAGTGATGCGCGAGTGAAATCGCTGTCGGAATTGGCCGAGCAAGCTGAAATGCTGTACAAGGCGGGCGAAGGCATTGTGACCGACATTGACGAGGCGCGGGCGCGGCGGGATATCGCAATTGCCGAGCGCTATGAGGCGCAAGATCGTGTGCAAATCACCCTGCGTTCTTTGCGCGAATTGACTGGCGCAGTGCCGGATCATTTGCGGGCTTTGGGCGATAAATTGCCGCTAGCGCTGCCGTTACCCGCGACGGTGGATGATTGGTTAGACATGGCACGGCGCAATAGCCCACAGGTGTTGATGAGCGAGCAGGCGCTCGAGGTGGCATCGCGTGAAGTCGATAAAAACCGTGCGGGCCATATGCCAACAGTCGACTTGGTCGGTTCGGTGAACCGATCCGACTCGGAAAGCCTCAACACCTTGAACCAAGCAACGTGGACGCGTTCCCTCGGGGTGCAAGTGACGATCCCGCTGTTTAGTGGCGGCTACACGACGGCGGCGATTGCACAATCGGTTGCGCGGCGCGAACAGGCGACACAAGAGCTAGAAATTGCCCGCAACAAAACTGACCAAGATGTCACCCGTTATTTTACGGGGACGGTCAGTGGCGTCAGTAAAGTGAAAGGCTATGAACAAGCCGTGGTCTCGAGCGAGCGTGCTTTGCACTCGACACGGATGGGGTTCAAAGCAGGGATGCGCACCAGTGTGGATATCTTGAATGCCGAAGAGCAGCTGTATCGTTCGCAGCGCGATTTGGCGCAGTCACGGTATCAATATTTGGTGAACACGCTGCAGCTGAAAGCTAGTGCCGGCATTTTGACAGAGGCGGATATTTTGGATGTCGATCGCTTGTTGGCTCCGGCGACCGATCCGAAAAAGCCAACGGAAAAATCGGCCGCGAAGTAATTCGGTGGTTGGAGATCAAAAAAACGGGCGCTGATGCGCCCGTTTTTCTGTGTAGCGGATGAACCGTTTTGGGGTTACTTCGCTGCGGCAGCGCCACCGACTACGCTCACTACTTCCCACTTGCCGTCTTTGACTTGGTAAATCGTCACAGCGGCGTTTTTGCGGTTGCCTTTGTCGTCAAACTCGATTTTGCCGGTTGCGCCGTCAAAACTGGTTTGGCCGATTTTTTCGAGGTATTTCGCCGGTTCTGTCGAGTCGGCGCGTTTCATCGCGTCGATCATCACCCGCGCAGCATCGTAGGCGTAGGTTGCGTACAGTTGAATTTCTTGGTTGTGCTTGGCTTTGAGTTTTTCAGCAAAGCTGGTGTAGCCCGGCAATTGGTCTTTCGGTGCACCGGCTTGGCTGGCGTATTTGCCTTCGGCGTCCGCACCGGCCAATTGCAAGAACACCGGTGTTTGCATGCCGTCACCGCTCAACAACTTGGCATCCAATCCCAATTTCTTCATTTGCTTGGCCATCGGGCCGCTTTGCGCATCCATGCCACCGTAGAACACGAGGTCAGGTTTCGCACCTTTGATACCGGTCAGGATCGAGGTGAAGTCGGTCGATTTGTCGGTGGTGAACTCGCGTTTAACCACTTCGGCACCGGCGGCTTTAGCGGCTTTTTCGAATTCGTCAGCCAGACCTTGGCCGTAGGCGGTGCGGTCATCAATCACGGCGACTTTTTTCGCAGCCAGTTGATTGACGGCGAAATCGGCCAGTGCTTTACCTTGTTGCGCGTCGTCGGCAATCAGGCGGAAGGCGGTTTTGTAGCCTTGCGCGGTGTAGCTTGGGTTGGTTGCAGACGGTGAAATTTGCGGAATAGTGTTGTCGGCGTAGATCTTCGAGGCCGGAACGGTCGCGCCTGAGGTCAGGTGGCCGATCACGCCTGCGACTTTGTTATCTACAAAGCGTTGTGCGACTTGAGTGGCGGTTTTCGGATCGGCTTGGTCATCATCGCTGACCATTTCGAACTTCACTTTTTGACCGCCAATGGTCAAACCTTCGGCGTTGGCTTCGTCTAATGCAATGCCGACACCGTATTCGGTATCTTTACCCAAATGGGCAACGGGGCCAGAAAGCGGTGCTGCATGACCGATTTTGACCACGACTTCACTCGGCGCGGCAGGCGCAGCGGCTTCGGCGGCGGGTTTGGCTTCTTCTTTTTTGCCGCAAGCAGAGAGAGCGACAGCGGTCGCGACGGCGAGTGCGAGATACTTAACTTGCATGAAAAACTCCCTTTGGCAATGTCCTGCATTCATATGAGCAGGGTCGATTGCGAAATAGCCTGAAAAGCTGAAATCAAAAAGACCGTTTCACACCGTACAGCAGGCGGGGTGACCTTTCTGCTGTGGCATCGCGGCGTTCGCTGGCTTGCACCGAAGTCACGACGGTTTCGGTCACATCATGGCAGGTAATGGGGGTGAGACCGCTGCCAGCCGACAAGTTAGGGGTGACCCAAGCTGTCGGCATTGACACAAACTGTGTCAGCTACCGCCAGAAGACTTGGCCCAAACGGTGGGTTTCAAGTGCAGCAGTAGGGTGCCGAAATAAATGTGAAACAAGTATTCACATCTTTTTTATACATGTCAAAACAAAAGCCTAAAGAA
>CAZWRK010000058.1:0-25152 GCA_964635875.1 uncultured Aquaspirillum sp.
ACCCATGTGAAAGTAGGTCACCGCCAAGCTCCCCATTTAAACAAAAGCCCGCTTAGTCATCTAAGCGGGCTTTTGGGTTTTTTGCTTTTAAAGCTTTTGTAAAGCCTTTTTAAGTACGCCATTAAACAGATGAGGTCTTGGATGACAAACGATGAAGCAATTTATCGATCTGTTGCCAGATACTAGAAAAAGAAAACATTCCAGAAAAACGAGTATCGCGCTCGATATGGCTATGTAAAATTTTTAGCGTTGCACGACTGGTATTAAGCTGCAAAATTTCTTCCCAAGAAAACCAATTTACTTCAACAATTTCTTGGTTTGCTGTTGGTTCTGCGCTATCAGGTACTTTAGCTTTAAAGACATGATGCACGTTCTTTGGGTTTTCATAGCAAAAAAGATATTCTATTTCATCGATATCTAAAGAAGTTTCTTCTTTCAACTCACGAATTGCGGCTGCTTCAGGCTCTTCTGTTCGACCAATTTTCCCCCCTGGCAATAGCCATACTCCCCGCTGTTCGAGCGTCAACAAATATTGATTGTTTCTTTGGACAATAATAGATGCGCGCGCTTTCATTTCTCTTCTTTCATTTCAGTTGATTGTTTTTTATTAAAAGATGCCATGGTTGATGCGATCAAAATCAGCAGCCCGCCAAGTAATACCGAGGCCGCAGGCACTTCGTGCAGCCAAACCCAAGCAATGATAATGCCGTATATAGGTTCCAATGCTGTGACAATGGCAGCTTGGCGAGCAGTTAAAGTCCCTAAGCTGGCAATAAATAACCCATGCGCTAATGCCGTGCATAACACACCCAACGCAACTAACAATCCAAGAGAATGCGCTGAGAGCTCAAATGCTTGTCCGAAGAGCATGGGTGATACACATAAAGATGCGATCGCATTTTGCCAAAAAGCGGATGTAACTGCATTTTTATCGGAATCAGATGCGTGACGGTTATAAAGAACAAGCATGGCAAAGGAAAAAGCCGAGCCTATTGCGATGAGTAATGCTTGTGTGGACGTCGCAGAAAACCGCCATTCAGGAACAATTAAAACTAACCCGATACTGACTAAAAAGCAGCTATACAGGTCCCTGCGCGTAAGACGCTCTGAAAATAAAAGTGGCTCAAACAATGTTGTAAATAAAGGGAATGTTGCAAACCCTAACAAGGCAATTGCAACGCTGTCTTTTTGGATGGCGATAAAAAAGCTGACCCAGTGAATCGCTAGTAATGCACCAGAAATCACGCGTTTTTGCCAAATTTTTTTTGACACAAGCCAAGCTAAGTTTTGTTTTTGCCATTTAACAAACAACCACAAAGCAAGCGCTGCAAAAGCCGTGCGTCCCATAACAATCACACTCGCACTTAATGGGATTAGTTTTCCTAAAATACTTGAAAAACCAAATAGAATAACTGCGCTATGTAATTGTACAATTGGGCTGGAGATCTTTGCCGAAAATGTCATGAGGCTATCTTGTGTTGGCGATTTATTCTTTCTATTTTAACTCAGATCTAGTTTGCTAATAGACCCTTTTCCAGGACTGTAGCATGTTAAAAATACGAGATATCAACTGCAGACTTTATAAAAAAAGTCACTTTCCATTGATCGCCTGTTTTAATCACGATCTTGTTTGTTTGCATCGCTTTTAGCTGTTTAATAATAAAAGGAAAAACTATGTCTCAAACCAAGTTCTTGCTGCCAGAATCTGAAATCCCAACGCATTGGTACAATATTGTTGCTGACATGCCCAATGCACCCGCTCCCGTGCTAAGTCCAGAGGGAAAACCTATTGGCCCCGATGCATTGGCAGCGATTTTTCCAGACAACATTATTGAGCAAGAAGTCACCACTCAGCGCTGGATTGAAATTCCAGAAGAGGTGCGTGAAATCTATCAGCTGTGGCGTCCTTCTCCATTAGTGCGTGCGCACCGTCTAGAAAAAGCGCTTGGCACGCCCGCCCGGATTTATTACAAATATGAAGGCTGCAGCCCCGCAGGTTCACACAAGCTGAACTCCGCCGTTGCTCAGGCTTATTACAATCGTGAAGCGGGCATTCGCCGGATGACAACAGAGACCGGCGCGGGCCAGTGGGGAACTTCCCTGTCGCTGGCGGGTCAAATGTTTGGGATTGACGTACGCGTCTATATGGTGAAAGTCAGCTATCACCAAAAACCTTTCCGTCGTTCAATGATGCAAACTTGGGGGGCCGAGGTTTTAGCAAGTCCTTCCACACTGACTGCAACGGGTCGTGCCGCATTAGAAGCGGATGCTGAAAATCCCGGTTCATTAGGTTTGGCGATTGCCGAAGCCGTTGAAGAGGCCGCAAGCCGTGCAGACACGACATATGGTTTAGGGTCGGTGCTCAACCATGTCTTACTTCATCAAACTATTATTGGCTTAGAAGCAAAAAAACAGTTTGCATTGGCAGATGATTACCCTGATGTGATTTTTGCTCCATGCGGCGGCGGCTCTAATTTTGGCGGCGTCGCATTCCCCTTTCTTGCGGATAAAGCTTGCGGCAAAAATGTACGACTGGTTGCGGTTGAGCCATCATCTTGCCCGAGCCTCACACGCGGTCATTATGCTTATGATTATGGCGACACTGCGGGACTCACGCCGCTCATGAAGCAATACACGCTGGGCCATGACTTTATGCCGCCGTCCATTCATGCGGGTGGCTTGCGCTATCATGGCGCTTCAAGCTTAGTCAGTCAGCTTTATCATGAGGGCTTGGTCGAAGCCGTCGCTGTGCCACAACTCGCAACCTTTGAAGCGGGCGTGACTTTTGCACGCGCCGAGGGTGTTGTGCCTGCGCCAGAAAGTTGCCACGGCATTCGGGCTGCAATCGATGAAGCGCTCAAGTGCAAAGAAAGCGGCGAATCAAAGGCGATCTTCTTTAATTTATCGGGGCATGGGCATTTTGATATGGCAAGCTACGATAAATATTTCGCAGGCGAGCTAGAAGACTATGCTTACCCCGACGAAGCCATTCGGGCCGCACTAGGCCGTTTGCCCAACGTCGGTTAAGCGGTTTCATCCTAAAAATGGCCTAGTTTAAAACCAGCTAGGCCATTTTTATTTTAGATGCATGCGCTTATGCATTTAATGTCACTGATAATTCATCCGCTACTGCTAGATTGCGCAGCGAACCGAGGCTATTAAACGCTACGGGATTGTTCTCACTTTCTGCATGGGCCTTTCCGGGATGAAAATTTCTACCCGTCTTTACACAGTTGCGCTCTTCGCTGCGGTCACTTTGATTGCGGTGGTGAGTGTGAACGCTTTTCAATTGTTGACTCTCAGCAAGACTTTCGAAGGTTATCAAACCCATCAACACATCATCACTGGGCTGACAGAGCTAAAAGCGACTTCTTTATCCGTTGCGCGTGCAGATCCCATTTTAGAAACAACTAATGCCGTTCTTGATCAAGCCCATCAGCAAGTTTCAGAACGCCTTTCTGAAATTCGTCCCTTAATTTCTGCCGATGAGCAAAAAAGTTTAGATCAAGAGATTATGAAAAACTGGGTTGAATACCATCGCCAGTTTAAAAGTGCCGTGACGATTGCTGCCACGAGTCCAGAAGATGCAATGGGGATTCCCGAACAAATTTTCCGAATTCATATTGAGCCGATGACTTCTGCTCTAGATCAGCTGATTAGCAAAGAAAGACAGGTTGCTCGTGCGGCCCGTACGGAAATTACTACGTTGATTGGCCGCTTGTTTTGGAGCATTTTAGTTCCCCTCATTTTTGCGACGGTTTTGATTGTTGGGACGCAAATTTTTGTGGCGTTAACTTTATCGCGGCGGCTACATGCAATGGCCGAAATGGCCGAGCGCCTACGAAGCGGTGATTTAACCGGGCGTTTAGTCGTAAGCGGTCGTGATGAAATTAGCGCAGTGGCTTCTGCGTTTAATGGATTCGTTGAAGAGCTTGTTCACCTGTTAGGTGATGCCCGGCAAGATTCAGCCGCGATTGAAAAAAGCGTTGAGGCGTTATCTAGCATGGGCGAATGCGTTGCAACCAATGCTCAAGAGCAATCCTTGGCGGTGAGCGATGCGGGGCGTGCAGTAGAGACCATCAGCCAATCTATTCAGGGTATTGCCCAGCATGCCCAAGAAGCAAACACCGCCGCGACAGAAGCTGAACGTTGCGCCTCGGAAGCAGGGAAAATTGGCAGTCGAACATTGATCGAGCTAGAAAATTCAAGCTGTGCGGTCAAAACGGTTGTTGACCACATGCAAGCCCTATTTGCTCGCATGGCTGAAATTGACAAAGTCAGCATCGGGATTCGAGAAATTGCCGAGCAAACCAATTTATTGGCATTAAATGCTGCGATTGAAGCGGCCCGCGCAGGGGAGCAAGGGCGGGGCTTTGCGGTTGTTGCGGATGAGGTACGGCGTTTGGCCGAGCGAACTGCGATTGCAACCACGGATATTGCAGGGCTATCGGCGCGGGTTCGTGATGAATTGCAAGCGACTGAAAATGCTGTTGAATCGACCGTCAGCGTTGTTGAAATGAGTCAAAAGAACTGCCAAGACATGGTTGGCGCACTCGATGAAATTGGTGCAAGTGTTGTACAGGTTTCGGGCATGATGCGTCATATTGCCACCGCCACCGATGAACAATATAAAGCCAGCTTTTCGTTATCCAGCCAATTTGAAGAGGTTTCTCGGGCGGCTTCTTTAAGCGTGGAAGAGGTTGAGGCGACGCGTGGGCAAATTGGCGCCTTGGTCGCCATTTCAACAGATAAGCAAAATACCGTGGCACGGTTCCAGTTTTAAGGCAGTATGCTTTGGTTAAAGCCCGCATGAGTGCGGGCTTTTTTGTTGTTGTAGAAAGGATTGATAGCCGAGGGAGAAAGCGTGTATGTTTCAGGGCAACTTGGCGAATACACGCCATGATTGAGAAAAATATAGGAGAAATCTATGCGCATGGAAACGCTTGCCGTACACGGCGGTTATAGTCCTGATCCCACGACAAAAGCGGTTGCTGTTCCGCTCTATCAGACTGCCAGCTATGCCTTTGACAGTGCCCAGCATGGGGCCGATCTCTTTGATCTGAAAGTTCAAGGCAATATCTATACGCGGATCATGAATCCGACCACCGACGTGCTCGAAAAGCGCGTTGCCGAAATGGAAGGCGGCGTGGGCGCGTTGGCACTGGCATCGGGCATGGCAGCGATCATGTACTCGATTCAGACCATCGCCGAAGCGGGTGACAATATTATTGCGACCAGCACCCTGTATGGTGGCACCTACAATCTTTTTGCGCATACGTTGCCGCAGTTGGGTATTGAGGTTCGTTTTGTTGACTACCGCCGCCCCGAAGAGGTTGCTGGTCTTGTCGATGCAAAAACAAAAGCCGTTTTTTGCGAGTCGATCGGCAATCCGCTGGGTAATGTCGTCGATTTTGCCGCATTTGCAGACGCCGCCCACGCCCAAGGTCTGCCGCTGATTGTCGATAACACGGTGCCTTCTCCTTATTTGTGCCGTCCGTTTGAGCATGGTGCCGATATTGTGGTGCACTCGTTAACAAAATACATGGGTGGACATGGCACCAGTATCGGCGGGATTTTGGTCGATTCTGGAAAATTTCCGTGGGGTGAGCACAAAGAACGCTTTGTTCGCCTCAATACGCCCGATGTCAGCTATCACGGTGTGAATTACGTCGAAGCGTTGGGTGCCGCTGCTTATATTGCACGGGCGCGGGTGGTACCGCTCCGCAATATGGGTGCAGCGATTTCGCCATTTAACAGCTTTATGATTTTGCAGGGGATCGAGACTTTGCCTTTGCGCATGGATCGTATCTGCGAAAACACGCTCAAAGTCGCACAATTCCTGTCTACGCATGAAGATGTAGCTTGGGTTGAATATGCCGGTCTCGAAGGGAATCCATCCAAAGCCTTGGTTGATCGCTACATGGGCGGCAAAGCTTCTGGCATCCTGAGTTTTGGCGTGAAATCCGGTCGCGACGGCGGTGCAAAATTCTTGGATGCGCTGCAACTCATTACCCGTCTCGTAAATATTGGTGATGCGAAGAGCTTGGCGACGCATCCGGCTTCGACGACACATCGCCAGCTTTCTGATGAGGAGCTGAAGGCAGCCGGTGTTTCTGCCGACATGGTGCGTTTGTCGATTGGTATTGAGCATATCGACGATTTGCTAGAAGACGTTGAACGCGCTTTGGCGGCGACACGCTAAATGTCATCCGTGCCCACATTGAATCTTTGTGGTGCCGGTCGAGTCGGGCAGACGCTTGCCCGACTGTGGCTGGAGGCCGGTTGCATCTCCATTGGTGGGGTGCTGACCCGCAGCTTGGAGAGTGCGCAGGTGGCATGCGACTGGATCGGCGCGGGCACGCCCTGCAAGTCTGCGGCGGAGATGCCCGCGGCTGAGATGGTTTTGATCGCCACCAGCGACACGGCTATTGGTGCATCTTGTTCGCAGCTTGTGGCCGCGGGCGTTGTGCCTGTGGGATCCGTTGTATTTCACGTCAGTGGTGCGCTGGCCGCCGCTGAATTGGCCTCTGCCGAAGCCGTTGGCGCTTGGACGGCTTCTGCGCATCCGGCGCGGGCCTTTCCACATCCCGATGTTGTTTATTCGCAATTTTCGGGAACGGCTTGCGCTTTGGAGGGAGATGCGCGGGCATTGCAGCAATTGACCCCGCTGTTTGCCGCGATTGGCGGTGTTCCTTTTCGGCTGGCTTCTGAGCAGAAGGTGCGCTATCACGCCGCCTGTGTGGTTGCTTCGAATTATCTAGTGACTGTAGCGCACTTTGCCCGCGAGTTGGCATTGGGTGCGGGTCTCTCAGTTGAGCAGGCGCAGGCCGTTTTGCAGCCTTTGGCCTCTGGCGCACTCGCGAATACTTTTGCACTGGGCGGTGAAACGGCGCTGACGGGGCCGCTGGTTCGGGGGGATGTCGCAACCTTGCAAAGGCATTTATCCGAGCTCGAGGGCCTGGCCCGTGCCGATTACCTTCAGCTGGGTCAACAAACCTTTGCTTTAGCGCATTCTCGCCTGACAGCGCAGCAGCGTGCTGAGCTGACGCAGTTATTGCAACAGGGTGCTTAGCGCTGTCTGGACTCTGCCGCCTCGACCGCTTCGACTTCGAGCAAAATCCCCATTTCTTCTGCAGGGACAGGGCGACTAAAGTAATAGCCTTGTCCGCTTTCGCAATGCTGATTTTGCAAGAAATGAAGCTGCTCGATATTTTCAATGCCTTCTGCGACAACTTGCAGCCCTAAGCTTTTAGCCAGTGAAATGACCGCATTCGCAATCGCTGCATCATCTTGGTCCTCGTGCAGGTGGGTCACGAAAGAACGGTCAATTTTCAGAATATCAATTGGCAATTGCTTTAAATAAGCTAGAGAAGAATAGCCGGTGCCAAAATCATCAATCGCCAGTCGCACACCTAACGATTTAAACCGCGCAAGGGTATTGACGACTTCGAAGGTGTTATCCATAGCAACACTTTCGGTAATTTCGAGTTCGAGCCAGCGCGGCGGCAAATTATGTTCCAGCAAAATTTCTTCAATATCCTTGGCCATATTTTTGCGCAATTTTAATTGGCGGCTCGATAAATTGACCGCTACTGCGCCGGGCAAAATCCCCTGATCAAGCCAGCGCCGAGCATCGGTACAGGCTTGATTGAGCACCCATTCACCCAGTTGCACAATCAGTGAAGACTCTTCTGCGATGGGAATGAAATCTGCTGGCGGCACCATTCCAATATCGGGCCGGATCCAGCGCAGCAAGGCCTCCATGCCGTTCATTCTGCCGGTCGCAAGATCGTATTTTGGCTGATAAAAAAGCCGCATTTCGTTGCGTGCAATCGCTTGATGGAGGCTGCTTTCAAGCTGCATGCGCTCCAGCGTTGCGGTGTTCATATCGGCGGTGAAGAAGCGGAAAGTGTTTTTACCTTGCTCTTTGGCGCGATACATAGCGGTATCGGCGTTCATCAAAATTGTTTGGGTATCCGCGCCGTCGTGAGGATAGATGGAAATGCCAACGCTGGTGGTGACATACACATCTTGCCCATCAATATTGACCATCCCTGCTAAGGTTTCGATGATTTTCTTTGCGACGGAGGCGACCGACTGAATGTCGCTCAGACTTTCGAGAATAATCGTAAATTCATCGCCCCCCAAGCGGGCAACGGTATCGCTTTCGCGCAGAATCGACTTGAGCCGCTCGGCTACTGTGCGCAGCAAATGATCGCCCGCTGCGTGTCCTAGGGTGTCGTTTACGAACTTAAACCGGTCAAGGTCAAGGAACATGACGGCCATCATGGTTTCGGCGCGTTGCGCGTTCGCAAGTGCTTGATTCAACCGTTCCATAAACAAAGTGCGGTTGGGCAGGCCGGTCAGAGAGTCATGGTTGGCCAGAAAATGCAGGCGTTCTTCGGCCTGTTTGCGCTGGGTAATGTCTGTGAAAATGCCTGCAAAATGCGTGAACACACCGTTTGCATCTTTGATGCCGGTAATGGTCAGATGTTCGTTGTAAAGTTTGCCATCTTTGCGTCGGTTGGTGACCTCTCCTTGCCAAACGCCGTGCTGACGAAGGCTGGCCCACATATGCTGGTAAAATTCGGGAGGCTGTACCCCAGAGTTTAAAATGCGAGGGTTTTTGCCAACCACCTCATCTTTTCGCCAACCTGTAATCCGAGAAAATGCCGGATTAACGGTTTCAATGATGCCCGTTGCATCGGTGATCACAATACCTTCGAGCGTCGATTCAAAAACTTTATCGGCTAATCGCAGATTTTGGCGTGAAACATTGAGTGCTTCGTCACGTTCTTTTAGGGCGTAGTGGAGTTCATTTACATATTCGTGTTCGATCGAAGTTAATACATCCGAGAAACTGACAATTCCAGTTAATTCACCTTCTGAATTAGTAATGCCTAAATGGCGAATATGTTTTTCGGCCAGTAATTTTCGCGCGTAATAAAGGCTTGTATTTGAACGCGTGGTGATCATTGGACGACTTGCAATTTCGCCCACAGGAATATTGCCTTCTCGATAATCTAAGTGTCGAACGACATCTCTTTGGGTCAAAATTCCCCAAACACCATCGTCATACAAGACGACTAAAGCCTCAACTTGTTTTTGGTGCATCAAGCTGACCGCAGTTGAAAAGGGAATATTGGCGCCAATCGCATCCGGCGGGCTATAGGGAATGCAATCAATATTTTTGAGTCGGAGGAAGAATTCCGCGCCCTGATTTAAAACAATATCGGTCTGAGACAAGATGCCGTGGTATTGGCCCTTGTCATCCACCACTAAATAATGGCGGACTTTTTCTTGTTTAAACCGAATAGCCGCTTCGGCAAAAGAAATTTTGAGCGGTAAGGTTTTAATCGGGGCGCTCATGACATCGCGAATCGGGCGAGCAAATGACGCGGGATCAGAGAAGTCGATCGTGATGGCATCTGCTTCTGTCCAAATGCCAATGGCGACATCATTTTCAATGATTACTATCGAGCCACAGCTCGCAGCCTGCATCATTTTTCCTGCCGCAATTAACTCGGTGTCAGGGGAGCAGGACAAAATACCCGGCGAGACGATTTGTTCGATCGTTTTTTGAAAAGCGATTTTCATGGAAAGCATGCCCCGATGGGGTTAACAGAAGGTAAATCAAAAATCAGGAAGATCACAAACAAGGGCTTATATTAAATTCCAAGGGGATACTTTGCTATCTATTTCTGTAGAAAAGTGGATTGATATTGTAAAGCATTCGAATTTGATTGCCTAAAAATGGTTCATTAGGCTGTATTGAGATAATCGTTAAGTTTGTTTTTATGTGAATGGGTTGAATTGCAGAATTTTATTTCAAATGATAAAAAAAGCCCCGGACTCACCGGGGCTAAGGAGGAAACAACACAATGAAATCATTCAAGTTCAGCTAATCGTTCATCCAGACCGCTTTATTTCGGTTCTGCTAACATCGAGCCTTGATCGCGATAGCGTACATGCCATGAAAAAGCTTGCGCTAAATCGTGTGGGGTATGGCCGCCGAATTTTTCTGCATCAGCCAAGTAAGCGCGTGCGAGCGCCCGATAATCAGGATGCATACAGCGTTCAATAATCAAGCGTGAGCGCTCACGCGGCGCCAGTCCACGTAGATCGGCTAACCCCTGCTCTGTGACTAAAATGTCGACATCATGTTCGGCATGGTCAACATGTGACACGAACGGCACAATGCTGGAAATTTTCCCATTTTTGGCAACGGATTTTGTCGCAAAAATCGCTAGGCTTGCGTTTCGCGCAAAATCACCCGAGCCACCAATCCCATTCATCATGTGTGTGCCGGTGACGTGCGTCGAGTTCACATTGCCGTAAATATCTGCTTCTAGTGCGGTATTCAGTGCAATCAGGCCAAAGCGGCGAATCACTTCAGGATGGTTTGAAACTTCTTGAGGGCGTAAAACTAGCTTGTCACGATAGCGATCCAAGTGTGCAAAAACGCGCTTTTGGCATTCGGCAGATAATGTGATCGACGAGCCTGACGCAAAGTCCATTTTTCCGGCGTCCATCAACTCAAAAGTAGAGTCTTGCAAGACTTCGGAATACATCGTTAACCCGCTAAACGGCGCATCGCAAAATCCCGATAGCACAGCATTGGCAATGGTGCCGATACCCGCTTGAATCGGTGCGAGCGAAGGCGGCATCCGACCGGCATTGACCTCCGCAACGAGAAAATCAATTAAATGCTGTGCAATAGCCGTGGTTTCTTCGTCGGGGGGCAGAACTTGCGAGGCAGAATCGGCCTTTTCGGTAATGACAATCGCAGCAATTTTTTCGGGGGGAATTGCAATGGCGGCTTGGCCGATGCGCTCACTTGGCGACAGGATCGGTACCGGTTCACGCTCTGGGCGGCGTTTAGGAATCCACACATCATGCAGGCCTTCTAGCGCCAGTGGCTGCGATAGGTTGATTTCGACAATCACTTTGTCGGCCAAAATCGCGAAGCTGGCAGAGTTTCCGATCGAGGTGGTGGGAATAATGCTGCCATCTTCGGTAATCGCGACCGCTTCGATCAGCGCGACATCAATCGGGCCAAGGCTTTTTGATCGCAGCATTTCGACGGTTTCTGACAAATGCTGGTCAACAAACATGACCTCACCACGGTTAATTGCATTGCGTAATGTTGCATCCGACTGGAACGGTAAACGACGTGCCAGGACGCCCGCTTCGGTTAAGGTCTTATCGACATCGTGTCCGAGTGAAGCGCCGGTGATGAGCGTGATGCTAAAAGGTTGGGTTCGTGCCCGTTCTGCGAGAGCAAAGGGAACGACTTTGGCATCGCCCGCGCGGGTAAAGCCGCTCATGCCGACGGTCATGCCATCTTGAATAAAAGCCGCAGCTTGGGCTGGGCTGACAATTTTATCGTGTAAGGCGGCTAAACGGATGCGCTCAGAAAGCATGGTGCGTCGTAGTCCTATTTCTAAAAATGTGTAGACGTTGTTTTAATCTTGTTGTTTTTATTTTGTTCCGCCTTGCGGAACATTTCGAAAATTCTACGCCTTTTTTTGGCTTTGTGTGAATTTTTTGTTCTGCTTGGCGGAATTTGTTCGACGCGTTTCACGTCGAAAAAGGGGCGGTGGGGTGAACGTCCTGCATGCTGTGCGCAGCATCTGCGTGCCTAATCCATAAGTGCTGCGCACAATAGCGCTTGTATATATGGCTGCACGTGTATACCGATTGACCGTTTGAAAACGCTTTTTTTGAGGAGTGCTGATCTTGAAATATTGAGTGACCCTGATGCGAACCCCCGAGTTTCAAGCTTCGGTGGTGGCTGCACATGTCGATTTTTTGGCGAAATTAAGAGCACAAGGTCAGCTTGATCTTGCTGGCCCTTTTACAGATCAATCGGGCGGTGCGTATTTGCTGCGGGCAGAGAGCTTGGCGGCTGCACAAGCGCTTGCATGGTGTGATCCGCTTTATCTGACAAAGTCTTCGATAGTGACCGTGTATGAATGGGATGCGAAGGCGTGATGGTGTGGGATAGGTGAAGGAAGGGCGCTTCCCATGATCTTGCGATGGGAAGCGCGGAGGGGTTAATGCATTTTGCGCTTCTCTTCGACCATTTTGTCGAGTAGGAGCATGAGCGTATGGCTCGCTGTTTCCACTTCTTGCATTTTCCCGACAATGTGTTTTTCGTCGGCGGGTTCGGTACTGCTGGCTTCCAATGCGGCTGCTAGACTGTGGTGCACAATTTGGTGTGGGCGATCTAGTTCACGATAGCTTGGGCATTGGCCGAAAATCTCTTGGCCTTGTTCGTGATACCAATGGCCAAAATTGCATTCGTCAGCGGACATATGCGCAATCGTGCTCGCGCCGCCACTCATGACGTGATAGCCCTCTTGCTTAAAGATGATGTGATCGACTTTGACCAGTGAGGTGATGGATTTTTGGCGTGCCAGATCAACGCGGTGGATCACTTCGGCCGAGGTGTCTGCGAGGCGAGCAAATCGGGAGCGGAAATCATTGACAGACACTCGGACTGTTTCTGCAACGGAGCCTGCCTGTTCCGATTTACTTTGCATATCTTCAATCCGCCCAGACAGGCTGCCCAGAATTTTTTGTACATTTTCTGCGGTGTCTTTGCTGCGTTCTGCGAGTTTGCGCACTTCGTCGGCGACGACGGCAAAGCCGCGCCCCTGCTCGCCTGCGCGTGCGGCTTCAATGGCCGCATTGAGTGCCAGTAAATTGGTTTGGTCGGCAATTGCGGTAATGGCGTTCAGCGACTGATCAATTTGCACCCATTCTCGGCCGAGTGCTTCCGCTGCGTTGTTCACTGCAGATACGCTATCGGCAATGGTATCGAGCCGTTCGCCGATGGATTGCGCGGTTTGTTCACTTTCGGCAGCGCTAGCGGCGTTTTCTTGTGCAATATTCGCAACTGCAACGACTTCATCGCTAATCAGGTGTAAGTCTTGCTGGCTGGCGACAAGGTTTTCGCGCAGGTGTTCGGTGTTGAGGTTGTGGAGTTGTGACGATAAGCGATTTTGACGCACAAAATAGTCATTTTCTGCCATGGCTTGAATGGCTTTTTCGACATTGGACAACGACTGCGCAAACATGCCGGGCATGCCCGCAGAGAGTGGGCGGCGGTGATAGTCTCCTTGGCTCACGCGCAAGAAACAGGTGTTGATTTCTTTAAAGTAGGTTTCGATCAAATCAAGAAAATCATTGAGTTCCCACGCGACTTCGCCAATTTCGCCCATCCCTTTGGTGCGGTTTGCTCGGTGATATAGCTCGCCTTGTCTTGCATGGGAGAGCTGCTTGCGAATTTCATTCAGGACGTTAAATGAACGATTTGCGCGCCCCATGATAAAGATGCTCAGGCCAATTGAGGCAGGCAAAATCAGCCATGTCACCAAAAACCATTGTTCAAAAATAGAGTTAATCGTGAGCGCGGCAAGCACTAATAGATTGTAAGCAAGAAGAGAGAGCTTGACGGAGGTGTTGAGGTAGGGTTGCTGAATATGCATTAGCCAGAGTCTCTAATTAGAACGCGTAAATGTGGCGGGTCGGAGGGTTAGGGACGATAGAGCGCGCCTTGATTGATGTCGATGACAAATTTTTCATAGTTGCTGTATCCTCGGCGCGTAATTTCTGCTTGTAGCCACGCGATAGAAGCATCGGGCCCTGCTTGTTTTCCGGATTGCGTTTCTACTTGGCGCATGGTTGCGTAGAGCGTGCTCATCAGTTGGATCGCCTCTTTTGTCGCTTTTCTGCGCACAGAATAATAGCCTTTTAACACGCCTTGGCTGTCGTAGTCGGGGGTGATGTTGGCTAAAACCCAATAATAATGACCTTCTGCGGTGTAGTTCTTGACGACACCAAAAAATTCTTGGCCTGTGGCAATGGTTTTCCATAGCAGGCGGTAAACGCCTCGAGGCATGTCGGGATGCCGAATAATATTATGGGGATGTCCTAATAGCTCGTATTCGCTATAGCCGGCAATCCGCATAAAGGTTCGATTAGCGTAGGTAATCGCACCTTTGGGGTCTGTTTTGGTGATGATCAGATCATCAGATGCTAGTTCAATTTCTCGGCTATGTGTGGCCGCGTGCGGCCGCGGTTTGGCAGAAACGCCCATTGTGGCTCTCTTTGCTATGTGCTTGTCATTGGTGTGGTGTGCGTTATTTTTAACGACTTATTGTGTGTCATAAGGATACCATGAGCCGTTCATGAATATGATTTGAATCCTTTACAAATCATGCAACTGTTGATGCCTTTTTTTGAGCAAATCAAACCATGGATTTATCTCTTACACATTTCCTTCTTCTCGGTGCGGCATTCTGTGCGGGGGTTTTGAACGCAATCGCGGGCGGCGGAACTTTATTATTATTTCCCGCCCTGATTGCCGCGGGCATGCCGCCGGTGATCGCCAATGCGACAAGCACGCTGTCACAGTGGCCGGGGTATTTGGCGAGTGCATGGGCGCTGCGCCATGCGCTGCTCGGGGACCGAAACGGCCTGATTATGCTGTCGGTGATGGCGTTGGTTGGCGGTGCGCTGGGGGCGGCTTTGTTGCTGGCCTTGCCAAGTCGGCTTTTTGATCAGTTGGTTCCAATATTGATTTTGTTGGCGACTTTGGCATTTGCGCTGGGGCCTCGCTGGTTAAAAAATCGCCAAGCACGTCCCATGTCCTTGCCCAAGCAGGGCGTGTTGCAGTGTCTGACCGCGATGTATGGCGGTTTTTTCAATGGTGGTTTGGGGATTTTGTTGCTGGCGCAGTATGCCCTGTCTGGAATGCAAGATATGGCGCGTATGCAGGCACTCAAAGCATGGGCGTCACTGCTGATTAGCGCTGCAGCTGTTGTGCTCTTTGCTTCGGCGGGTACGCTGGATTGGGCGATGGCGCTTTGGCTGATGCTCGGCACGGTGGCGGGGGGGATGGCTGGCGGTGTGTTGATTCGCTATTTGCCAAGCCAATGGGTGCGCTACACGGTCATTGCCATTGGCGGCGGGCTGACCGTGGTCTTTAGCTGGCGGGTGTGGGGCGTTTAGGGGCCGACCTTGCCGAGTTTAATCCGCAAGAGATCTTGCTCAATCATGATGTCTTTGATGCCGAGATGATCGAACGGTTTGAATCCCAATACTTGGGTATTCAGTAGCGGGGCCAGAGAAGGGACTTGGTCTAGATACAAACGCATCACATCGCCTTCAATTTTTGCGTAAGGGAGTTTGTCGCTCATTTTGCTGAGCGGGTCTTCTCCGGCGGCAAATGCGAAGGTATTGATGGCGAGGTTTCCGAGAATCCGTGCGACGGCATTATCGCTGAGCGACTCGCTTTTACGTTGAAAAGCGATATTGACGGTGCGGTTTGGCCAATCCACCGGCAAAAACCGAAAGCTCAACTCGTGGCGCGCGCTGATACCTTTGTTCGTGGTGAGTGTGACAACGCCTTGTCCGGGTGTCAGCTTGAGATCCTCGATCTTGAGATCGAGCTGAGGATGACGGTCAATCGCATCGTGGAGCTTTTCCAACAGCCATTCACGCTTAAGCCCCACTCCTTCGCGCGATAAACCGGGCATTTTCCCTGCGTAATCTTTCATTTTGAGATAGAGGTCAATGACAGGATCGCCCTCTTGGCGGTTTTCGGCACGCGCCGCAAGGCTAGTGGTCGCCAAAACCGCGACGGTGAGCAAGGCTGACACAAAAGGGCGCATCTGAATTCCTTTAGTCAAATAGCGTACGCGCACCATCAAAACGCGCCGAGAAATATTGGTTGTCTAGACGTTCGACGCGAATGGTGCTGTTGGTGCGCGGGGCATGAATAAATTTCCCGTCACCAAGGTAAATCCCCATGTGGGAATAGCTGCGGTTCATGGTATTGAAAAAGACAAAGTCCCCCGCTCGTAATTGCTCCACGCGAATTTCGCGGGTGCGTTTGGCAATCTCAGCGGCATTATGGGGGAGCTTAATCCCGAGCGCGTTTTGATAAATAAACGAGGCCATGCCCGAGCAATCTAAGCCCGCCTCGGGGTTGCTGCCGCCAAATTGATAATCCACGTCTAACAATCCCAAGGCATACATCACCACTTCACGCGCATTGCCTTCGGCTTTGATGTTCGCCAAGCTGATGTTTTTGCTTCGTGGCAGACTGACCGTTTTTTTCTTGGTCGTCGTAGGGTGTGTGGTGGAGCAGGCATTGAGCAATAAGACCGGCACCAATAGCGCGACAGCAAGATATTTCATTGACGTTTTGCCTCCAAAACCTCCCAGCGTGCCAGTTTATCCAGCAAACTGAGATCAATTTCCTCGATCCGTTCTTGCCATGCCATGGCATCGTCCATTTGCGTTTTCCACACGTCTGGATTTTGCAGGCGTTCGGTTAACTCGGCTTGTTCCGCTTCGAGCGCACTGATTTCATCTGGTAGCCGTTCGAGCTCGCGATTTTCGTTGAAGCTCAACTTCTTCGCGTTATCTTGGCGGGTTCGCTCGGTTTTCGGCGGGCTGGCGCTCGTGGTGGGCGCAGGCGCGCTGGCTTTCTTTTTGTGTTCGGAGAGCAATTGCGCTTCACGCTGTTTGGCTTCGAGCCAATCTGCATAGCCGCCGGGGTGTTCGCTGAGTTTGCCATCGCCTTCAAAGGCAATCACTTGTGTGACGACGTTATCCAAGAATGCGCGGTCATGGCTGACAAGGAAAACGGTTCCCTTATAGTCTGCCAGCAGGCTTTCGAGTAATTCTAGCGTATCAATATCTAGATCGTTCGTCGGTTCATCCAAAACCAGCACATTAGCCGGTCGGGTAAAGAGGCGCGCTAATAGCAAGCGATTACGTTCACCGCCCGACAGCGAGCGTACTGGACTTTTCGCGCGGGCTGGCGCAAACAAAAAATCTTCCAAATAGCTCATGACATGCTTGCGTACGCCGCCGATTTCGATGAAATCGTTGCCTTGGCTAATAATGTCAACAATCGTTGCGTTTTCGTCGAGTTGTTCGCGGAACTGGTCGAAGTAAGCTACTTCAAGCTTGGTGCCTTGCGTGACTTCGCCTTGATCTGGGGTGAGGTCGCCCAAAATCAGTTTGAGCAAGGTGGTTTTTCCCGCGCCATTCGGGCCGATCAAACCGATTTTGTCGCCGCGCATAATGCGGGTGGTGAAGTCGCGAATCAGGGTGCGGCCTTCATAGCCTTTGCTGACGTGCTCAAGCTCGGCGACCAATTTGCCCGAGCGTTCGCCGCTGTCCAAAGTAAAGTTTACTCCGCCGATGCGTTCACGACGGGCAGCGCGTTCGCGGCGCAGTGCTTCGAGGCGGCGGACGCGACCTTCGTTACGGGTGCGGCGCGCTTCGACGCCTTTGCGAATCCAGACTTCTTCTTGCGCCCAGAACTTATCGAACTTGCGATTGTGTTGTGCTTCGACGGCCAGTTCGTCCGCCTTGCGGGTTTGGTAGGCGGTGAAACTACCCGGATAACTGCGCAATAAACCGCGATCCAGTTCGACAATGCGTGTCGCGACTTGATCTAAAAAGCGCCGATCATGGGTAATCAGCAGCACGCTACCGGTGAAGTTTTTCAGCAAGACTTCGAGCCATTCAATCGCGCTAAAGTCGAGATGGTTGGTCGGCTCATCTAATAGCAGCACATCAGGCTCGGCGGCCAAGGCGCGCGCCAACGCGACCCGCTTTTTCCAGCCGCCCGAAAGCGCACCCACGAGGGTATCGGCAGGCAATTCGAGATGCGACAAGGTGGATTCGATCATATGCTCGATCCGCCAGCCATTGCGCGCTTCCAGCTCACTTTGGGCGACTTGCATCCGTTGCAGGGCGGCATCGTGGTCGCCGTTTTCGCGGCCAAGTTCGGCCACGGCTTCATGGTAGTCGGTTAAAATTTGCGTGAGTTCGCCCAGTCCCTCGGCGACGGCCTGAAAAATCGTGTGTTCAGGATTGAGGCTGGGTTCTTGCGGCACAAAGGCCATTTTGAGATCGTTCTGGATGATGATGCGCCCGTCGTCGAGACGGTGCAGGCCCGCAATCGCTTTCAATAGCGAAGATTTGCCGGTGCCATTGCGGCCAATCAGACCGACGCGCTCGCCAGTCTCCAGAGTAAAGTTGACGCCGTCTAATAGCGGGAAATGCCCGTATGCGAGTGCGGCGTTTTCGACAGAGATGAGGGCCATGCGAAACCTTGCTAAAACGTCAGATCGTCATTGTATCACGGGCATTTTTTCTACCCGTTTTTACTCGCGTGCGTGAGCGGGGCAATGTGGGGCGTTTTCGCGTAGAATGCCGCACCGGTTGCGCGCTTTGAGTGCCGAATAGACCGGCCCATTTCTCGTTTCAGGAGTGTTTGCTATGTATTTTGTTGATCGTTCTGTGGCCGTGATTAAGCCAAAACAGCCGTTTGCTGATTGGTTAAATCAAGCCCCCGATAATGAATTAGAACTGTCTTTGGACAGCCTGCGTGCTGATTGTACGGTGTTGTTGATTCCCGAATTTGACGAGCCAGAAGAAGGCGTCGCCTATATCGATGAAATTGCCGATAAGCTCTTTGAAATGGAGCTGTCTACATGGTATGACGATCCGGCGGTGTGGCCGACCGATCGTTCATTAAAAGCGTTTTGGGAGTGGTTTGATGTGGAAATTCATTCCACATTGATTGATACCCTGGATGCTGATCTAGAAAATTCTCCGATTTAAGTCCGGATGTCGAGCCAAGAAGCGCCTTTTCCGTCCTTCTCGGTCGCATTACGGGCCAGTCGCATCGCATGGTGGCTATGGTTGGCGGTGGCGGTTCTGTGCGCTTATGGGTTAAGCCGCTTGCCCGCATGGGGACCGTGGTTGATGGTGTGCGTGCCGTGGGGATTGGTACGGGCGTGGCAGCAAGCAGGGTGGAATGGTCAGCCCGCGCCCCGCTTATTTATCGACCATTACGGCCAACTATTGCTTGAGCAGCACGGCATTTTGTATCAAGAGCAGGTGCTGGCAGATAGTGTGGCATGGCCGTTTTTGATTGTGATGCGTTTGCAGTCTGGGCGGTGTGTGGTGGTGTGGCCCGACAGTACCGATGCGGAATCACGACGGGCGCTGCGTGTGTGGTTGCGCTGGTGGGTTTCGCCTCGATTAAAACACCCTGATGACAAGCATTAATGTGTCTATCAATGCTTTTAAAAGTGAATTGTAATGACGGTTTCTTCTGTTCCAACTTCTGTATCCGAATGGCTGAATCATCTGGATTCGCTGCATAGTCAAACCATCGAACTCGGTTTGGGACGCGTGCAGCGGGTGAAAGACGCGATGCAACTGACGCCGACCTGCCCAGTGTTTGTCGTTGCGGGCACCAATGGCAAAGGCTCCGTGTGTGCTTTCCTGAGTCAAATGTTAGCCGCAGCCGGTTATCGAGTTGGAACCTACACCTCGCCGCACCTGCTCACCTACCACGAGCGCGTGCGCATCAATATGCAGCCCGTCGACGACGCGACCCTGTGCCGGAGCTTTGCTACGGTCGAGCACGGGCGCGGCGACACCCCGCTGACGTATTTCGAATTTGGTACGTTGGCGGCTGTGGCCTGCTTTGTCGAAGCGCAGGTCGATGCGATTGTGCTTGAGGTCGGGCTGGGCGGACGTTTAGACGCGGTGAATGTTTTTGATGCGGATTGCGCCGTCATCACCAGCATTGATTTAGACCACCAAGATTGGCTCGGTGATAATCGCGAAAGTATTGGTTTTGAAAAAGCCGGTGTAATGCGCCCGCATCGTCCGGCCATTTGTATTGACCCTGAACCACCTGCTTCTGTGCTGGCGCATGCTGCCGCGATTGAAGCGCCACTGTTTTTGATCGGGCGGGATTTTGGCTTTACCCGCACTGACGGCGTGCAATGGCAATTTCAAATGGGCGATATTCGTCGCAGCGCCCTGCCGATGCCCGCGTTGCGCGGCCACTATCAGTTGAGTAATGCCTCGGCCGCGATTGCTGCGCTGTGCTCGATGGCGAATGTGTTGCCGGTGAGCATGGGCGCGATTCGGCGCGGCTTGGTCGAAGTGGAATGGGCGGGGCGTTTCCAAGTGCTCCCCGGCCGACCGGTGACGGTGTTCGATGTGGGCCATAATCCCCACGCCGCCCGCGCCTTGGCATCGAGTTTGGGCCAGCTGGGCTTTGCCGAAAATCGCATCGCTGTTTTTTCCGCGCTGGCTGACAAAGATATTGCGGGCGTGATTGCACCGCTGCGCGATCAATTTGATGCGTGGTACATCGCACCGCTTGATGTGCCGCGCGCCGCCAACCTTGAGCAACTGCAAGCGTGTTTGAATGAGCAGGGTGCCCGAGGCGTGCAGTCCTTTGCGAGCATCGGCGAAGCATGGCAAGCGGCTTTATCCAAGGCCGGCGAAAATGATAGAATCGTCGTCTTTGGTTCGTTTTATACGGTTGCAGCGGCGAGTGCGCTGGGTCGGTTCTGACGGAGTCGTATGGAAATGCACAAGGCCCGTTCGGGCGCAATCAATAGTCAGGCCGAGTTACTTGCTCTTCAAAAGCGTGCGCGTCGCCGCTTAGTGATTGCCTGCGTCATCACCTTTATTTCTGTGTCGGTGATGTGGCGTGTGCGTGAGACGGTTCCGCGCGATGTCCCGCTGCCAGAGTCCGTGGTGATTGTCGGTGACAACTTACCGGCGGACTTGGTCGCAGCTCAAGCGGCTAACGAAACACCCCCGCAACCAAACGAGCCGATTGAAGGGGTGGTGACTACACCGGCGGCATCTGCCACGGCGGGCGCAAAACCCGCCCAGCCGCAGGTCGTTGCGCAAGCCGATTCGGCGGCACGAGATCGTGCGACCGAAGAAGCCGATGCCGCGCCTCAGCCTTTACCGCCTTCTGCGGTTACACCGGTGACCAAGCTCAAAGAATCTTCACCGCATTCTGGCGCGATTAAACCCGCCGAAAATCGCGCTACCAAGTCCGAACCTAAGCCTGAACCGAAGCCTGAAAAATCGACACCGGTCGAAACCAAGCCGACCCCGCGCCGAGAACCTGCTGCGATTTTGAACGATAGTGCACCGCGCTCGAGCAGTAGCGCCAAAGAGTCGAGCCACGACGCGCCTTCGAAGAAATTACCGAACAAAGAGCCTGATCCCGCACCCACACCTAAAAAGCCCGAAAAATCGGAGCCAAGCAGCGGTGGGCGGCGCTATACCGTTCAAGTTGCAGCGTTGTCTGATGACGCGAAGGCGCAAGATCTCAAAAATAAATTGATGGCGATGGGGGTTAGTGCCCAAATTACGCAGGTCGAAACCAGTAAAGGTCACATCAATCGCATCCGAACCGGTTCTTTTTCGAGTGAAGAAGAAGCGCGTAAGGTGCTTGCCCGAATTCAACAAGCCGGTGTGAGCGGCATTATCGTAAATCAATGACTTTAACTTTTTTGGATTATGCCCTGCTTGGCGTCGTGGCTTTCTCGACTTTATTTGCGCTATGGCGCGGAGTTTTAGCCGAGGCCATGGCGCTGGTGGGATGGTTTGTGGCTTTTTGGCTGGCGCGGACATTTAGCCACCAACTTGCCGTGCTCTTGCCCGAAGGCGTGGGCAACGACATGTTGCGTTGGTTGTTGGCTTTTGTGTTGTTGTTGGTCGCCGCGTGGACGGGCTTGAGAATGCTCCGCGCTTTGCTGGTCAAAATGATTAGTCTGATTGGCTTGGGCGCGATTGATAACGTACTGGGCGGCGTTTTTGGGCTTGCTCGCGGTCTATTATTGGCTACGCTGATGGTACTGATCGGCGGCATGACCGACATGCCACAATCGGATATGTGGCGGTATTCGGTTGCCGTGGGGCCATTTGAATCTTTTGCAACCGCTTTTAAACCGTGGTTGCCAGACAGTTTGGCTCAAAAAGTCAATTTTCATCGTAAGCCGGTTAGCCTCGACAGCTTAACGTTGCCGATTCGGCCTGCGATGCAAGGGAAGTGAATGTCTGCCACCGTCTCAATAGGATGAGTCGGCAGGCAGTTTTTCAGAACGTAAACCGCATAGCATTGCTATGTCACTGGGGTTTGGAAACGACTATGTGTGGAATCATCGGGGTAGTGGGCAAAGCGCCGGTCAACCAGCTGCTGTATGACGGACTGCAAATGTTGCAGCATCGTGGTCAGGATGCTGCCGGTATTGTGACCGCGAATGGCAACAGCTTTCACATGCACAAAGGCAGCGGGATGGTGCGGGATGTCTTCCGTACCCGAAACATGCGCTCGCTTTTTGGTCATGCGGGCATTGCGCATGTGCGCTACCCAACCGCTGGCTCGGCGTCGAGTCTGGCTGAGGCGCAGCCGTTTTATGTCAATTCACCATATGGCATGGTGCTGGCACACAACGGCAATTTGACCAATACCGCCGAACTCAAAGATGCGATGTTCCGGCAAGATTTACGCCATATCAACACCCATTCTGATTCAGAAGTGCTGTTGAACGTGTTTGCGCACGAGCTGCAAAAACACATTTATGGCCGCGATTTGTCCGAAGATGCGATTTTTAGCGCCCTGCGCGAAGTCTACAAGCGCGTTAAAGGCGCGTATGCGGTTGTGGCGATGATTGCCGGTTTTGGCTTGGTCGCTTTCCGCGATCCTAACGGGATCCGTCCGCTGGTGTTGGGCACGCACGAAACCGAGCATGGCACCGAATATCTCTTGGCGAGTGAATCCGTCTCGTTGGACGGTTTAGGCTTTACCTTGGATCGCGACATTAAGCCGGGCGAAGCGGTTGTGATTCGTTTCGACGGTCAAATTTCTTCGCGCCAATGCGCCGCACCCGCTCCGTACACCCCGTGTATTTTTGAGTATGTGTACTTTGCCCGCCCCGACTCGATTATCGACGGCGCTTCGGTGTATCAAACACGCCTGCTGATGGGTGAAAAACTCGCGGAAAAAATCCGTAACACCATGCCCGATGTGCAAATTGATACCGTGATCCCGATTCCCGATACCAGCTTGCCGTCTGCGATGCAGCTTGCTAATCATCTTGGCCTGCCGTTCCGCATGGGCTTCATTAAAAACCGCTATATCGGCCGCACGTTCATCATGCCCGGTCAGGCGGTTCGCAGAAAATCGGTGCGCCAAAAGCTCAATGCAATGAGCTTGGAATTCAAAGATAAAAACGTCTTGTTGGTCGATGATTCCATCGTGCGCGGTACTACCAGCCGTGAAATCGTGCAAATGGCGCGTGACGCGGGCGCGAAGAAAGTCTACTTTGCTTCGGCTGCTCCGGCGGTGCGGTGGCCGAACGTCTACGGTATCGACATGCCGACCCGTGCCGAATTGCTGGCAACCGGCCGAACCGAAGAACAAATCGCCCAAGAAATCGGTGCGGATGCGGTGATCTATCAAGATCTCGATGCCCTGAAGCAAGCCGTTTCCGAAGCCTGCCCGAGCATCACCGACTTTGAAACCTCGTGTTTCGATGGCCGCTATGTGACCGGCGACATCGACGAAGCGTATCTAAATCGCACTGAAAGCGCCCGCAATGAAGCGCTTCAGCAGCGAGAAGATGCCGAAAATAGCGGTGTACTCGATATGAATCTCAACGCTGCCGAACAGAACCTGATGTAAGCCCATCGGGTCTTTTTAGCCCAGCCCTCCCTTCGAGCGCTGGGCTTTTTTAATTCTGAGCTTATTGCTAAAAGCGTCGATTCGATCGTCGGTTTTTGTTTACTATTGTTCCATTTTGACCGCCGCCCAAGACGGTTACCCGCCATAAAAAAGGAATGTATTGTGTCTGATCTTCATATTGAAACGCTCGCGATTCGTGCGGGCCGCCATATCAGCGAATTTAATGAACATAGCCAAACCCTGCATTTAACTTCCAGCTTTATGACTGACAGCGCCGAAGAGGCCGCTGATTTATTTGCGGGTGTGACCCAAGGCAATACCTATTCGCGCTTTACCAATCCTACCGTGTCGGCGTTTCAAGAACGCCTTGCCGCGCTCGAAGGCGGCGAACGGGCAATTGCCACCGCCAGCGGCATGGCCGCGATCCACGCGATTATTTTCACCTTGCTTAAAGCCGGTGATCACGTTGTGGCTTCGCACAGCTTGTTTGGTGCAACGGTACAAATGTTTAGCAATTTGTTGCCGCGTTTTGGGGTTGAAGTCAGTTTTGTGTCGCCGACCGATAGCCAAGCATGGAAAGACGCGATCCGCCCGAATACCAAACTGTTCTTCTTGGAAACGCCGTCTAATCCGCTCACCGAAATTTCGGATATTCGTGAAATCGCGGATATTGCCCATTCCGTGGGCGCGTGGTTGGCGGTCGATAACTGTTTCTGCTCACCGGCATTGCAGCAGCCGATTAGCTTGGGCGCGGATTTGGTGGTGCATTCTGCGACCAAGTTTTTAGATGGTCACGGTCGCGTTTTGGGCGGCGCAGTGGTCGGCCCGAATGCCTTGATTGAGCAGATTTATTTGTACGTGCGCAGTGCTGGCCCGACTTTGTCGGCCTTTAATGCGTGGGTGTTGCTCTCGGGCTTGGAAACCTTGTTTGTGCGGGTCGAAAAGCAAGCGGCCAATGCGCTGGCGCTGGCGCAGTGGCTGGAAAATCACCCCGCAATTGAGCGTGTTTTACACCCCGGTTTGCCGAGCCATCCGCAACATGCGCTGGCGATGCGTCAGCAAAAATCCGGCGGCGCGATTGTGTCGTTTGTGGTGAAGGGCGGCAAAGAGGCCGCGTGGCGGGTGGTGAATGGCGTCGAGCTGATTTCGCGCACTGCGAATTTGGGCGATGTGAAATCGACCATCACCCACCCTGCTTCGACCACCCACGGCCGTTTGACTCCCGAAGCCCGCGCCGCTGCGGGCGTGGTCGATGGTCTGCTACGGGTCTCGGTCGGTTTGGAAAACGTCGAAGACATTAAAGCCGATTTGGATAAAAGTTTGCGCGCCTAATCGGTCGCATGAACGACAAAACCGGTCGATACTGTGCGACCGGTTTTTTTATATCGCGATCTCCAAAATGAGGGTGGCTATGCGTAGGCAGAAGTATTTTCGGTTTTTAGAAAGCGGGTTTGCGGTATTTCTGTTGGCGAGCGTTTTTTTCGCCTTGATGGCGCTGTCTGCGCCGGTTTTTGCTGAAAACTTGGCATCGACTTCGGCGAGTGACGTTTTACAGCTCAAGCTCGATCATTTGAAAGAGACGCAAAAAAATGATGTCGATACGCTGA
>CAZWRK010000059.1:0-24356 GCA_964635875.1 uncultured Aquaspirillum sp.
AAGAGGAAGAAGAGGAAGAAGAGGAAGAAGAGGAAGAAGAGGAAGAAGAGGAAGATTACGGTGACGACGACGACGGCGGTGATGAAGGAGGCGATGACGAAGAATAACGCCCCTTAAAACCGGTGGAAAAAAGGCTTTTCAGCAATGAAAAGCCTTTTTCTTTTGGGAAAAAGAAGGCTCGAAAAAGCGTTTTATCCTGTTTTTGCACCGCAACAAAGCATAAAAACATAGTTTTGCACCAAAAAATATCTCTTGTTTGTTGCGTTTTTTTCGTGTTTTTTTGTGCAAAAAAAGTGTTTTTTCTTGTTTTTTTGAGAAAAAATTATTTTTTTTTGCGTTTTAAGGGCTGGATAAGCTTTTTTGTGGAATTAGCATTTCAAACTGGTTATTGTTTGCGCATCTCAAACAGAGATGCCACTTCTTTGCGCAGTAGGCCGCGCAGTGAAATTGCACCATAGAAGTGTGTCCGGTATGCCGGTTAATCAAGAAATACCGTACAGAAATCAACAATAAACACTAGGGAGAATGCCACGATGGATAAAATAGTTGGCGCGATTAACGATGTCATTTGGAGCCCAGCGCTGATCTTTTTGTGCTTGGGCGTCGGTCTGTATTTTTCAATCCGTAGCCGCTTTGCGCAAGTTCGGCACTTTGGCGAAATGATTCGCCTGATGTTAGATGGCAAGTCAGATGAAAGCGGCGTGTCTTCATTCCAAGCGTTGGCGATGACGCTGGCAGGGCGTGTCGGTACCGGTAATATCGCAGGTGTTGCTACCGCGATTACCTTTGGTGGACCTGGCGCAATGTTCTGGATGTGGATGGTCGCCTTTCTTGGTGCGAGCTCGGCTTTTGTCGAATCGACCTTAGGTCAAATCTACAAAGAAAAAATTAACGGTGAATATCGTGGTGGCCCTGCGTTCTATATCGAAAAAGGCCTCGGGATGAAACCGTTTGCAATCGTGTTTGCGATTGCGACAATCTTTGCTTGCGGTTTCTTGTTGCCGGGGACGCAATCGAACTCGATTGGTTCGGGTCTGCAAAACGCATTGGGGATTGATCCTAATGTCACCGCTGCCATTTTGGCCTTGATGCTGGGCTTCATCATCTTCGGTGGTGTGAAGCGTATCGCCAAGTTTGCTGAAATCGTGGTGCCGTTCATGGCGTTGGCTTACATCATTGTGGCTTGCGTGATCGTAGCACTTCATATCGACCAACTGCCGCACGTTTTGAGCCTGATCTTCAAGAGCGCTTTTGGCTTGGACGCTGGTTTTGGTGCGATCTTGGGTCTGGCGATCCAATGGGGCGTGAAGCGTGGTGTGTACTCGAATGAAGCCGGTCAAGGTACTGGCCCACACGCCTCTTCTGCTGCGTCAGTTTCGCACCCTGCAAAACAAGGTTTGGTGCAAGCATTCTCTGTGTATATCGACACACTGTTTGTGTGCTCCGCAACCGCATTCATGCTGCTGATTACCGGTCAATACAACGTTCAAGCGCCGGATGGTTCCTCTCTGTTTACGGGGATTGCTGGTGTTGCCGCAGGTCCGGGCTACGTTCAAACCGCGATGGAAAACATCATGCCGGGCTTTGGCTCGATCTTTGTAGCGATTGCTTTGTTCTTCTTCGCTTTCACAACGATCATCGCGTACTACTACATTGCAGAAACCAACATTGCTTACCTCAACCGCAAAATCAACCGCCCGTGGCTGACCCTGGTTCTGAAAATTGGCATTATGGCGACCGTGGTTTACGGCACTGTTAAAACCGCCGATCTGGCTTGGGGCTTGGGTGATATTGGTGTCGGCCTGATGGCATGGTTGAACATTGCAGCGATCTTGATGCTACAGAAACCGGCCTTTATCGCGCTGCGTGACTACGAAGCGCAAAAAGCAGAAGGCAAAGATCCGGTGTTCCACCCAGAAAAACTCGGTATCAAAAACGCCGACTACTGGGGTGCACATCAGTCTGAAGACAATTTGGACGAAGAGCGCAAACACGGCGGCCAACCGGTTTACGACAAGATTTGATATTCTTTCGCTCAGAAAGACATCCAATCCTAAAACGCTGGGAATTTCCCAGCGTTTTTTTATGGTAGAGCGTATTTATGGACTTCCTGCATTCCACATGGTTTTGGCTCATTGTGATCGTTGCCCCGCTGTTTACGATCATCAACACCTTGGCGCGCCTTTCCCGCCAAGCGCCTCCACCCGATTTGCCCCCCGGCGTTAAACCCGGCTTTAAGCCGCTCGATCGCCCGCCGAAAAAACCACAGCAGCCCGATTGAAGCGCCTTAATGTCGCCTAAAGCCCAGCTTTGTTAAGCTGTCAGGGTATTCACGTTCACCGCCTTTGCAGTCCATAAAAGAGGCGGTGTGTTTCTAATAGAGCTGCTTCTAAAGGTTTACGATCCGTATGATTTTTGCTAATCGCTATTTTTCTACCACACGGATGCGCCGGATGCGCCGTGATGATTTTTCACGTCGTCTCATGCGCGAAAACGTGCTGACCACCAACGATCTGATCTATCCGGTTTTTGTGCTGGAAGGCGAAAACCGCACCGAAGAAGTGGCCTCGATGCCCGGTGTACAGCGTTTGAGCCTAGATCGTTTGATTCCCGTCGCTGAAGAAGTTGTGCGATTGGGCATCCCGATGTTGGCGCTTTTCCCTGTGATTGAAACCGGTAAAACCAACGAGGCCGAAGAAGCTTTTAACCCCGATGGCTTGGTGCCGACCGTGGTGGCCGAGTTGAAGCAGCGTTTTCCGTCGTTGGGCATCATGACCGATGTCGCGCTCGACCCATACACCATTCACGGCCAAGACGGGGTTTTGGATGAAACCGGCTATGTCATGAATGATGAGACGATCGAAGTACTGGTGCGTCAGGCCTTGTGTCATGCTGCCGCCGGTGCCGATGTGGTCGCACCGTCCGATATGATGGATGGCCGCATTGGGGCGATTCGTGATGTCTTGGAAGAGGCCGGATTCATCCACACGCGAATCATGGCGTATTCGGCCAAATATGCGTCGGCCTTTTATGGCCCGTTCCGCGATGCGGTTGGCTCATCGGGTAACTTGGGCAAAGGTAATAAATTCAATTACCAAATGGATCCCGCCAACAGCGATGAAGCTTTGCAAGAAATCGCGACGGACCTTCAAGAAGGCGCGGATATGGTCATGGTCAAACCGGGGATGCCTTACCTCGACGTGGTGCGTCGCTTCAAAGATGAGTTCAAGGTGCCAACCTTTGCTTATCAAGTGTCGGGCGAATACGCGATGCTGAAAGCCGCCGCCCAAAATGGTTGGCTCAACGAAGAGCAGTGCATGATGGAAAGCTTGCTTGCGTTCAAACGCGCCGGTGCTGATGGCATTTTGACCTACTTTGCGCTTGATGCGGCCCGTCTCCTAAAAGCTTAATTTCTTTTTTGTCGATTGCCCCTGCGCCTTGTGCCGTGCAGGGGTTTTGTTTTTTTGTACGACGCTGAACTTGAAATGTTCGATTTTCGGCAAAGTGGCGTTCTTCTTATGCCTCAATCCTTTGATCTTCCGTCCAGAAGCGCCGATTATGGCTAGAGCACAGAGGCGCAAATCCGGTAGAATCGACCGACATTTTTTTTATCGCTGGCCGCCATGCTGACATTTCAGGAAATTATTCAAACTCTCCAATCCTATTGGGCGCGTCAAGGCTGTGCCTTGCTCCAGCCTTACGATATGGAGATGGGTGCAGGAACCTCACACACTGCAACATTTTTGCGCGCGATTGGCCCCGAGCCGTGGTTTGCCGCCTATGTGCAACCCTCCCGCCGTCCGAAAGATGGGCGCTATGGTGAAAACCCCAACCGCCTACAGCACTACTACCAATATCAAGTCGTGCTCAAACCCAGCCCGCCCAACATCCAAGATTTATACCTTGGCTCACTGAAAGAGCTGGGCATTGATCCGCTCGTGCACGACATTCGCTTTGTCGAAGACGACTGGGAAAACCCGACGCTTGGCGCATGGGCTCTCGGTTGGGAAGTCTGGCTGAACGGCATGGAAGTCACTCAGTTCACCTACTTCCAACAAGTCGGCGGTCTCGATTGCAAGCCGGTCTTGGGCGAAATTACCTACGGGATTGAGCGTCTCGCGATGTATCTGCAAGGCGTCGAAAACGTCTACGATCTGGTCTGGACGGTCCTACCAAACGGCCAAAAGCTCACTTATGGTGATGTCTATCATCAGAACGAAGTCGAGCAATCCCAGTACAACTTCGAGCATAGTAATGTTGAATTCTTGCTCGGCCAGTTCAACCAGTTTGAAGCCGAAGCGCAACGCTTGCTCGAAGCCAACTTGGCTTTGCCGGTTTACGAAATGGTGCTTAAAGCCGCACACACCTTCAACTTGCTCGATGCCCGTGGTGCGATTTCGGTCACCGAACGCGCGGCCTACATCGGGCGAATTCGCAATCTGGCGCGCCGTGTTGCACAGGCGTTTTATGACTCCCGCGAAGCACTCGGTTTCCCGATGTGCCAGCCTTCTGCGTGATGCGACTTATGTACCGGATGCTCTTGTTGTGCCTCGCTTTGTTTTGCGCGCCGTGGGTGATGGCCGCCGAAGCCAATTGGCAGATTTACCAACGCAGTCCCCGATTGGAGCTGGCGATTGATCGGAACTCGATTGCAATCAAAAAAGGCATGCTGCATTTCCGGCACCAAGAGCGCTTTCGTGAAAAACAATACGAAAAGCCGCTGAACGTCCATTTCTTTATCCGCCGCATGCAGGTGGTGGTGAATTGTGACCAAGAAGCCTATGCGTTCATTTCTTCTGACTACTTTGACCAACAAGGCAAAAATGTCTGGTCAACCTTGTCCCCGCTGGCCGAAGCCCAGTGGCAGCCCCAAGCGGCAGAAGAAGGTTCGATTGCTTTTGCAATGGTCAACGCTGCTTGCACCATGATTCGCCATCCCGCGTATACCGACTGAAACGAAACTTTATGCAAACCTTACTCGTCGAATTATTTACTGAGGAATTGCCACCGAAGGCGTTGCCTCGATTGGCCGCAAGCTTTGCCGACGCGATTAAAAGCCAATTATTGGCGCGCAAACTGGTCGAGGCCGATGTCGTGGTCACACCATTTGCCAGCCCACGCCGCTTGGCGGTGACACTGTCTAGTGTGTTGGCACAAGCGCCCGCGCAAGAAGTGGTCGAAAAAGTGATGCCGGTCAGTGTGGCCCTCAACGCCGAAGGCCAGCCCTCGCCCGCGCTGATCAAAAAACTCGAAGCCAAAAATATCCCGCTAGACGCCGTTGCCCAATTCGAACGGCAAATGGATGGCAAAGCCGAAAGCTTCTTCTATCGCTTTACCGCCGAAGGCGCGCAACTGGATGATGTGCTGGCCGGTATCGTGACCGAAGCGCTGAAAAAACTGCCGATTCCGAAGCTCATGCATTGGGGTGATCGGGACGTGCTGTTTGTGCGTCCGGTGCATGCCCTAACCATGTTGCACGGCGACCGCATCGTTCCCGGCGAAGTGCTGGAGCTGCAAAGCGGCCGCGTGACGGGCGGGCATCGTTTCTTGTCTGCCGGTGAGGTATCGATTCCCGCTGCCCAAGACTACGCGCAAGTGCTGCGTGATCAAGGCAAAGTCATCGCCAGCTTTGACGAACGCCGCGAGCTGATTCGCAGCAAATTGGCCGAAAAAGCCCAAGCTCTCGGCGCAACACTGGCCGCCGGTGAAGATCTGTTGAACGAAGTCACTGCTTTGGTCGAATGGCCGGTGGTCTTGGAAGCGGGTTTTGAAGCGGAATTCTTGCGTGTGCCGCAAGAGTGTCTGATTTTGACCATGCAGCAAAACCAAAAATACTTCCCGCTATTAGACGCGCAAGGCAAGCTGATGAACCGCTTCTTGCTCGTGTCGAATATCGAGAACGACGACCCGTCACACATTATCCAAGGTAACGAGCGCGTTCTACGTGCCCGCTTGTCAGATGCGCGATTCTTCTTTGAGCAAGACCAAAAACAGAAGCTCGATAGCCGCCTGAGCAAACTCGCCGACGTGGTATATCACAACAAGATTGGTTCGCAGCTGGAGCGGATTGAGCGGGTCGAAACCCTCGCAGCATGGATTGCAACTCAGCTTGGTTCGAATGTCGAATTGACCCGCCGCGCTGCGCGTTTAGCCAAAGCCGATTTGGTCAGCGATATGGTCGGCGAATTCCCTGAACTGCAGGGGATTATGGGCATGTACTACGCGCAACTCGACGGCGAAGCGCCTGAAGTCGCGGCTGCCATCGAAGCCCATTACCACCCACGTTTTGCCGGTGACACGCTGCCCGAAGGCGAGATTGCCTTGGCCGTCGCTTTGGCCGATAAGCTGGAAATTTTGGCCGGTATTTGGGGGATTGGCTTAATCCCGACTGGCGACAAAGACCCATTTGGCTTGCGCCGTCATGCGCTTGGCGTGTTGCGGATGTTGGTCGAAGCGCGCTTGCCGCTCGATTTGAAGGCTCTCTTTGCGGCAGCGGTCGCGACCTTCCCTGTGGGTGTGATTGCTGACGGCAGCGCCGAGGCGCTGTATGGCTTTGCGCTGGAACGTCTGAAAAACTTGCTCGGTGCCGAGCGTCGTCAGGATGAGGTCGAAGCGGTGTTGGCATTGGCTCCGACTCGTCTGGACAATCTCAGTGCGGTGCTCGATGCGGTTGCCACTTTCCGCGCCCTGCCTGAAGCGGCCGCCTTGGCTGCTGCGAATAAGCGGATTCGCAATATCCTGAAGAAGGTCGAAGGCGATCTGCCCGAGGCGATCGACCCCGCCTTGTTTGCCGAATCCGCAGAAACCGCCTTGGCTGCCGCCATCGAAGCCGCCTTGCCGAGCGTTGATGCGGCTTTTGCCGAGCAAAACTACAGCGCTGCGCTCACCCAATTGGCAACCTTGCGCGCTGCTGTTGACGCTTTCTTTGAAGGGGTGATGGTAATGGCCGAAGATTCCGCTGTGCGTGCGAATCGCTTGGCGCTGCTGGGGCAGCTGGCAGGCTTGTTTAACCGAGTCGCGGATATTTCCTTATTGGCCGAGTAATTTTTGATCGGTATATCGGGTGCTCACCTTGTGTGGGCTCCCGATTTTTCACAGGACAGCACCATGAAACTTGTCATCTTGGACCGCGATGGTGTGATCAACCAAGACCGCGATGATTTCGTCAAAAACTCGATGGAGTGGGTGCCGATTCCGCGCGCGATTGAGGCGATTGCGAATTTGTCGCAGGCGGGTTGGAAAATCGTCGTCGCAACGAATCAGTCGGGGATTGGTCGGGGCTTGTTTGATATGCATGCTTTGAACGCCATGCACGAAAAAATGCATCGTTTGGTGAACCGTGCGGGCGGGCGAATTGAAGCGGTTTTTTTCTGTCCGCATCGTCCCGAGGCGGGCTGTAGTTGCCGTAAGCCAAAGCCGGGCATGGTGCTGGATATCGCGGAGCGATTTGGGGTGCGCCCAGAAAATCTGTATTTAATCGGCGATAGTTTGCGTGATTTACAGTCGATTGCCGAGGTCGGTGGGCAGCCTTTGTTGGTCATGACCGGCAAAGGAAAAGCGACCTGTGAAAAAGGCGGTTTACCGCCCGATACCCGCGTTTTTACCGATTTATTTGAAGCGGCCGATTGGCTGATTCAACATGACGAAGATTGAACCTGTTCGATGATGGTGTGGATTCGCAGTGCCTTGTATTGGCTCGGTGTGTTATTGACGACACCGGTTTTTTTTATCATCGCCTTAATGGTTTTACCGCTGCCGCGCCGTCCGCGTCATTGGATTGTGACCCGCTGGACGCACATTATGCTCGCGTGGCTGAAGTTAACCTGCGGTCTGCGTTTTCGCGTGATCGGTGCGGAAAATATTCCGAGCACCCCGTCGATTGTCGCCTCGAAACACCAGTCCGGCTGGGAGACGATGGCTTTGCAGCAGATTTTTCCGGCGCAGGTGTGGGTGCTCAAGCGCGAGCTATTGATGCTGCCTTTCTTCGGATGGGCGCTCGCAACCACCAGCCCGATTGCAATTGACCGTAAACGTGGCTTGCGCGCTTCGCAGCAACTGGTTCAACAAGGCCGCGATCGTTTGGATTGTGGTTTTTGGATTGTGGTATTTCCCGAAGGGACGCGCACCCAACCCGGCCAGCGCATCAAATACAAGCAAGGGGCCGCCAAAATGGCGATTGACCTGAATGTGCCGCTGGTGCCGGTGGCGCACAATGCGGGCGAATTCTGGCCGAAAAACGCATTCTGCAAATATCCAGGCGAGATCACCGTCGTGGTGGGGGCACCGGTGGTGCCGGATGGCCGCTCAACCGATGCCATCACCCGCGAAATCGAAGAGTGGATCGAAGCGCAACAGCTTACTATTTCAGGAGTCGGCCCTTTTGCATCCGAAGCGGATCGCGCCCGCCGTTTGGCCTCTCACACTCACTGACGGTTCTTCTGTCGAATTAACCCTGATTCCAGCGGCACGACGCTCGGTTGGTTTTCGAGTGTCGGCCGATCGTGTGATCGTTCGTGCGCCCAAACAGCTGCCGCGGCGTGAGGTTTTGCATCTTATTGCGGCGCGTCATCACTGGATTTCTTCCAATGTGTTGCATTTACGTGACCAAATTCGGTCGGTTTTACCACAAGCGCCGCACACGCTGTTTTATCTCGGGCAAGCATGGACAGTGCAGCCGGACATAGCATGTTCAGGGGTGGTTTTTAGCGATGGATGGTGCCGTGTTGGCGGAACATCGCAGACGTTGGACGCACATCAGGTGGCAGTTGATGCCTTGGCAAAACAGGCCTATTCGGTGTTTTTGGCGCGTATGCAGCGATTTTTACTTTCTTGCCCGCGTCCACCAACGAAATTAGCTTTATCTAATGCTCGGCGGCGCTGGGGGAGTTGTAGTGCCGCAGGCGTCATTCGCCTCAATTGGCGCTTAATTCAGGCCTCGCCCGAGGCGATTGACTATGTCATCGCTCATGAATTGGCCCATTTAAAAGCAATGAATCATGCACCTGTATTTTGGCAAGAGCTGGCGCGCCTCTTGCCCGATTTCGAAAATGGACAACGCTGGTTGCGGGAGCATGCAGGGCTTTGTGATAGCATTGAAACATCTTGTAAAGGTTTGTTTTCGTAAGAGAACAAACCTTTTCTTTTGAAAATACAGGATCTACACAGGAGACTTGTCATGCGCCTTTTGCATACCATGCTGCGAGTGGTGAATTTGGAAGCATCGCTGGCGTTTTATCAAACCGTTCTCGGCATGCGCTTATTGCGCCGCCAAGATTACCCTGAAGGGCGCTTTACTTTGGCGTTTTTGGGGTACGGCGAAGAGTCTGAGCAGACCGTGATTGAATTGACCCACAATTGGGATACGACATCCTATTCGATGGGCGATGCCTTTGGTCATTTGGCCATTGAGGTCGAAGATGCCTATGCCGCTTGTGATGCTGTCCGTGCTAAAGGTGGTCGGGTGGTGCGTGAAGCAGGGCCGATGAAACATGGTTCCACGGTGATTGCTTTTGTCGAGGATCCCGATGGCTACAAGATCGAGTTTATTCAGCGTGGCACGGCTTAATTCGCCCGCTTGTATGAGAGAGGTTGGAATGAAGCGCGTTTTACCTTATTTTTTGCCGGTTTTGCTCGGCCTCATGCCGAGTTTGGCGCACGCCGCAGAGTTTGATGGCGCAACGCTGGGCTTGGCGTGGACCGTGCCTTTTGTCGGCATGTTGTTGTCGATTGCCTTGTTTCCGCTATTTGCCCCGCATTTTTGGCATCACCACTTTGGCAAAGTCGCCGCGTTTTGGGCGGTGCTGTTTTTAGTCCCTTTTGCGGCGAACTTTGGCCCCAGTGCGGCGGTCTCTTCGGTGGTTCATGCCGCCGTGGCTGAATACATTCCGTTCATTGTGCTGCTGCTGTCGCTCTACACCGTCTCGGGCGGCATCTTGGTGTGGGGGCATTTACATGGCTCGCCCAAGCTCAATACCGGCCTCATTGCATTAGGGACGGTGTTGGCCAGTATTATGGGCACCACCGGCGCGGCGATGCTGTTGATTCGCCCGATTTTGCGTGCCAATGAAAACCGCGAATATCGCGTGCATGTGGTGGTGTTCTTTATTTTCTTGGTGGCGAATATCGGTGGCGGACTGACGCCTTTGGGCGATCCCCCCCTATTTTTGGGGTTCTTGAAGGGGGTGAGTTTCTTCTGGACGATCCAACACATGCTGCCAGAAGTGCTCTTTGCCTGCGGTGTCTTGTTGACGATGTTCTATTTTCTCGATAGCTATTTCTATCGCAAAGAAGGCGAGCGGGTTCTGGATACCTCGCACGACACGCCGCTGAAAATCTACGGCCTGTGGAACCTTCTTGGCTTGGCGGCCATTATTGGCGGCGTTTTGCTATCGGGCATCTGGAAACCCGGTGTGACATTTGAGCTGATGGGGACCCATGTCGAGCTGCAAAACATCGCCCGTGACGTGATTTTGCTGGTGGTGACTGCGCTATCGCTCAAACTGACGCCAAAACAAATTCGTGCCGGAAACGACTTTAACTGGGGGCCAATTGCCGAAGTCGGCAAGCTGTTCGCGGCTATTTTCATCACCATTGCGCCGGTGATTGCGATTTTGCGCGCGGGTGAGGCGGGTCAGTTGGCTGCGGTTGTCAGATTGGTGACGGGCGCGGATGGTCAACCGATCGACGGTATGTATTTCTGGATGACTGGGATTTTGTCGGGCTTCTTGGATAACGCTCCGACCTACTTGGTGTTCTTCAATATGGCCAGCGGTGATGCTCAGCATCTCATGCATGATATGGCCTCGACCTTGGTGGCGATTTCTGCTGGTTCGGTATTCTTTGGTGCACTGAGCTACATCGGTAACGCACCGAACTTTATGGTGAAGGCGATTGCCGAACAACGGGGCGTGAAAATGCCGTCGTTTTTTGGGTATATCGCATGGTCGGGTGTGTGTTTGTTGCCGCTCTTCCTGCTGATGACATTTAGTTTCTTTCATGTCTAATCGACCGTTGGTCGGTACGGTTTGAAACGTTGACCCCGTCGCTTGCGACGGGGTTTTGTTTTACCCTTCCTCTTTTTTGAATGGCCGGATTGTTGCTATGCATCTTCATATCATCGGAATTTGTGGCACGTTTATGGGTGGAATTGCCGCTTTGGCGCGGGCGGAAGGTCATACCGTGACGGGGTGCGATCAAAATGTGTATCCACCGATGTCCACACAGTTAGAGGCATTAGGCATCACCATCACGCAAGGTTTTGAGGCGGAGCAGCTCACCGACTTAAACGCGGATGTGTATGTGATTGGCAATGTAGCAAAACGCGGCATGCCGGTCATTGAAGCGATTTTGGATCGTGGCCTGCCCTACACGTCCGGCCCGCAATGGTTGGCTGAGCATGTGCTGCAGGGGCGCTGGGTCTTGGCAGTGGCGGGCACCCACGGTAAAACCAGTACCGCCAGCATGTTGGCGTGGATCCTGGAAGATTGTGGTCTTGCGCCCGGCTTTTTGATTGGCGGTGTGCCTGAGAATTTTGGTGTTTCTGCGCGTCTTCCGGGTGAACCCGCGCAAGAAAAAGGCGGCCAAAGCCCATTTTTTGTGATTGAAGCCGACGAATACGATACCGCTTTCTTTGATAAGCGCTCTAAATTTGTTCATTACCGCCCGCGCACGGCGGTGCTGAATAATTTGGAGTTTGATCACGCGGATATCTTCCCCGATTTAGCCGCGATCGAAACCCAGTTTCATCATCTTGTGCGGACGGTGCCGAGCACGGGCCGCTTGGTCGTGAATGGTCGTGAAGCCAGTTTGGATCGGGTGCTGGCGCGGGGGCTATGGACATCGGTCGAACGCTTTGGCGAGCAGGGCGAATGGTCGGTGGGTGCCGTGGACGCGGACGGCAGTTGTGAGGTGTTGTACATGATGATGCCGCAGGGGCGTCTGACGTGGGACTTGCTCGGCGAGCATAACCGTATGAATGCGCTGGCTGCGATTGCGGCAGCGCGCCATGTCGGCGTGCGCCCACAAGAGGCCATTGCGGCTTTGTCGCGGTTTCAAAACGTGAAGCGGCGTATGGAGATCAAAGGGTGCGTCAATGGCATCACGGTTTATGATGATTTTGCTCATCATCCCACCGCCATCGCGACCACCGTTGCAGGCTTGCGCGCTAAAGTGGGCGCGAGCCGGATCATTGCGGTGCTTGAGCCGCGTTCAAACACGATGAAGCTTGGCACCATGAAAGCCGCCTTAGCCGGTAGCTTGGTGTTGGCGGACAAGGTGTTTTGCTATGGTGCGAACTTGGGTTGGGATCTCAACGAAGCGCTTGCCCCTCTGGGTGATCAGGCGGCTGGGTTCGACGACATTGAAGCCTTGTTGTGCGCTTTGCTAGATGAACTTCGCGCGGGTGATCAGGTTTTAGTGATGTCGAATGGCGGTTTTGCCGGTATTCACCACACCCTTTTGGCACGACTGGCTGCGCGTTAATTGCTTTTCAGCCAAGGCGCTTGGGCTGCTCCTTGGCTGCTAATGTGGGTTTATCCTAAATAAATTTAGGACGATATGTTATGACTTTGGTATGATTTTTTGTGCAAAAATCATTTTTTACGTTATGGTTTAATCGCTTGGGTTGTGCGTTTTTGTGCATGAACAATATGCGGAAAAATGGCAAAATATCAGGGCTTTTACGCGTTAGCTTTGTTAAATCTGACTCTAGATAGACATTCTTGAGGTTGTGCCCTTAAGTGTGTCTATTTTTTTGATCGCTGATGGCGATCCCCTTCTTACAAAGAGCCCATTTTAGTGCGTGTACTTTTTTTTCTTCTTTACACGTGGGGTGCTCGGCTGGCGTTCTTCAGTCGGCGCATCCTCTTGTCGGTGTCTCTGCTGATGTGGAGCGGCTGGGTCGCTGCCGCGCTTCCCGTTGATTCGCCGTCTGTGGTGAGCATGCCCGTGGCCGAGAGCGAAGTCGTCATGCCCTTCAAAGATATTGGTGCGTACTACCCGATTCGTTTGCAGGGCGCGGACGGCAATGGCGGCTTATCGTTTGGTGTGCGCTTAGACGAAGTTGTCACCGCAGCCAAAATCAAGCTGAATTTCAGCTATTCGCCGTCGATGGATTTTTCGCTGACGCACCTAAAGCTCTACTTTAATGAGGAGCTGATTACCGCGCTGCCGCTCAACAAAGACCAATCAGGCCGCCCGACCACGCAAGAAATCCCGCTGGACCCGCGCTTTTTTTCCGACTTTAACCAGCTCCGTTTTCAATTAGTCGGTCACTACCAAACCTTAACTTGCGAAGACCCTTTTCATAGCAGCCTCTGGGCCGAAATCAGTCCCGCCAGCGAGATCGTCTTACAAACTCGTCCTCTGACGTTGGCCAACGATCTTGCCTTATTGCCTGCACCGTTTTTCGATCGCCGCGACAACCGCAGCCTGACGTTGCCCTTTGTGTTCCCGAAAAATAATGACCGAGCGACCTTGCGCGTCGCGGGTATTTTGAGCTCATGGTTTGGTGCGCTGGCCTCGTATCGTGGCCTCGAGTTTCCTGCACGACAAACCCTGCCAACCAAGCAACATGCAATTGTTTTTGCCACCAATACCGACCGACCCACGGGCCTCGAATCGTTACCCAAAGTCGATTTGCCGACGCTGATGGTGCAAGACAACCCCGCTGCTCCGGGCAAAAAAATGCTGCTGGTGCTGGGGCGCGATGTCCATGATCTCGAGCTGGCTGCGACCGCACTCGTACAAGGCTCAGCGACTTTGAGCGGATCGCGTGCTGTTGTGCGCTCCATCGGCCCCACACAGGCCCGCAAGCCCTACGACGCTCCAAACTGGATTCAAACCGATCGACCAATCCGCCTTGGTGATCTCGTTGAAAATTCTGAGGCGCTGCAGGTTCGCGGGTACAACCCCGCGCCGATTCGCATTAATTTGCGCGTACCGGCCGACCTGTTTCCGTGGCGCAATAATGGCATTCCGATGGACTTGCGCTATCACTACACGCCGCCTTTGCGCGCGGATGATTCGATGTTGAACGTCGAAATCAACAACCAATTTTTGCAGTCTTACCGGCTCAAGCCGACCGGCGATGTCGGTGAAAACAGCCGGTTAGTGTTGCCGGTCTTAGATGGCAAGCTCTTTCAAGACAGTAGCGCACTACGCATTCCTGCGTTCCGTGTCGGCAGTAATAACCAACTACAGTTCCAATTCCAAATTCCCCCCAAAAAAACCGGCGCATGCACTTCTGCGCCCACGCCGCCGTCTGCTGCGATTGACCCTCTGAGTACGATCGACTTTACCGGTCTGCCGCACTTTGCGGCGCTGCCCAATCTGGCCTTTTTTGCCAATAGCGGCTTTCCTTTCACCCGTTATGCCGACCTTTCTGATACCGCGCTCTTAATTCCTGATCACCCTAACGCGGCTGAACAAAGCGCGGTGCTTTCGGTATTGGGCGTGCTGGGTCGCCATACCGGACTCGCGGCCACTCGCTTTGCTCTGCTTTCGCCCGCTGAGGTTCAAAAAGGGCGCGGACGCGATCGGCATTGGTTGGTGATTGGCACCGGTTCGGTTTCGACACTGCTCGCGGACTGGCAAGGCCCGCTGCCACTATGGATTCAACAGCAAAAGCGTGAATTCTCGGCTTTGGAGCGGGTGCAATCATGGCTGGGGGCGCATTTTGCAGGCGACGACGACATTGTGCCGCACCTCGAGCAAGGGCGAGTGCGGCTTGAAAGTGAGGGCGCTTTAGGGGCGTTGATCGGCTTTGAGTCGCCGTTTTTAGCGGGGCGCAGTGTGGTGGTGATTTCTGCGGCGCAGCCCGAAGGGCTTGAACGGGTGGTCGAAGCGCTCTCTGATCCGGCCAAAATTACAGCGATTCGCGGCGATGTATCTATCATGCGCCTCGATACGGTACAAAGCTTTAGGGTGGGTGGGGTGTACTACGTTGGCGAGCTGGAGTGGTGGCAACGCCTGTGGTTCTTTATGTCGCGCTATCCGTTGGCCTTGGCTGTTTTAGGCGGGTTAACGGGTCTGTGTTTTGCCCTGATGCTGTTCCGGTGGCTGAGTCGGGTCGCCACGCGAAGATTAGGAGGCTAGGCATGAAATCATTCGCGCAGATTGTGCGGGCGGTGGCGCGCTGGCTGGGCGCAACGGTGCTATGGGCGATGGTCGCCGCGCCGGTGTGGGCAGCGTCTGCGACGTCCCCCGCGGTGTGTGCATGGCCCGCATGGCAAGCATTTCAACGGGGCTTTGTCTCGCCAGAGGGGCGCGTGATTGATGTCGGTTCGGCGCAATCGATTACGACTTCCGAAGGGCAGTCGTATGCCTTATTTTTTGCTTTAGTCGAAGGCGATCGCGCCACCTTTGATCGGCTGCTATCGTGGACGGTGAACAATCTTGCCCAGGGCGACCTCACCGCACACCTACCCGCATGGCTGTGGGGCAAAAAAGACGGGGGCGGCTGGGGCGTGTTGGACACCAACTCCGCTTCCGATTCGGATGTGTGGATTGCCTACACCTTGTTGGAGGCGGGGCGGTTGTGGCAAGACCGTCGTTATCAGGCTTTGGGAACGTTATTAGCGCGGCGAATTGTGCGCGAGGAAACCGCCCGCCTGCCGCAGCTGGGGCCGACGCTGCTTCCCGCGCCAGTTGGTTTTACCTTGGGTGCCGATCGGTGGCGGCTTAATCCGAGTTATGTGCCATTGCCTGTGATGCGACGTTTGGCGGCGGTATTGCCCAAGTCCGATTGGCCTGCGCTGGCGGATTCGTCGCTGCGGCTGATGCTGGATTCCGCACCCAAAGGGATCGCGCCAGAATGGATCGAATATCACAGCGGGCGTGGTTTTGTGCGCGATGCACAAACTGGCGGCGAGGGCAGTTATAACGCGATTCGTGTCTATTTGTGGGCGGGAATGACTGCGCCAGAAGACCCCGCGCAGGCACGATTGTTGGCGCGGTTTATGCCGCTCTTTTCCCATATTGCCCAGCGTGGCGCTGTGCCCGAAAAGGCGCAGGCTGACACCGGTGCGTTGAGCGATAACAACGGTTTTGCCGGATTTTCGGCGGCGTGGTTGCCATTTGCCGCCAGTGCGGGGCGGCCTGATGTGGTCGCGCGTTTGCAGCAGCATATCGACACCCAGAACGCGGCCTCGCCGCCGGGTTATTACAACCGCGTGCTGACTCTGTTTGGTCGCGGCTGGATCGAAGGCCGTTACCGTTTTGCGGCGGATGGTCGCTTACTTCGTGCAAGGAATCCCTCATGCGCTTGATTTCGTTGGTGGCGGGGGTCGTACCGCTGGTCGCGATGCCATTTGTCGCGGCTGCGGCCTTACCGCGTGATACTGACCCTTTATTGAGTAGTGCGCAGATGTGGGCGAGCAAAAATCGCCCCGAGCTGGCGCGTGATAATCTCGCCAAAATCCTCAAAGCCAAGCCCGATCATGCCGGTGCTTTGCTCACGCTGGGTTTGCTCGAAATTCGCTCCAATCAACCCGACGAAGCGGCCAAACACTTGGCGCACCTTCAAAAATCCGCGCCCAATGCTCCCGAAACGCGTGAGCTGGCCGAAGCGTATCGCATCGCCACCACCGACCGGCAAACGATGGCGCGGGTGCGATTATTGGCACGTACTGGCAAGGGCGATGAAGCGAGCGCGCTGCTAAAACGCTTATTCCCGACGGGCGCACCGGCAGGGGCGTTGGGCGTTGAATACTGGCAGATTATTGCCAGCGCCCCCAAGGGTTTTGCGGCCGCGCGTGCCGGACTCGAAGCCCGCCTTAAAGCCGACCCCCGCGACACCGAAGCCGCTTTGGCCTTGGCCGAGCTTTTGATTGGCGAAGGTGCGGAAACCCGTCCACAGGGCATGAAGCGCATCGTTGCGCTGGCCGCCCAACCTGCAACCGATCGGGTGCGGGCTTTACAAATTTGGCGGCGTGGTTTGGTGTCCGCCGGAGAAGATTTAGCTTACATGCCGTGGTTTGAAGACTTTGCGCGTCTTCAGCCCGACGACAAAGAAATCAATGGCATGTTGAAAGCGCTGCAAGGCGCGAAAGTCGCACAACAGCGCTTGCTGGCCGATCCAAATTACCAGACCCAGCAACGCGGCTTGCGCCTACTCGACAAAGGCCAACTCGCCGATGCCGAAAGCGCGCTGTTTAGTGCGCTTAAAGCGCGTGGCGATGATCCTGAGTTGCTCGGTGGCATTGGTTTATTGCGTTTACGCCAAGGCCAACACAGCGAAGCCGTGCGCTACTTTTCTCAAGCCAAAGCCCGTGCCAAAGAAGACGATCAAGGAAAATGGATTGACTTGATCACGACCGCGCGGTTTTGGGGCGCTTTGGCGGCGGCCGAAGTCGCGCAGGCCGCCGGTCGCTTCGACGCGGCGGAAGCCTCGATCAAGCAGGCTTTGGCGCTGCAACCCAACGACGCAGACGCCCTGAGCGCATGGGGCGGATTGCAGACGGCGCGCCGCGACAGCAAAGGTGCCGAAGCCTTATTCCGGCGCGCTTTAGCGGTACAACCCGACCACCAAGGGGCCTTGCGTGGCCTTGCGGAAATGTTGAGCGCGGCAGGGCGTGTGGCGGAAGCGCAGAACCTCTTGCAGGCTTTTGCGCGACGTTTTCCGAGTAACCGCACCGATACTCAAGCGATTGAGGCGGATTTGCTCAAAGCCCAAGCCGATCAATTTTTGGTGGTGGGGCAAAACGGGCGCGCGTTAGATGCGCTAGAGCGCGCGGTGAAACTTTCACCATCGGCAGCCTGGACACGGTTTGCCTTGGCGCGACTGTATCAGCGTTTAGCCTTGCCCGATTTGGGCGCTGCTGTGATGGCCGAAGGCGCTCAGGCTGCGCCTGCGACAGCAAATCCCGAAATGCACTACGCCCGCGCTTTGTATTTAAGTCTGGCCGACCAGCTTGACGCGGCCCAGCAGGCGCTGAACGCGGTGCCTGCGGCGCAACGCTCGCCCGCGATGCAACAGCTGGCGACGCGTCTCACCATTGGTTTGCGTTTGGTTGAAGCACGCCGCTTACAGTCCATCGGGCGCGCCGATGCCGCCGAAGCCGTGTTGCAGGCGGTCACGCCGGTTGCGGCGGCGGATCCCGATTTATTGGCCGATGTCGCCGCTGCGTGGATTGATGCCGGACAGGCGAATCGTGGCTTGGCCTTGGTGCGCGGTTGGCTCGATCGTCAGCCCGCCGCTGCCGCGCCGGAGATGCGTGTGCGCTATGCTCGCTTACTGAGTCGCGCGCGACACGATCGTGATTTGACCGCATGGCTCGACACTCTCGATGCTTTGCCCACGCTCACCGCACCGCAACGCGCCGATGTGCTCGCTCTGCGGAGCGATGTCGCTTACCGGCAGGTGTCGGCCTTACAGGCGGCGGGCAACTATGCTGCCGCCCAAGCGGCCTTGGCTAAACTCGCTCCGACACCGGCCCAAGCCACGGCCGATCCTACGGCTCAACGCCGCTATTGGTTGGCGGAGGCGGACTTGGCCTTTGCGCGCAAACAGCCTGCCCAAGCGGCGACATGGGCGCAGCGTGCTTTGGCGCTGTCTGATACTGACAACGATGCTCGCCTGACCTTGGCGCGTGCACTTCAAGAGCAAAAACAAAGCGATGCCGCACTTAAAGTGTTGGCCGAAGTGTTAAACCGTGCCGCGCGTGATGATCTCGATATTCGTTTGGGGGCGGCCCGCCGTCTGACGGTCCTGCGCCGTGATGATCAAGCCGAAGCGATTTTGCGCGACCTTGCGCCACTGTTTCCCGACTCACCTGCGCTGACAGTGCAAACGGGCCGCCTAGCACAGGCTCGCCAGCAGTACGACACTGCCGCTGCGCTGTACCAAAAAGCCCGTGACCAAGAGCAGGCTAGCGGTATTCGTCCCGAGCCGAATGGCGAGCCGACCGCCGCTCAAGCCGCTTTGGATGATCTTGATGCCCGTCGTCAAGGGCGGGTCGAAACGGCGTATTACACTTCGAGCAAGTCTGGTGATGACGGTATTTCCCGCTTTAATCTGACCGAAGTGCCGGTGTATGGGCGAGTGCCGTTTGGCTATCATGGACACGCTTTTGCCCACGCGGATCAATTGCGTTTATCTTCCGGTCGCCTTGATGGTCAAGCAGACACCGCCCGCGATTACGGCAAAATTGCAGCCCTCGGCAATCAGTCGTTGCCTTATGGCGGCGAGCAACAGGCCAAAGGGACTTTTTTGGCAGCGGGTTACGAGGCCGATCAATGGCGCGCGGATATTGGCCTGACCCCGAGCACCTTCCCCGTGAGTTATCTCACGGGTGGATTGCGCTTGAACGGCGAATGGCAAGACAACACTTGGTCGGTCGATGTATCGCGCCGCCCCGTGACCAGTAGTGTGCTCTCGTTTGCGGGCGCTAAAGATCCCGTGACCGGCGAGGTGTGGGGCGGTGTGCGCCGTACCGGCTCGACCGTGCGCCTTAGCCGCGACCTGAACGAAGCGGTGAGCGTGTCTGGCGCGGTGGGCGTGGGGGTCTTGAGTGGCGAAAACGTCCCCACCAATCGCGAACTCAGCCTGCGCTCTGGTGTCGATTGGACGGTGCTCAATGACGCCGATCAACGCGTGAACACGGGCATGACCTTGAGTTGGTCGCAATATGGCCAAAATCTTGGCGGCTATACTTTTGGGCAAGGGGGGTACTACAGCCCGCAATCGAATGTGTCGCTCGGCGTGCCGATCGAATGGACAGGGCGGCAAGGGTGGTGGTCGTGGCAGTTGGCAGGTGCGCTGGGCTACTCGCAAACCCGCAGTGACGGCAGTGACTTCTATCCTGATCGTCCTGATCTGCAGGCTGCCGCCGTTTCACGCGCAAACGCGTTGGGATTCGGTGCGCCGGTGCGCGATGGTAGCAGTGGCGGTGGCGTGTCGTATTCGGCACAGGGCGCGCTCGAAGCCCGCGTGACCCCGCAGTGGGTGCTCGGTGGCTTATTCCAGTTCGATCGCTCTGAAGATTACGCCCCCGACCGCTTCGCCTTGTACTTGCGTTATCACTTTGAGCCGCAAAAAGGTGCCGTACCGTATCCGCCGCGTCCGGTCACCCCTTATTCACGTTACTAACGACATGACGGCCATTTTATGAGCGTGCCCCCTGCTTCTTCTTCGGTTTTTTCTCGCACCTTCGCGGCGGCGCGAGCGGCGTGGCATACCCATTGGCATCCGGCTTCGCATTGGGTTGCGATGGGGATTGCGCATCTTCCCGAAGATTTCTCGGCGATGGGTGCGGGAGGGCTTTACGGTGTAGCTGCACCAGCGGATCGCACGGCTTCGACGACGTGGCTGCGGCAACTGCTCGCGGCACATTGGCCGCGCCCGTTGGTTTGGGTCTCGTCTTTGGCGCCTGCGGCGGCCTTGGCGCGCGTGGTTGCGCTGGGTATTGACCCCCAAAGTCCTGACGCGCGCAAAAACCTCGCCATTTTCGCGATGGCTCCCGAGGCGGTTGCCGACTCGAATCCCCTTGCACGTACGCTGGCCGATCTTGATCGTTTTGCATTGCCTCGCGGTGCGCTGGTGGTTTTTGACACCGCCCTGACACCTTCTGACCGCGATGCCGTCGTGCTTCAAAAGTGGTTGCGCGCCCAGCGTCATTATGGGCTGTGGTGGTTGCATCGCCCCGCGACAGATTGGCGTCCTACCGACCGCGATGCATGGGCGGGCTGGGCGCGGCTCGAGGAACGCCTTGGGCAAACACAGTGGCGGGTCGAATTTTGGCGCGGTCCACGCGGACTGAGCGCGGGACACGCACAGGCGTTGCGCTTCGATCCCGAGGGGCGTCTGGTGGCGGTTCATTCAGAACACGCTGAAACCGGCGGTGTGGGTTTGAAGCTCGCGCTTGATGAGGCGCGGATTGTGGCGTGTCAACCCGTATTAGCCCGCGAAAAGTGGACGCCTCCCGATTGGGAATTGGTTGCGGATTTAGATGCGCTTGATGCTGCGACCCGTGATAGCCATGCCGCCACTATCATCGTTCATCATGATCGCCGTACCCCCTTGGAAACCCTCGCGCGGGCCGTGTACACCCTGCGTAAAATTCGTGGTAATGCGCTCAAAATCATTGTGCGCGAAGTCGATGAACGGTTGCGCTACAACCATGAAATGCTGTTGCTTGGCGTGGGGGCCAATTTAGTGGTGGGGCGCGATATTGCGCTTTCGCGGCTGATGTCTTTAATTGAGTCGGTGCAAGGCCAAGTCTTTACCCGTCCTTTAGCACCGCATTTTGAAAGTGCGCTGGCCGCGACTGTCGCCGCCCCGGTGAGTGGCTATCAGCCGCCCATGGCGTTTTTAGACGCCGCACAAAGCATGATCGAAAATAGTCGGCCGCTGGGCTTGTCCAATATGTTGATTGAGCTGCCGCTTCTACCGGAAGTGGCGCATTTGGACGTACTGCGGGCATGTGTCCTGTCTCGCCCGGGTGACATCATCACTGCGGATAAACGGGCGGTGTGGGTGTTTTTATTTGCGTGCCGTCCACCGGATCTTGAACAGGTCATGGGACGGGTGTTTCGACTGCCTTTGGCCGAGTTGTTTGAAGGCGAGGTGCGTCACGAGGGCGAAGCGGGTATTGTGGCGGCGCTGCGAGAGTTGGATCGGGGCGCGGTCGATTATTGCGATGTTTTGGGTCATCCCGCGCCGCGTGCACCGGCCCTGCCGGATGCCTCACCCGCACCCGTTGCCGGACCGGTCGCGCAGTATCCGGCTTTACAGTCTTTTTTCGAAGCAAAAACGCCTCGTGTGGCGCGTACGCCGGCGCGCGGGGCCGAGCCTTGGGTGTTGCCGTTGAAAGTTTTAGAGTAATGGGTGTTTTTTTTGGCGCTTTGGCGTTGAGCTTTGTGCTCACATTGTTGGCGATTTGGGGCCGGTCGGCGCTCGCTCATGCATGGCGGCGGCTGATGGGGTGGCGCTTTGGGCGCACTGGCGGCGTGGTGCCGGTGTATATGCATGGCAAGGTTTTAGCGGAGAGCGAGCCGACACCTGAGCCAACACCTGAGCCAACACCTGAGCCAACACCTGAGCCAACACCTGAGCCAACACCACCGAAGGGGCCGCCCGCATGAAAACAGTGGCGATTGTCTCTCCTTCGGGCGGGGCGGGGCGGAGTACGGTGGTGGCGCACTTGGCGACCTTATTGGCGCGGCGTCACCGTTCGGTGCTCGCGATCGAAAGTGATCCGGCGAACGTCTTGGGCTTTTATTTAGGCTTGGATCACAGTAGTGATCACGGCTTATTGCCTGCGATTTTGGCGGGGCAGCACTGGGCGGGGGATGCGTTTAAAAGCGCCGAAGGGGTGATGTTTGTACCGTTTGGGCGGAGCGAACCGCGCGATCTGGCGCGTTTCCAGCAGCATTTGCTGCAAAAACCGCGTTGGCTGGCGCAGGGAATTGAGCGTTTGGCGTTTGATGAAGGGGTGGTGCTCATCGACACCCCACGTTATCCCTCGCTTTTTATGGAGCAAGCCTGTCTAGCCGCCGACATCGTGTTGGTGCTTTTAGCGCCTGAGCCGCTTTCTTTGGTTGCCGTGGAGCAAATTGAGCGCCATTTGGCTGAAATGGGTAAACCGGCGCTTTATATTGCGACGCGCATTTCGCCGGTACGGGTTCTGCATTCCGATATTTTGGCCCTGAGTATGCAACGCTTGGGGAAGCGTTTGATTCCCTATCGAATTCATGAAGATGTCGCCGTGCCCGAGGCGTTTGCTAAGGGCGTCATGGTCACAGACTATGCGCCGCATTCGCAAACTGCGCACGACCTGCATGGCTTGTGTGCATGGCTAGAGGCGTATCTGGATGGAGGGTCGATCTGATGTGGCGCACCCTAAAAGCCGATGTGCGTCGTGCTTTGGATCTGCCGGAATCTCCCTCGTTGCTATTGATTTTGTGGCGGTTCTTTTTTGTTGCGCCGCGCGCAGGCCGCCCCGATCGTTTATGGCAGGGCGTGTCCGCGCTGGCGGCATGGTGGATGGCCGCGCTGGGTGTAGAAGATCGCGCCTCGCTGGCGCTTTGTTTCTGGCGTCTCTTTTTTGTGCCGCCACGCCACGGCCAGCCTGATCGTTTATGGGCGCGGGTGTCGCACTGGCAGCGTGTATGGGCGGCCGCTTTGGGCATTTCTCCGCCTGCCAGCGTGGGGCGGTGGGTGTGGCATAGCCTGATGGTGAGGCCGCCGTTGCCGTGGCCGGAGCGCCCGCCTTTGCCGCGTTCGACACAAAGCTGGCTACAGCCGATCGAACACGCTTGGACTCGGTGCGAGTCTGGGTTGAATCGGGCGCTGCGTGGCTGGTGGCTGTTGCTGGCGCGCTTGCCCAGTCCCGACTACCTGCGACTGGCGCACCAATTGGATCGCGCGGCGGCAGGCTTGATGCGCTACCGGCTGGTTGCCGTGGGCGTGGCGATTTTGGGTTTTGCCTTGGTGATCTTAATTGCGAGTACGCCGTTTACGCTCGGGGCGCAGCTGCTGTTCTTTGCGGGGACATGGTCGCTCGTGGTGTGGATGCAGCGTATTCCCGGCCGCATTACGACCCTGTTTTTGATCACGCTATCGCTGTTGGTGATGGCGCGGTATGCATGGTGGCGTATCACCAATACGTTGGATTTGGCGACGCCGGTCGAGGTGTTTTTGGGCGTCATGCTCTTTACGGCCGAGTGTTATACATGGCTGATTTTGATTTTGGGCTTTATCCAAACCGCGTGGCCCCTGAAGCGTGAGCCGGTTTCGTTGTCGGAATCTTATGGCGATTGGCCTTCGGTTGATGTGTTTATTCCGACCTACAACGAGCCGATGAGCGTGGTGAAACCAACCGTGTTTGCCGCCAAGGGCATCGACTGGCCTGCTGACAAACTGAATATTTATATCTTGGATGATGGTCGCCGCGAGGCGTTCCGCGAGTTTGCGCAAGAAGCGGGGGTGAATTACATGATTCGCCCGAATAACTTCCATGCGAAGGCGGGCAATATCAATCATGCCCTGACGCAAACCAACGGCGATTTTATTGCGATTTTTGACTGTGATCACATCCCGACTCGCTCGTTTTTGCAGGTGGTGATGGGCGAGTTTGAGCGCGATGGCCGCTGTGTGATGGTTCAAACACCGCATCATTTTTTCTCGCCCGATCCGTTTGAACGCAACTTCGATACCTTCCGCCGCGTACCGAACGAGGGCAGCTTGTTTTACGGCCTGGTGCAAGACGGCAATGATTTATGGAATGCGACTTTTTTCTGTGGCTCCTGCGCGGTGATTAAGCGTGGCCCGTTGCTCGAAGTCGGCGGCATTGCGGTCGAAACCGTGACCGAAGATGCCCATACCGCGCTGAAATTGCATCGCTTAGGCTATCGCACCG
>CAZWRK010000060.1:0-23820 GCA_964635875.1 uncultured Aquaspirillum sp.
CGTGACAGGCCGGTATTCTAACCAACTGAACTACCACTCCGCAGTGGTGGGTGATGACGGATTCGAACCGCCGACCCTCTCCTTGTAAGGGAGACGCTCTACCAACTGAGCTAATCACCCTCGTTGTTCGCTGAATTGCTTGCTGTGCAACGAAGAGGTCGCATTAAACCACAGCATTTTAAGTTGCGCAAGATTTTTTAGAAAAAAAGTATAAAAAATTTTATCTAGCGCAGATATTCGCCCCTTTACCCGAAAAGAGGGCATCCGAGAACGTGGTGTTCCCTTGGCGGCTCGGGTATCATTCGCCGATTCCGCACTTCAGATACCTATATCAAGTATGAAGACTACGTTTCTCGATTTTGAGCAGCCGATCGCCGAGCTGGAAAACAAGATCGAAGAGTTGCGCTATGTTCAGGACGATTCGGTACTGGACATCTCCGAAGAAATCGGACGCCTACAAAAGAAAAGTCAGGAACTGACCAAAAACCTTTACGGTAAGCTCACCTCTTGGCAGATCTCACAAGTCGCTAGGCACCCGCAACGGCCTTACACCCTCGATTATGTCCAGTCTATTTTTACTGACTTTGAAGAACTGCATGGTGATCGCTCCTATGCAGACGACCCCGCTATTGTAGGTGGCCTCGCGCGCTTCAATGGTCAGTCGGTGATGGTCATTGGTCACCAAAAAGGCCGAGACACCAAAGAAAAAATCTACCGCAACTTTGGAATGCCGCGTCCAGAAGGCTACCGCAAAGCACTGCGCCTGATGAAACTAGCCGAAAAATTCGCCCTGCCCATCGTCACTTTTATCGACACACCTGGCGCTTACCCAGGAATTGGTGCAGAAGAGCGAGGACAATCCGAAGCCATTGGCCGCAACCTCTACGAAATGGCGCGCCTAAAAGTCCCTGTGATTTGCACCATCATCGGCGAGGGTGGCTCGGGCGGCGCACTTGCAATCGCGGTTGGCGACCATGTCAACATGTTGCAATACTCAACGTACTCGGTGATCTCGCCAGAAGGCTGTGCCTCCATCCTCTGGAAAAGCGCAGAAAAAGCCTCCGAAGCCGCCGAAACCCTCGGAATTACCGCGCCTCGTCTAAAAACACTCGGTCTAATCGACAAAGTGATCAACGAGCCTGCCGGTGGCGCCCATCGCGACCCAGCAGGAATGATGCAAAACATGAAACGTGCGATCCACGACAGCCTGCATCAACTCCAACACCAGCCCGTCGAAAGCCTGCTTTCCACACGCTTTGATCGCCTGATGAGCTATGGCCGATTCAAAGAAACCGAAGGCAACTAAGCCTGCGCTGATAGAACACTGGCCGCCGGAACTGCCCCAAAACACCGACCTGGAAATTGGGCTGAGTGGCGGCATCGATTCAGTGGTTTTATTGCACCGACTCACCGAGCTGCGAGCGCAGCTCGGTTTTCGTTTGCGCGCCGTCCACATCGACCATGGCATTCATCCCGATAGCCAAACATGGGCGCAATTCTGCGAAAGCCTGTGCGCGCAATACAATGTGCCTTTCCGAGTTGGCCACGCGAAGATCAACCCCGCCAATAAAGGTCTCGAAGCGGCTGCTCGCGAAGCCCGCTACCATTTTTTCGCACAAAGCACCGCCCACTACCTTGTGCTTGCGCACCACGCCGACGATTTAGCCGAAACGGTGTTATTAGCGGCCCTACGAGGAGGCGGCTGCCGCGCCCTCTCCGCCATGCCTATTTTGCGCCCCTTTGCCCCCACCCAGCCGCACCTTCAAATCTGGCGACCACTTCTCCACACCCCCAAAAGCGCGCTTTTACACTACGCTGCCACGCACGATTTAGCTTACGTTGAAGACCCCAGCAATGCCGACACCCGCTTTCGGCGCAATTTTTTGCGACATCACATCAGTCCACAACTCGAAAAACATCTACCCCACTGGCGCGAACATCTCGCAGCAACCGCGCAAATCGCGGCAGACGAAGCGGCACTCATTGATGAAATTGCTGAGCTTGATTTAACTTCGGTTCAAACAGACCGGCGCGGGCTAGATCTAGCTCGCTGGAAAGCGCTCTCCTCTCCGCGCCAGCGGCAGGTTTTACGCTTATTTTTTACGCACCACGCGCTCGGGATAGGCAACACGCTCTTACATGAGATACAAACGCGTTGCTTAATTTCAAATCGCGCCGCCATGCTTCTGCACCACACATCGGAATACCGGCTGTACGGCTATCGAGGGCAATTACGGCTGGCGAGACCGCCCTCCACGCCCCCCGAGGCAACAATCATAAGATGGCGAGGAGAATCGCGACTGCCCGTTCCAGCGTGGAAAGGTGTACTCCAGTTTTCGCGCGCAAAACAAGGGGAGGGCATTGCAAAGAAACATCTTGAAAATGGAGCGCTCACTCTTCGCGCAAGAGCGCAGGGCGACACACTCAAGAGCAGAGGCCAGCAACGCAGCTTAAAAAACCTCTTTCAAGAAGCGGGAATTGCCTCTTTTTTGCGAGAAACATGGCCTTTGCTATACCAAGGCCACGCGTTAATAGCCGTTCCCTGCGCAGGCTACGCCGACCATGTCCGCGCAGAGGCGGATGAAAAAGGGTGGCTCATCGAGTGGATACCCGACTAGGCACATTGCGCCTGCGTCACTGCGCTAAAAAGTCTGCGCTCACCTGCGTCGAAGCCAAAACCACACGATTCCTTCCACGGGCTTTTGCTTGATATAAGGCAGCATCTGCACGCGATAAAAAGGCCTCATGGCTACTGTCGTTGTGGCTATACAGTGCGACACCAATCGAGCAGCTAAAAGCAGGCGCAGCGCTCAACTGATCTTGCTCATGAATCGGAATTCGAATCTCTGAGATGCGCGCGCGCAACCGTTCTGCCACCTCTAGCGCGCCCTCTTCACCCGTCTCAGGCAGTAATAGAGCAAACTCTTCCCCCCCAATCCGCCCAACCACATCATTTTGACGCAGCAACGACAAACAGGTCTCCACGGTATGCCGCAAGACCTTGTCGCCATACGCATGGCCAAACGAATCGTTAATAATTTTGAAAAAGTCTAAATCCAACATCAAAACAGCCAATGGCCGACGATGGCGGCGCGCTCGAACGCATTCACTCTCCATCCGATCCATGAAATAACGGCGGTTTGGTGCACCCGTTAATGGGTCTGTCGTGGACTGCTTACGCAACTCAGCTTCCAGCGCTTTGCGCTCGCTAATATCTCGGCTGGAGGTCCAAATAAGGGTCTCATCCTCGAGCGTAATCGCCGCCACGCTGATTTCAACATGACGAATATTGCCATGCACATCACGGTGCCGAGAGTCGAAACAAGTCGGTTTATGAAGGATGTCTTGCATCATCAAGCGGATGCTCGTCTCCCCCAAATCGGCATCCCAATCCCATGGACGCATCGTCATCAGCTTCTCTTTGGGGTAGCCCAAGGTTTTGCAGAAAGCGTCATTAACCACACGGACACGCCCTTCCAAATCCAGCACGACAATGCCATCACCCGCCGTATGAAGCAGCGTTTCAAACTTTTGTTTTTCACTCAATAGCGTCATCTGCGCGTGATGATGCTCAATCACCAAGCTGACAATATCGGCCGTACTTTCAATCATCTCCAAGGCAACATCATTGGGCGCGCACGCTTGATGATGGTAAATCGCAAATGTCCCCAATACTTTTCCAGCACCGTTTTTAATTGGCGTAGACCAGCAACTGCCCAAATGGTGCTGCGCAGCGATACCCTTAAAATCGCGCCAATAGGGATGCGTCTGAATGTTTTCAACAATCACGCGCGCCCCACGATACGCGGCCGTCCCGCAAGAACCGACCCCGTCACCAATCTCAACCCCATGGATCGCGCGCGAATAAGCCTCGGGTAGGCTCGGTGCAGCGCCATACAAAAGATGCCGACCCTCACGGTCCAGCAGCAAAATCGAACACAACATGCTCGGATCTTCCTGCTCCACCCCCGCAATAATCGCTTCAAAAACAGCAGAAAGCGGTGCCGCCGCGGCAGCCAACTGCAATGCAGCATTGCGAGCCCGCTCACGGATCATCGCTCGACGCCGCTCCGTCACATCCTCACCCGCGCACAGCAGCCCCACCGTTGCAGAATCACCCTCTGTCATCAACACACTGTGCCAAGCGATATAGCGCGTTTCTTGGTTCGGTAACGCCAATGCAGACTCATGATAAAAGCGCGTGCTCATGACATTTTGCGCGGCCATATCGGGCCAAGAAGTATCCCCATCCGATAGAAAATCGCGCCAGCGCTGCCCCAGCAATGCCGCTTCCGTCTGACCAAGCAGCTGACACCCTTTTCTGTTGATACGGGTAATGCACCCCTGCTGATCTAATACCAAAATAATGGCTTCAACCGTATCCAAATACAGTTGCGCACGATCGCGCTCACGGTGCGTCGCACGATGCGCGCGGAGGTTCAGCCACAAAAACCCACTCACCAAGAACGAAAAAGCCACCCCTCCCCACAATACCCACCATTTGCGGGTGATATTGATGCCATTCGTCTTCAGGAAAATATCCGAGACACTGATTTGTAAAGCCCACTGCTGCCCCGGAAGCACCAAAGAAGCCTGCTCAGTTGCAATGCCACGTTCTTGAACCAGTGAAGTATCTAGGCGCGAAACATGGTGATAGAGCAACGTGCGATCAGCGCCGTCTTGACCTTGATACAAGTAATAATCCACACCAACATCTGGCAAGGATCCCAAAATTTTCTCGATCAAAACCGAAGGCCTCAGCACAATTGCAACGAACCCTAAAAGTGCGGCCTCCCGATCCGACACCGAGGTCAATCGCCGATCTTTTTGATAGACCGGCCGATAAATCAACACAGCAGGCGGCCCACTGGCGTCTTGAATAATTTTGAATGCACTACTGGCCCAAAATAGGCTGTTATTTTGAACTGCAGCATCCATAGCGGCCGCATTCGATACCCGTGAACGGGCATCAAAACCTAAAACAGTGCGGTTTTTTAAAATAGGCTCTGAAAAAATGATCGGAAAATAGACTGAGCGAGGTTGAGCAGGGGCCGTACGATTTTCAGGCAGCTTAAGCTCGCTCAACCCTTGAATACCAAAATTAAGGGCACTCAAGGCCTGCTCGTATCGCGCGCGATCTTGATGCGCAACACGGGGAACCCAATGAATCGCCCAAATTTCAGGATGACGTGCTAATGCAGGATTCACCAAGTGCGCAAACGACTCTCGGCTCAACGTTGGCATATTCTCCAAAGCACCGCTCACCACATCAAGCACTTCCAAATTGCTATCAATCCGGCCCTGAAACTGACTCCGACTCACTTGGGCAAGCCGCCCAATCGAGTCCGCTAATTGTGTGCGAGCGATTCGGTCAAAAGAGTAATACCCCCACAAACTGACTAGTAGCCCAAAGAGCAAGCCCCCCCAAATCGCCAGACGATAGGAAATAGCAAACGGAGATGACGAAGATAAGGGCATAGAATCAATAAACCATTCAATAAAGGCGCTCGCCAAACAATGCTATTCACGTAGCATTAAAGAACACACATTACAAGCATCACCATGTGCGCGGATAAATTTTTGAGACCCTATGTGTGCGCCCACAGCAAAAAGTCGCCCATAAAGTCCCTACTACTGAAGTTAGATTAGGCCACGATGGCTCACCTAGCGTACCAATGATCGTGATTCGACCCTAGAACAGAAAGGATTTGCTACGTACTTTGTTAAAATACGGTTCTTGATCACGGCACGAAACCTACTATGCAACTCAGCTTTCCCGGCAGTCCGTACCAACTTCACCAGCCCTTCCCCCCCGCTGGCGACCAACCCGAAGCCATTCGACAGCTGACCGAGGGCATCGAAGACGGCCTTGCTTTTCAAACCTTACTGGGCGTAACGGGCTCCGGCAAAACCTACACCATGGCCAATGTGATCGCTCGTACCGGCCGACCCGCGATTGTCATGGCACCCAATAAAACCCTCGCGGCCCAGCTTTATGCAGAAATGCGCGAATTCTTTCCAAACAATGCCGTGCAATATTTTGTCAGCTACTACGACTACTATCAGCCCGAAGCCTACGTACCATCACGCGACTTATTTATCGAAAAAGACTCGCAAATCAACGAGCACATCGAGCAAATGCGCCTTTCGGCCACCAAGGCCATTTTAGAACGCCCCGACTGCATCATCATCGCGACAGTATCGGCGATTTACGGGATTGGCGACCCCGCCGCCTACCACCAAATGATTTTGCACCTGAAAGAGGGCGAATCACAGCCGCAGCGCGACATTATTAGCCGCCTGACAACCATGCAATACACCCGCAACGATCTTGAATTTAAACGCGGTACCTTTCGCGTGCGGGGCGACATTATTGATATTTTCCCCGCCGAATCGGCCGAGCTCGCGCTACGCATCAGCCTATTCGATGACGAAATCGAAACGCTACAGCTTTTTGATCCACTCACCGGCCACAGCAAACAACGTGTCGGGCGCTTTACGATTTTCCCTTCGAGCCACTATGTCACACCGCGCGAAACGGTGCTGCGTGCCTGCGAGGCGATTAAAGCGGAACTCCACGACCGAAAGCAATTTTTAGAGCAAGAAGGGCGGCTGGTCGAAGCCCAGCGCATTGAGCAGCGCACCCGTTTTGATCTGGAAATGCTCTATCAAATGGGGTTTTGCAAAGGGATCGAAAACTATTCGCGCCACTTTTCCGGCCATGCCGCTGGCGAAGCCCCGCCGACACTGATCAATTATCTGCCGAAAAATGCCTTGATGTTTATTGATGAGAGCCATGTCACGATCGGGCAAATTGGCGGGATGTATCGCGGTGATCGCGCCCGTAAAGAAAACTTAGTTGAATACGGTTTCCGGATGCCGAGCGCCCTTGATAACCGCCCTCTCAAATTTGAAGAATTTGAAAAGCTGATTCCACAAACCGTTTTTATTTCCGCCACGCCGGGCCTCTACGAACTAGAACATGCGGGCCAAGTGGTTGAGCAACTGGTGCGCCCAACCGGACTGGTTGACCCGCTGATCGACCTTCGCCCTGTCACCACGCAGGTCGATGACCTGATGAGCGAAATCCGTGACCGTGTCGCCAAAAATGAGCGGGTATTGGTCACGACGCTGACCAAGCGCATGGCCGAGCAACTCAGTGATTATTACGATGATCACGGCATTAAAGTGCGCTATTTGCACTCGGAAATTGACACCGTCGAACGCGTCGAAATTCTGCGCGATTTACGGCTAGGGGTCTTTGATGTCTTGGTCGGGATCAACTTATTGCGCGAGGGGCTGGATATTCCAGAGGTGTCTTTGGTTGCGATTTTGGACGCAGACAAAGAAGGCTTTTTGCGCTCGGAACGCAGCCTGATTCAAACCATCGGGCGAGCGGCGCGACATCTCAATGGTCGCGCTATTTTGTACGCTGACAAAATCACACCGTCGATGCGCAAAGCGATAGACGAAACCGAGCGCCGCCGCGCCAAACAAATCGCCTTTAACGAGGCCAACGGCATCACGCCAAAAGGTGTCCAAAAGCGAATCAAAGACATTATTGATGGGGTTTACGGCGGAGAATCTGCCGAGCGGCAACGTCGCCAGCAAACCAGCACCGAAATTTTGAGCGAAAAAGAATTGGCGAAGCGGATTAAAGACACTGAAAAGGCGATGCAAGCCGCCGCCCGTGATTTGCGCTTTGAAGAAGCCGCGCGCCTACGCGACACCTTGCGGCAATATCGTGATGCGCTATTTGGCGAAGAACCCGTTTAACTCCTCCTGCGAAAGCTCACGATGTTTTCCATCGCGCTGATTTTATTGCCCGACTTTGCGCTAATTTTGTTTGGTTTAGTGCTGCGCCGCCACTTTGAGTATTCCGCTGAATTTTGGCGGCATCTTGAGCGCTTGGTGTATTACGTGATGTTCCCGTCTTTGTTGTTTCGGGCGGTTGCACGTACTGAACTTGCTTTATTCTCGGCCGTGGACATGCTGCTTGTCGGGGTTGGATTTACGATGGCAGGCGTGGTGGCGTCGTATATGGCGCGCTATTTTTTTGGTGCGGATCAACGCGCGTTAGCGTCATCCATTCAATGTGGATTTCGTTTTAACACGTATGTCGGCTTGGCGATCATTGACCGCCTCAGCGGGGCGAACGGTCTCGCCACATTTGCGCTGTTAGTCGGCGTGATGGTGCCGATTGTGAATGCGTTATCGGTATGGTTTCTGGCGCGTGCGAGTGGATCGCCGCTGTGGAAAGAGTTGGCACGCAATCCGCTGATCATCGCAACGTTATCGGGACTCGCGGTGAATGTCAGCGGCGTGCCGTTGCCTGAAACAGTGCACCATCTTATCGATTTATTCGCTGCAGCGGCTTTGCCATTGGGACTGTTGTCGGTCGGTGCTGGACTCCGCACCGAAGGCATTCGGGCAGCGCTAGGGCTGATTAACTACATGACGGCGGTCAAGCTATTGTGGGTGCCTGCCGTGGCGTGGGGACTGTGCGAATTTTTCGGGCTAGAAGGCGTGTACCGGCAGGCGGCCATGGTGCTGGCCTCACTCCCAACCGCATCATCAGCCTATATTCTTGCAATTCGGATGAAAGGTGATGGTCAATTAGTGGCCTCAATTATCACTCTCAATATTTTTGTTGCAATGCTTACCATTCCAGCATGGCTAACACTGGCTTATTAAATCTTTGCCAGCAACCACAGGGGTCTTTGAAGGCATCCAAAAAGAAATAAACAAAAAAAATTACGATGCTCTGCAACATGAATTCAGAAAAACCTGATAAACAAGATACAAAGTGTCATAAATGCGTGTTATGTTTACTGCATTGAGCTTGTAACAGATCTGTCAGAATTACTGCTAACCTAGCGCTGCGCACCATCCAACCTTCAGTGGGCGTTGGCGTTTGAAGATCCAATGAAAATGATGAGGAGACATCGTTTTGAGCCAAAGCAATAACACCGAATTACTGGAAAAATTTTTTTCCAGCATCACTGAGACCAACACCCGCTTGATGCAGCAATTCGTCAACAGCATGGGCCAAGTCAGTTTCAAAACGCCAGAAGACCAAATCAATCCGTTTGCCAGCATGTGGACCAACATGATGCAAAACAGCGGTTCGATCTGGGAAGCGCAGTCTCGCCTCTACCAACAACAGTTGGGCATGTGGATGGGCTTTATGAACGGCGGACAACTCACGGCAGAAACAGCGCCGGGCGATAAGCGTTTTGCCGCTGAAGAGTGGAATAAGCACCCGTTTTACAACTACATCAAACAAAGCTATTTGCTCAGCTCAAAATGGCTGACAGAAGTGATTGACGGTGCCGTCATTGACGATGAGCACAAAGAAAAAATGGCGTTCTTCACACGCCAATACATTGACGCAATGAGCCCAACCAACTTCGCACTAACCAACCCTGAAGTGCTCAAGCGCGCAGTGGAAACCAAAGGCGAAAGCTTGGTTGAAGGCATGAAACACATGCTCGACGACATGGAAAAAGGCCACATTTCCATGACTGACGAGTCCAAGTTTGAAGTGGGCGTTAACATTGCCAACACACCGGGCAATGTGGTTTTCGAAAATGAATTGATTCAGTTGATTCAGTACAGCCCGACCACTGAACAAGTCCACGAGCGCCCATTGCTCGTCGTGCCGCCATGCATCAACAAATACTACCTGATGGATTTGCAGCCCGATAACTCCATGATGCGCTACTGCGTTGAGCGCGGTTACACCACCTTTATGGTGAGCTGGAAAAACGCGGACGAATCCATCAAGCATGCAAAATGGGATGACTACATCGAAAAAGGCGTGATTAAAGCCGCCGAAGTCGTCCGCAAAATCAGCAAACAAGAAAAAATCAACGTTCTGAGCTTCTGCGTCGGCGGCGTGATCTTAACCACCTCGCTGTGCGTCATGAAAGCACGCGGCCTCGACTGGTTCGAATCCGCCACCTTCATGACCTCGCTGATTGATCACACCGAACCAGGTGAGATCAAAATGTACATCGATGAGAATGTTATTAAATCTCGCGAAGCCAAATTGGCGACCGGCGTGGGTGGAATTGTCTCGGGCAAAGAAATTGGCCGCACCTTCGCGAGCTTGCGCTCGAACGATCTGGTCTGGAACTACGTCGTCAACAATTACTTGCTCGGCAAAACACCGCCACCGTTCGACTTGTTGTACTGGAATAGCGACTCCGCCAACTTGCCGATGCCGATGCACACCTACTTGCTCCGCAATATGTATGCAGAAAACAATCTGGTTAAACCGGGCAAACTTGAGCTGTGTGGCGTGAAAATTGACGTCGGCACCATCGATATTCCGCTGTACATCTTTGCCGCCCGCGAAGACCATATCGTACTGTGGCAATCGGCCTACTCCGGTCTGAAATATTTGACCGGCGCAAAAGACAAACGTTATGTGTTGGGCGCATCTGGTCACATTGCAGGCTCGATCAACCCTGTCACTAAAGACAAGCGCAACTACTGGGTGAACGACAATCAACCGCTCTCCGCTGATGAATGGTTTGATGGTGCAGAGTCGAAGCCGGGTAGCTGGTGGAAAGATTGGGACAACTGGCTGGCTCCGCGCTCAGGCAAAGATGTTCCAGCCCCCAAAACTGCGGGTAACCGCGAATACAAAGCGATCGAAGCTGCACCGGGTCGCTATGTGAAAGAAAAAACCAAGGAATTGATCTCGGTATAAAGCTGTTGGCCGAGGCCAGTCCTGAAGTCTATCTAAAACACGCCGGCTGATTGCCGGCGTCCCCACTCAAGGAGTCTGAGTCATGCTGCAAGATGTTGTTATTGTCGCCGCCCGCCGTACTGCCGTTGGTAATTTTGCTGGCAGCCTCGCCAAAGTGACCGCCCCCGAGCTCGGCGCGGCAGTGATCAAAGCACTGCTTGAGGATAGCGGCGTGAAGCCGGAACAAGTTGGACAAGTCATTCTTGGCCAAGTTCTGACTGCAGGCGCTGGCCAAAACCCCGCTCGCCAAGCCTTGCTCAAGGCCGGTTTACCGATTGAAGTTCCGGCCACCACACTCAACGTGGTCTGCGGTTCGGGCCTACGTGCTGTTCATTTGGCGGCACAAGCCATCGCGACTGGCGAATCTGAAATCGTCATCGCAGGCGGCCAAGAAAGCATGTCCCTATCCCCGCACATTCTGCCGGGTTCGCGCGATGGCTTCCGCATGGGCAATGCAACGCTAGTTGACACCATGGTCGCTGACGGTCTGACCGATGCGTACAACAACTACCACATGGGCATCACTGCCGAAAACATCGCGGAAAAATACGGTATCACCCGTGAAGAACAAGATGCTTTCGCGCTGCTGTCTCAACAAAAAGCCACCGAAGCCCAAGCTTCTGGCAAATTCGACGCAGAAATCGTGCCGGTGACGATTCCGCAACGCAAAGGCGATCCGATCGTTTTTGCAAAAGATGAGTTCATCAAAACCTCGGCCTCTGCTGACGGTCTGGCTAAACTGCGCCCTGCATTCAAAAAAGACGGCACAGTCACCGCCGGTAACGCTTCTGGCGTGAACGACGGCGCTGCTGCGGTGCTGATGATGACCGCCGCGAAAGCTGCCGAATTGGGCCTGACCGTTTTGGCGCGCATCAAATCCATCGGTTTGGGTGGCGTCGCCCCTGAAATCATGGGTATGGGTCCTGTACCGGCCACACAACAAGCCCTGAGCCGTGCTGGCTGGAGCATCGACGACCTCGACTTGATCGAAGCCAACGAAGCGTTCGCCGCACAAGCTTTAGGCGTTGCACGCGAACTGAAATGGGATGCCAACAAAGTGAACGTGAACGGTGGCGCGATTGCCATTGGTCACCCGATTGGTGCATCCGGCTGCCGTATCCTTGTCACCCTGATTCATGAAATGAACCGTCGCGATGCGAAAAAAGGTCTAGCGACCCTGTGTATCGGTGGCGGCATGGGCGTGTCTCTGGCGATTGAGCGTTAATTTTTCGCTCCATTCGCAATCGATCCAAACAGCCTCGGTCATCGAGGCTGTTTTTTTATGCGCAGACTGACTCACCACCACGCATGAAAATGATGCACGGGGCCAATCCCCTGCCCAACATTCAAGCGCGACGCCGCCTTCAAAGCCTCACCCAACCACGCCTTCGCTTCTTCAACACAGTGATCCCAATCTGGGCGCTGCGGCCGCAATGCGGTCAGCGCCGCCGACAAAGTGCAGCCGGTACCATGCGTATGTGTCGTCGAAATTCGCTCCGCGTGAAAAACACGTGCCCCCGCATCATCCAGCAAAATATCTGGACACTGTGACCCTACCAAATGCCCGCCCTTCATTAGGACCGCCTTCGCCCCCAGTTCGCGCAAGGCCTCGGCCTGCGCCAGCATGGCGGTCATATCCTCGGCCACCGCACAACCCAGCAAGGCGGCGGCTTCTGGCAAATTCGGTGTAATTAAATCGACCTGCGGCAGCAGCAACTCTCGCATCGCAGAGACTGCATCAGGATCAAGCAACGCATGACCGTTTTTAGACAACATCACCGTATCTAGCACCACAAAAGGGACGGTATAGCGCTGCAATGCCGATGCGCACGCGCCGATAATCGATGCATTCGCCAACATACCAAACTTCATCGCATCAATCCGAATATCCGATAACACCGCATCGAGTTGCGCCGTCACAAAATCAGCATCGCAGGCCTGCACCGCACGCACACCCAAAGTGTTTTGCGCGGTTAAAGCCGTGATCACGCTTGCCCCATAACACCCCAACGCAGAAAAGGTTTTCAAATCAGCCTGAATTCCGGCACCGCCACCCGAATCGGAACCGGCCACCGTGAGTACCTGCGGAACACTATTCATTTTTTTCCCTTTATTTAAGCCGCTCGACCCGCCATCCACGCCGCCTTGAGGTCTGCCGCTGCCTGACGCGGATCGGTCGCACGACAAATTGCCGAAACCACCGCCACACCCGCTGCACCGGTTTTTGCCAGCGCCGGAACCTGCGCCAAACCAATACCACCAATGGCAACCGCCGGCAGAGGGCTCCGCGCCAAACACGCCTCCAAACCTGCAATGCCCAAAGTCGGGGCCGCATCCAGTTTGGTTGAGGTTGAAAATACAGGGCCGATACCAACGTAGCTGGCCTGCATCAGAGCCAAATCTGAAAAGTGCTCGGGGCGATTGGTCGACAAACCAATCACCGCCTCTGGCCCCAAATACTGGCGACATAGGCCGACCGGCAAGTCGGCTTGGCCAACGTGGACCCCATCTGCACCCGCACCTAATGCCACGTCTAAATGATCGTTAATTAGCAGAGGAATCTGCGCTGCACGACACATCGGCAATAAATCCCGAGCCATCGCCAACCACTCCCGCTTTTTATAGGTTGGTGCTCGCAGCTGCATGATCGACACGCCGCCCGCAATAGCCTGTTCGGCCACCATCAACATGGCGGCAGCCCCGCCACACTGCTCAGGGTCGATGACCAAATAGGTTGTCAAATCTAGTGCACTCACGCCGCATCATTCCTTACCGTTCAAGAAGAACAAAACACTTTATTAAAATTGGATGACTGATATAAATGAAGCCGAAACCGCTTCATACAGTAGATCAATCTGATTTAGACAACTTATTTAGCAGCAAACGCATCCATTGCGAACAGTTTTTGCTTACTATCTAAAATACATCATCTCGTCATGCATTGGGCCGTCCTACCCTGACTGGTATCACCCTATAGCCAATACAACACACCTTTATCCTCTACAGGGGAGATTGTCATCATGAAACTAAGCATTGCCGCTCGCCTTGCGATCACCATTGGTCTTTTGCTCAGCCTCGCCTGCGGGCAAGGCTTATTTGCGCTGCTGCAACTTCGCTCCGCGCAAGCCAGCACCGAAAGCATTCACGATCTCTGGCTGCCGACGGTGCAGTTTAGCCAAGCGATTCGCGCCGATATGCTGGATTTACGGAACCTAGAAACGCGCCTCCTGATTGCAAAAACGCCGGTCGAAGTCGATGACGCGCTCGGGCGAATGGGCGCGGCGCTGAATGCGATTAAAAAACACGAAGCCGCCTTAGACCGCGCGCTAGTCACGCCCGAGCTCCGGCAACTTTTTCAGAACTATCAACAACTGCGTGATGCCTATTTTAAACAAATGGATTTACTCGAACGGAGCATTCGCGTCCAGCAAATGACCGAAGCACGTACGTTATACGACGGAAGTTCACACAAAGCTTTTCGCGCGTTGGAAACTATTTTAGATCAACTGTCCAAACAAGCGGCGAGCGCCGCCGATACCGAGGTGAAGTCCACGGAAAAAAACCAGCATCAGGGCACCTTAATTACCTTCGGCATTCTGATCAGCGCTTTTTTGCTAGGCGGCTGGAATGGCTGGCGAACTTATCGGGCCATCATTCCCCCGCTCGCGCGTCTGCGCGAAGCCCTGCTTCGAGCAGAACGTGATGCAGACTTCACCCAAGACCTCCACATCAAACGCCAAGATGAAATGGGTGAAACCGCCGAAGCCTTTAACCGCCTACAGGCTCGGCTGCGCACCTTACTCGGCCAATTGCTTGGAAACGTAGAACAGCTGGCTCAAACAAGTCATGGCCTACACCTTGCCGCCGAAGGTGTTTTTAATCACTCCGGTGAACAAAATATCGCTGCCAGTGAAATGCACCAAGCGGTCGACACCTTAAATCACAGCTTGAGCCATATCTCACACAATGCCTACCGCACCAACGAAATCTCGCAGAACTCCGGCCAAACGGCCCGACAAGGCGGCGAGGTGATTTATGAGGTCATTACTGAAATCGAGTCGATTGCAACGCAAATGAATGAAACAAGCGTGGTCTTCCGTAATTTAGAAGGGCATTCGCAAGCCATTACTGGCATCGCTCAAACCATTCGAGAAGTCTCGGAACAAACCAACTTGCTCGCACTGAATGCCGCGATTGAAGCCGCCCGTGCGGGAGAACAAGGGCGAGGCTTTGCTGTGGTTGCGGACGAAGTCCGTAAGCTTGCCGAACGCGCCAGCCTGTCCACCGAAGATATTCGCCACAAAATTGATTCGATTCGCATCAATATTCAAGAAGCAATTCAGCGAATTGAAGAAGTGACCGCGCTCGTCGCGCGCGGCGTGGGAAAGGCGCACCAAGCGAATCAGTCGATTCAAGGGATTGTGCAAGGTGCCGATGAAGTAGAAGAGCAAGTCAGTGAGATTTCTAGCGCATTAGAAGCGCAAGGCGTCGCAGGCAAACAACTCGCGCACCATGTTGAAACAATTGCCAGCATGAGCACAGAAAATACCCAAGATGCGCAGCACACCGCCGAGCTCGCCAAGCAGCTCGCATCACTGGCTGCGGAAATGCGGCAGCATGCAGGCGCGTTCCGAATCCACTAGGCAGCGGCACCCGCTCGCAGCATAGCCCCTCCTGCCCTGTACCCTTAATCGGTGCAAGGCAGGATAAGAATGTTTACACTCTCCGCCTAGTCATTGATCTCTGGAGAAGGCCATGTTGCATGCCTTGATACTGCGCCCTCAACATCGCCCCCTATTTTTATCTGCATTACTTTTCGTGCTCAGCTCACTCGCTCAAGCGGAAATCACGCTCAGCCTGCCCTCTCGGCCACCGCATGTCGAAGTGGAGGCCTATAACAGCGGCCCCGGTTATGCCCGCGTCGAACTCCAGCCTTTTGCGGGCGGCCCAAGCCAGCCTGTTCGCGCCGTACTCGCGCCTGAAACGCGCCAAGTGCTCAGCCAAATTCAGCTCAAAAGCGGCTCGGCCTTAAGTCTTTCTGCACTCAATTGGCAGGCGCTGCCCGGCGATTTTAATGCTCAACCCGATCCAGCCGCGCAATACCTTCGCCCTCTCGACCGCGAACCAGAAGAACACAAAGGCGGCTACCGCTTTGAAACATTAAGCGAAGTACCTGTGCGGACGGCGCGTGATGGTATTTTGGTAGAGCTTAAAGCAAGCGTGCAAGGCAATTGGTTTGCCTTGGTGGAACATGCTGACCACACTTTAGGCCGCTACGGCCCGCTGGACTTTCCGAGTGACATTCCCGAACTCGGTCACAAGCTCCGTGCCGGAGGGGTGATTGGCCGCACCGCACGCAGTTATTTTGATTTCACACTGCTTTTGGCGAATCAAAATTTTAGTGAACCAGACGCGGCATATACGCCGCAACCTGTGACATGGTCAGGCCCACCACCTGCCGCCGATGGCCCCGCCAGCGACGAACCGGCGAGCCAACTAGGTGATCGAGCGAGCGTTGCCACCGGACAAGTCGCAACACCCGGCAGCCAAGGCACCGCCCCGCCTCAAGCCGCCAACGCGGTAGCAGGCGGTGCGGGCGCGAGCGCGAGTCAGAACCAAGAAGTACGCTGGGGTCAGTTCTTTTCGATTATTGGCGGACTCGCTGCAGCCGCAGCTGCACTCACGTTCGGGGTCAACCTGTACAACCGCCGTTCACACAGCAAGCCGGAGCATATTTCGGGGGGGCATTTTGAACATAGCGACTTTGGTAAGCGCACCCCTCCGGTCAAACCCCACTCCGGCAATGCCACCGCTGCAAAGGTTGACCCTTACAAACAGCTCCTACGCCGTGCACGGGGGGATGAAGCCAAAGTAGAAAAAATGATCGAGCAGGAAATGCGCTTCGGTCTCAACCGCCAACAAGCGATTTTGAAAGCACTCGAAAAAGCATCTTAATGAGCCGCTTCGTCAGCCTTCGCTTTTTCTTCAGCGGCTTTTTTCTCTTCGGCTTTTTGATCGTCAGAAGAGCTGGTGGCCGATTTAACGACAGACGACGTCACATCGACCACCGCCTCTGCAGCTTTAAAAGTCGTTTTGACCGCGACGGCCCCGACCGTAATTGCTGCATCTGCAACCGCCAGCACTGAACAACCAGAAAATAAAGGCACGGCAATCAACAACATTACGATCGTTTTAGAAGACAGACGCATAAAAAGGGACAGTCACAAAGAGGATAAAGTGCGGCGATTATAGCGACTTACCCGCGCGCCAAATGGAAAAAATCAGCCATAAACTATTGAAAAACGCGACCATAAACCCGAGAAACCCAAACAACGGTAAACCAAACAACATCGGCCCCGCGTTCACCGTCATCACAATCGACGATCCAATAATTAAGCAGCCCGTAACAATCCCCATGGTCAGACGATTCGCGCTGGTATCGAGCTGCTTCCCAAATTGATCAAGGCGCTTGAGATCCAGATCAATCCGAAATTTGCCGCGCCGCATTTCTTTGGCCAGCTTCACCACGTCTCGCGGCAAATCGCCCAAAAATCCGATCAAATCTAAAATGCCACGACCGCCGCGCTCCAATAATGCTGCAGGCTGGTAGCGATCTAAAATAATTTTGCGCACAAACGGCGTCAGATGCGACACCATTTGAAACTCGGGATCAAGCTGCCGTACCAAGCCCTCTAAGGTAATGAGCGCCTTAAATAGCATCGATAAATCGGAAGGCAGCACAATCGAGTTGTCCCGCATCAATGTCAAAATATCATTGAGTAGCTGGCTTAAATTCAGCTCTTTGAGCTGAACTTGGTCGTATTGGAATAGAAAATCGGCAATGTCTTCAGAGAATTTCTCTTCATCAACCTGCACCGACCCCGTCCACTCAATCAAAACATCCAACACGCCGCGCTCACTATGATGGGACAGCGCCGCTAATAGGTTGGCCAATTCGTCACGGCGCGTTTTCGGCAGCCGCCCAACCATCCCAAAATCAATAAAGACCACCCGCTCTTCCGACATAAAAAACACATTGCCGGGGTGCGGATCAGCATGAAAATAGCCGTCGATCAAAATCATTTTCAGTACAGCATCCGCACAATGTGCGGCCAAGACTTTTCGATTCAGCCCAGCTTCATCCACTAAATCCAAGCGATTGGCCGGAATACCGTCAATAAAATCTTGGACATTCATATCGGCATTGGTCAGCGCCCAATGCACATTCGGGATCAAAATATGCGGGCTTTCGCGGAAATGATTGGCAAAGCGATCCATATTGCGAGCTTCAGCCGAAAGATTAAGCTCCCGCCGCAGTGCCCGCGAAAATTGGCGAACGATTTCGGTAAACTGATAACGCCGTGCTTCGGGAAATTCTTGCTCAGCCAAAGCAGCAAGGTGTCCCAAAATACGCAGATCGGCCTCAATGACCCCAACAATGCCCGGCCGCCGCAATTTAACCGCAACGGTTTGTCCATTTTTCAACGTCGCACGATGCACTTGGGCAATCGAAGCCGACCCGACTGGAGTGAGATCAAAATCTTCAAAGCACTCATCAAGGTTTTGGCCTAATGCAGCGGACACCAAAGCAACGACATCTTCCTCGGGCAAGGTCGGCGCATTACTTTGTAATTTTTCAAATTCAGTGATCCAGTCATTTGGAAAAACATCGACACGCGTGGCTAGAATCTGCCCCAGTTTAATAAAGGTCGGGCCAAGCGCTTCCAGCGCCAAACGCGCCCGAATGGGCGTGGGAATATGGTCCTCAGGACCAGGCAAGGGCATATGCAACCACTCACTGGCAATTTCGACTGCCCGTGGTAGCTTCAAACGTTGAACAAATTCGCCGAGACCATGACGAATTAAAATGGCACTAATTTCGCGCATACGAGAGAGGTCACGCATAGCGCCAAAGGTTTCCTTAATCATAGCGAGAGTCGAACCAGTGAGATCAGCAAGAGAAAATGCGCGGAGGATGCGCTTTACAGTTCTTGTACCATTCGATTACATTCCGTGTCTATGAGATTGCACCTGCGCCTATTCGTCCTCCTCTTCACCCTGTTCGGGCAGCTTGCCCATGCAGCCCCTGCCTCCGACGCCTCAGGCGGTAGCGACAGTCGCACCCGCGCTGCGGATAGCGATGGGCGCGACTTCGCCGATGAAGCGGTGATGGGTGATTTAATTCTTCAAGCCATGAGCCTCATGGGTATTGCTTACCGTTTTGGCGGAAATAGTCCCGTCAATGGTTTCGATTGCTCAGGGTTTGTGCGCTATGTGTTCCAACGCTCTATCGGCGTCAATCTCCCTCGCACAGCCGCCGAGCAAGCACGCATGGGACGCGAAGTTGCCCGCAGCGATTTACGCCCCGGCGATATTGTCTTTTTTAACACCCGTGGTTTTTCGTACTCTCATAACGGTCTGTATATCGGCAACGGTAAGTTTGTCCATGCACCCCGCACTGGCAAAAATATCGAAGTTGGAAGCCTGAGCAGTAGCTACTGGTCTGGTCGCTTTAATGGCGGGCGGCGCATTACGCGTGGCAACGCATTGGCGGGCAATATCGGTGAAGAAGCCACCGGTCGGCGCAAACCCGACGTCAGTGACAAAATCGCATCCAGCGCCGATCTTCCAGCCCTACGCCTCGACAGTAAAGCGCCTGAAGTTCAAAAATTCCGCGCCGCAAATGACTCGCGCATTCGCCAAGTCATCTCGGTATCCGGCAAAAAAGACGATAACAGCACAGATAAAAAATCATCTAAGTCCGACAAAAACAAAAAAGACGACAAATCGAAATCCGACGGCAAAAAATACCGCAAGGCCAGTGATAGCAAAAAAGCGGACCTAAACAAGCCAACCAAAAAATCGTCCAAAAAAGATAAAGAAAACAGCAGTAAGAATGACGATAAAAAGAAAAATAGCAAAAACAATAAACGCTCAAGCAAAGATAAAAAAGACTAGCCATTCCGTGGCGTTGCATTCCCTTGCAACGCCCCCACCTCCTCAAACGACCACACCATGCCGACCACTTTCCCTATTTGGCTTGACCGTGATGGCAAGCCCGTCTCTTGCGTTGAAAAAATCAAGGTCATGCATGAAAACCTGACCGAACTCCAACAAATGGCTCAAGATGCTTTCGAAGATGCCATTTTAATGGGCTGTGAGCCGGGGCAAGTGAAACAGTTTCTGATTGAACAAATGCAAGCACTCGAAAACCCTTACCATGATTAGCCTCTCCTGCCCATGATCCACCTGCCTTTCGAGTCACTCATCGCGCTGCGCTACGTTCGAGCACGGCGCACCAACGGATTTATTTCCTTCATTTCTTTGGTTTCCGTCATCGGTATCGCCTTAGGCGTCGCGGCGCTAATCGTGGTGCTTTCGGTGATGAACGGTTTTCAAAAAGAAATCCGCACCCGCATCCTTGGCGTCGCCTCTCATGCAGAAATTGTTTCCGCTGCGCCCAATGGTCGGCTAGAAGGCTGGCAGACATTGGCCAACCAAGCCAGCCATGTACCAGGCGTGGTCGCCACCGCCCCCTTTATCAATGCGCAAGGTCTACTCTCCACCGGCAGCAATGTCCGAGGATCGCTAATCCGTGGCATTGATCCCAGCCAAGAAGATCGCGTCGTCGATATTGGTCGGCATATGCTCAGCGGCCAACTCTCTGATCTACAAGCCGGACAGTTTGGCATTGTGCTCGGCGTCGAGCTAGCCCGCGCACTCGGCATCGAAAAGGGTGACCGCGTCACGCTGATTACCCCGCAGGGGCAAATCACCCCCGCAGGTATGCTACCGCGCCTCAAGCAATTCACCGTGGTCGGTCTCTTTAAAGTGGGCATGTACGACTACGACGCATCTCTTGCCATGATTCACCTCAGCGACGGCCAACGCCTGTTTAGAATGGGCGAAGATGTCAGTGGTGTTCGCCTGAAACTCGAAGACATGCTGCATGCACCACAAGTCCGCGCTGCATTGCAACCGATTCTGCCCGCCCACGCCTACGCCACCGACTGGACCGAACAACACGCCAACTACTTCCGCGCGGTGCAAATCGAAAAGCGGATGATGTTTATTATTTTGACCCTGATTGTTGCGGTCGCCGCCTTTAACTTGGTGTCCACATTAGTCATGGTCGTCACCGACAAGCGCGCCGACATTGCGATTCTGCGCACCCTCGGCGCCTCGCCCGCCTCCATTATGAAAATTTTCATGCTGCAAGGCGCGCTCTCCGGCATCTTGGGTACTGTTTCTGGCGTCGCCGCCGGCGTATTCTTGGCCATCAATTTAGACGTGATTGTTCCCGCGATCGAGCGTCTGATCGGCACACAAATTCTGTCCTCCGAAGTGTATTTAATCGACCATCTCCCGTCGGATGTGCAATCAGCTGATGTCATTTTGATTGGTTTGATCGCCCTCGGACTTTCGTTGCTCGCGACAATTTACCCGAGCTGGCGAGCGGCACGCACCCAACCTGCGGAGGCTTTGCGCTATGAGTGAAATCATTTTAAAAGCACACGGTCTAGGCAAAACCTATCGCGAAGGCGCGCAGTCACTCGAAGTCTTGCGCGATGTAAACCTCACGGTAAAAGCGGGCGAGCGGCTAGCGATTGTCGGCGCATCCGGCTCGGGAAAAAGCACTTTATTGCACTTACTAGGGGGCTTAGACCATGCCAGCAGCGGCCATGTTGAGCTGCTGGGTCACAACCTCGCCACCCTATCCGAAGCCGCGCGCGGCCAACTCCGCAACCAGCATCTGGGCTTTATCTACCAATTTCACCACCTGCTCCCCGAGTTCTCTGCACTTGAGAACGTCGCGATGCCTTTGCTGATTCGACGCATGCCCCGTGAGCAAGCACTAGAACAGGCTCAAGACATCCTCGAAAAAGTAGGCCTTGGGGCGCGTCTAAAACATAAACCGGGTGAATTGTCCGGAGGTGAACGACAACGTGCGGCGGTTGCACGGGCGCTTGTCACCCGCCCTGCTTGCGTCTTAGCGGACGAACCGACCGGCAATCTTGATCGCCATACCGCGAATCAGGTGTTTGACCTCATGCTCGACCTGAACGCGACGCTCAACACCAGCTTGATTATCGTGACCCATGATCTCAGTCTTGCTGCACGCACAGCGCGTTGCTTGCAAATGAACGACGGCTGTCTCAGCGAAAATGTGCACAGCGACACACCCACCATTCAGCATTAAGCCCCACCTCATCCATGTGTGACATGCTGCACCCCTTTAGGGAGGAACTATGACCACACTCACGATGCTTATCGACCAAAGCCCACGTCTTGCATCTTTTATTGAGCTGCTCGAAACCCCATTTGGATGGGTGCAGCTGGGTTTAGTGGTGACGTGGTTCTATATCGCACTCTCTATCGCACGACGGGTCTACCGGCGTTTCTTCGACCAAGCACCTGAAAATTTTGACCGGCTCGGCCCCTATGTGCTGTTCAGAATGACCCTCCCGCTGACAGCTTCCGCGCTGTGCTTCCTGTCTGTGCTGGCGGCATGGTGGTTCAACTACCCCTATCACATTTTCTTACTGGGCGGCAGCACGCTTTTCTGGCTAGCCATGATTCGCCTCACTGCGGCGCTCATTCGTCATGCGCTCCCACAAGGGAAGTTCGAGCGTAGTACCGAACACTTTATGGCGATGCTGCTTTGGCTCACCTACCTCAGCTACTTACTGGGTCTGGACGAGTTCACCACCGATTGGCTGCAGTCGATTCGCTTTCACGTCGGTAAATCCGAGCTGAACTTATTAATTATTGGCAGCGGCCTGCTGTGGGCCTCGGTCATTTTGCTCGCCGCCATGTGGCTGAGTCGTGCCATTGACCGTCGTGTGATGCACCTCAGTCATTTAGATATGAGCTTGCGGATTGTGCTGTCTAAGGTCGCACGCACATTATTAATTGTGATCGCCGTGCTCATCGCCCTCCCGATTGTCGGGATTGACCTCACCGTCCTATCTGTCTTTGGGGGCGCGCTGGGCGTCGGTTTGGGTTTTGGTCTGCAAAAAATCGCCAGCAACTATGTCTCCGGTTTTATTATTTTGATTGATCGTTCGGTGCGCATTGGCGACCGTGTCACTATTGGTGACCGAACGGGTGAGCTGACGCAAATCACTTCGCGCTATGTGGTATTGCGCTCATCGGACGGCACCGAAGCTTTAATTCCAAATGAGAACTTAATCGCTAACACCGTGATTAATCAGTCGTATTCAAATACTGACATCTGGCAAAGCCTCACGGTTGGCGTGTCTTACCAGTCCGATTTAGAACGTGTTCAGGCCATTTTGATCGAAGCCGCACTCAGCGTTGAACGCGTTCTTAAAACACCAGCACCCAATGCTTTCGTGACCGAGTTTGCAGATAGCAGCGTCAATTTCGTTGTGGGCTATTGGATTGGCGATCCACAAAATGGCTTGCTCTCCCCGAGGTCTGAGATCAATCTGGAAATCTGGCGGCGCTTTAAAGCAGAAGGCATCGAAATTCCTTTCCCGCAGCGCGAAGTCAAGCTCATTGGGCCGCAACCCGTACCAGAAGGATAATCGCTATGTCACGCCAAGTTGTTGTTGTCGATGATGATGAAGCGCTCCGCGAGGCCCTCGCATGGCTTTTAACCCATCATGGCTTTATCACCGAGACTTACCCCTCAGGAGAAAGCCTACTGGCGCTCTCCTCTGCGCAGTTTGCCCAGATTGGGTGTCTAGTCTTAGATGTTCGCCTGTCGGGTATGAGTGGCTTGGTGTTGTTTGAACAGCTTTTAGACCGCCCCGATTATTGCCCGCCGGTCTTATTTTTAACTGGACATGCCGATGTACCACTCGCGGTCACGGCACTCAAAATGGGCGCAGTCGATTTTCTCGAAAAGCCGTTTGATGACGAAAAGCTGCTGAATCATGTCCAAGACTGCTTGGCGCGTGACACCGCCGAGCGCATTCGCTTTGAGAACCGCCACGAAACCAATACCGCCTTGGCGTTGCTCACCGATCGAGAGCGAGAGGTGATGGCACTGGTGGTCGAAGGCAAGCTCAATAAACAAATTGCCGAAGCCCTCGATA
>CAZWRK010000061.1:0-9339 GCA_964635875.1 uncultured Aquaspirillum sp.
CGAAGCCGCTCTGGACCTGAAAAGAGACCGACGCCCTCAAAATACGGACCACGATTTTGAAAGAATCGATCCGGTAGATTTATCGAAAAGAGCGCTTCGGGAGGTTTCCTCGTATACACAACCGGGCTTACGATTTCATTTGTCCCATTCTACGGAGATGATCGAAACATCCGTCAGGATACCCCGCTGCGACCTGAGATCAATCTTGGTAAACTTGATAAAGAACTCCTGCGAATCCCTGGCTCCCTTCGAAGGCGGAGACGTGAACATACGAATCGAGGCACTCAATCCTCTTCAAATCCAAGTTTCAGATTCAGGCCCTGGATTCGACCAGCAGGCAATCAATTCATTTGGCAAGTCACGCTATACCAACAAAGCCAAAGGCAGCGGACTTGGCTTGTTGCATGCTCGAAGGACCCTGAATCAGATCGGAGGAGAAATCACGATTTCCAATGGTGTATCCGGGGGTGCTCAAGTCCTTGTAACGGTTCCTTCAAGATGAATCTGTCAATGCTGATCATTTACACTGTGCTACTTTCGTTACTGCAACCCGCAGTCTCCGTGGCGGCGCCCACCCGCGACGGCGTCGCAATCACCAGCACCGGAAAATCACGCCGCTGGAGCAAACTCCCCATTCAGATCTGCACGACGAGTACACTCCCAGCGGAAGCCTCCAAAGCCCTCAATTCGGCAATCGCGATCTGGAATTCTAGCTTCAACTCGCCTCTCTTCAAGGCCGGATGCAAGGCAAAGACACAGGATTACGAACAAGACGACCTCAGCGTTTTACCACGTAGCATTGCCACCTTCGAGGCCTTCGAAAACGCGATGAGTTTAGATGTAGCGATGGGCGGCTCAACCAACACCGTTTTGCATCTGTTGGCTGCGGCGCGTGAAGCGGGCGTCGACTTCACCATGAAAGACATCGACCGGATTTCGCGCCGTGTGCCGTGCTTGTCGAAAGTCGCGCCAGCCACCCAGAAATATCACATGGAAGATGTGCACCGCGCCGGTGGCGTGGTCGGCATTTTGGGCGAACTCGATCGCGCGGGTCTGATTCACCGCAACATTCCAACCGTCCACGCGCCGACCTTGGGTGAGGGCCTCGACCGCTGGGATATTCAACGCCCAAGCTGCGATGACGCGGCGAAAGTCATGTATCGCGCCGCACCGGGTGGCGTGCGCACCACCATCGCGTTTAGCCAAAATATGCGTTATCCCGAGCTGGATGCCGACCGTGCAGAAGGCTGCATTCGCAGCAAAGAGCATGCGTATTCGCAAGATGGCGGTTTGGCCGTGTTGTACGGCAACATCGCCGAGCGGGGTTGTATCGTGAAAACCGCCGGTGTCGATGAGTCGATTCTGACCTTTACCGGCCGTGTGCGGATTTTTGAAAGCCAAGATAGCGCGGTTGAAGCGATTTTGGCCGATCAAATTGTCGCCGGTGATGTGGTGCTGATCCGCTACGAAGGCCCGAAAGGTGGCCCGGGGATGCAAGAGATGCTGTATCCGACCAGCTATCTGAAGTCTAAAGGTCTCGGAAAAGCCTGCGCCTTGCTGACGGATGGCCGCTTCTCGGGTGGCACTTCGGGCTTGTCGATTGGTCATGCCAGCCCCGAAGCAGCAGAAGGCGGCGTGATTGGCTTGGCGGAAGAAGGTGACACGCTAGAAATCAATATTCCGGCACGCACCATTCATCTTGCGATTAGCGACGAAGTCTTGGCGCAGCGTCGGGCCGCGATGGAAGCACGCGGTTCGGCGGCATGGAAGCCGGTGAATCGTGAACGGGTAGTGAGTCCGGCTTTGCGCGCGTATGCCGCCATGACAACCAGTGCCGATACCGGTGCGGTGCGAGATGTAAGCCAGATTGAACGCTAATTTTTCTTAAGTTGGTACAACCAGCCCTCTTCTGAAAATCTACATTACAGAAGAGGGCTTTTATTTTATCGACATAAAAAAATGTGGTTTTTCGTGTCAAAAAATGCGTTATTTGAAAAAAATGCATTTTTTAACAAAAAAATTGACCGTTTACACAGAAATATCATGGCGCTTTTGTCATAATGATTTTTTGTGGCAAACCTCCGCTTGCGATATGAAGTTCCTACCCTCCTCGCTACACACATCTGCCGCTCATTTGCCGTTCAAACACTGGCTATGGCGCTCCTACGCCCGCACGGCAGTCATCCCGCTACTCTGCATCGAGCTTGCATTCCTCGTGGTGTACTGGGTCGGCAACCAAGTCATGTACCAGCGCAATTTATCTGCCATGACAGAAGTGTCTGCGCAATATTTTGAAGACTTAGTCGAGCGCGATGCCAACATTATTGGAGAAAGACTCAAAGGGGCGGAGCATCAAATCGAAGTCTTTGCCCTTGCCACCCAGCGCGCGCTGTCCACGCCATCCAATGCGTCAGAAGAAGAAAAATCACGCTATGCGATGAGTCCAGAAGGGGTGTTCTATACCCGCTACGACAATGGCAACGCGGCGGTGTTTTATAGCGGGATTGTCCCCATCGGCGAAAAAGAAAAAGAAAAAGTATGGCGGACTACACGGCTTGATCCGCTGATGAAAGACCTCGTCGCCAGCCATCCTTTGATTACACAAGTCTATTTCAACACGTTTGACTCCTATAACCGCATTTACCCTTATTTTGATGTGCTCAGCCAATATCCCCCAAAAATGGATATTCCTTCGTACAACTTTTATTACGAAGCGGATGGAAAACATAATCCAAGCCGAAAGACCGTGTGGACCGATGCCTATGTCGATCCGGCGGGCAATGGCTGGATGGTTTCGGCGATTTCACCGATCTGGATTCAAAATAAACTCGAAGCTGTCGCGGGTGCAGATGTCACCATTGATACGGTTCTGCAGTCTGTGCTGAGCTTAGACATTCCGTGGAAAGGCTATGCACTCTTACTGGGCCGCGACAACACCATCTTGGCCCTTCCCGCAGCAGCAGAAAAAGACTTTGGACTGAAAGAACTGCGCGAACACCATTATGCGGAGGCTATCAAAAAGAACATTTTCAAGCCGGAAACCTTCCGACTTGATCTGCGCCAAGAAACGAAAGAAATTGCCAAAGCCCTTGGGGCTTCGACCTCAGGGATTACCCGACTTCGCCTAAATGGAGACACAAAAGTCGCCACATGGGCAACCGTGCCCGGCCCCGGTTGGAAATTGCTAGTCGTCGCCTCCGAAGCAAACACACTCGCGCATGTGAATGAACAAAAAGAACAGTTCTTGGTGATTGGTCTTGCGATGCTGGCCGTGCTGATTGTGTTCTATGTTGGCTTCTTTATTGTGCTCAACGTCCGCGCACGCGCGATGAGCCGTAAAGTCGCCGAACCGCTCGAAACACTCGGTGCAGTGATTACCAAAATCGGCGCGGGAGATTACCACCATAACGCGCCCACTTCTGGCGTCGAAGAGCTGCATATATTGGGTGAGCAAATCACGCAGATGGGCCATCGTCTGGGCGATGCAATGCAACATCTGAGTGATGCTGGAAAAGTCACGCAAGAAGCCTTGCAGCGCGAGCGCGAGTTTACGGATCTAAAGCGGCATTTTATCCAAGCCATGTCGCATGAGGTCAGAACACCCTTGGCCTTAGTGGATGGCGTCGCTCAATCTCTAGAAAGAAGAGGCGATCGCCTCGATGGACGTGCCTTGGCCGATCGTGCCAAAACACTTCGCGGAGCAGTGGAACGCTTACAGTCGGTCATTAACTCTACGCTGGATATCGTGCGCCTAGATAATGACGGCCAAAATGAAATGCAATACACACGCCCCATTTCAAGCTTACTGGTGGATGCCCTACAAGAAACACAGCGGCCGCTGTGCCTTGATTTTTCTGCGGAATGGCGCGCAACTGTCAATACTGCTTCTTTCAAGCGCGTTTTGGTCAATTTACTGACGCACCTCGATAAAAACCTCCCCTCCACGCTCCCATTAACGGCGACGATTCGCGATGAAAGCGGGCGAACGTTGCTGGTCTTAGGCGGGCCGTCAGCATGGCTACTGAATCTGCCCGAATGGACAGAAGAGGAAATGAGCATTGCCGCTGGAGCTGACCTTGGCCTGATCTTGGCAGAGCAAATTCTCCGAAGCCAAGGCGGACGCTTATTCGCGTTACAAGCAGCGGATGCCAGCGTCTGCTTGATGATTGAAATGCCGAATAAATTTGCGCTTCTCTAGAACAAAAACATTATAAATACTGCAAAATAGCAGGCCTATAGGCCGCTAAATGAATATGCTTTTGAAAGGGACTGACATGAACCCGATCACACTTTTGTGCATCGACGATGAGCCAGAGCTCAGAATGCTTCTCGTAGAAGAATTAGAAGATGCAGGCTATCGCGTCCTAGAGGCAGAAAATGGTGAAGAAGGGTTGTCGATGATCTTGTCAGAGCGCCCAGACTTAGTGCTGTCAGATGTCTCTATGCCGGGTATGAATGGTTTCGAGCTTCTCGCGACGCTGCGTCGCGAACATCCAGCGATTTCTGCGCGTCTTCCTTTTGTGTTTTTAACGGCGCTCGGCGACCGAGATAGCCAAATTCGTGGGCGCAAACTGGGCGCGGATGATTATCTGGTCAAGCCGGTTGACTTTGACCTCATGCTCGCCACCATTGAATCTCGCTTAGCACGCCTAAGAATCCGCAATGAAATCCCTCAACGCTCACCACGTGAACATATTTTGGGCGAGTTAGAGTCGGCCATGAGCCGTGGTATTGAACTGACGTTAATCGCGCTGTCGATTGATGGCTATGCGCAAGCGAGTTTACGTTACGGGGACTTGGTGATTGATGATGTCTTGGACACACATCTGACCTCTCTGCTCTCGATGTCGGCAACGGTTTTATCAATGGGCGCAGGAACCTTAGTGGCCCTCACCTCAATGCCCGTTCAAGCATGGCAATTAGAAAAATTAACCAGCATTCACTCGAATCTCAAACTGGGTACGTCAGGCTCTTCGTTAGAGCTCAGCGCAACGGTCGCGCTCGCAAAATTGAGCGATTTCCTCACCGCAACGCCATCATTACCTGCCAACAGCGTCCTTGACCGGCTGTTTGCTGCAATTGCCTACGGAAAAAAACAAGGCGGGCGCAGGGTTATTGAATGCGAGCAAATTAGCCACGATCTGGCCATGCTGGAATATGTGGCGGCAGAGTTGCCAAAAGCATTGGAACACAATGAGCTTGAGCTCTGGTTTCAGCCCAAATTTTCAGCCCTTGATGGCCGCTTAATGGGTGCAGAAGCCTTGGCACGGTGGCATGCGCCCGGTGACCGCGGCTGGATTTCGCCTGCCGTTTTTATTCCGTATGCAGAGTCAAATGGCTTGATGCCGCTCTTTGATACATGGTTATTTAAAGCGCTACGCCAAGCGCTCATGGCTTTGGCCAAGACTCGTTTTCAAGGCCGCCTCGCATTTAACATTTCTGGGGCAGCGCTCAATGACACGCTTGTCGGCCGCTGTGCGAACTTGCTGGCCTTGGGCATTTCTCCCGATCGAATCGAGGTGGAAGTCACAGAAAGCGCCTTCGTCGAAAATCTAGAGCAAGCTAAAACAACTGCTCAAACGCTTCGCGGGTTTGGCGTGCATGTTGCGGTAGATGATTTTGGGGCCGGTCAAGCATCTTTAGCTTACCTCAAACATTTTCCGGTCGATTCGGTCAAAATTGATCGTGTTTTTGTGAAAAATCTGGGTGAAAATGAGATCGATGAACACATCATTAGCTCGGTTATTTCACTCGGAAAGCACCTAAACTGGTCTGTTGTGGCGGAAGGGGTAGAAACAGAAAGTCAGGCCCGCAGACTGACCGAATTGGGATGTCATGTTTTACAAGGCTTCCGTTTTGCGCACCCAATGTGCTTAAAAGACTTTCTCGCATTTCTCCAAAATGATCACAGTCTAGAAATCACTACGTCCAGCTGACGTATAAGCCGCGATACCCATGTTGTTTGTTTTTGTTTGTTGAGATGATCTCGCCTCATGCCCTTGCTAGAGATAGACCGAAGTCATTTAGACTTCCTCTCCCAGATGGGCGTGCCCGTCTGGCTATTTGATATTGATGCTAAGTCGATGCACTGGGCGAATGAGGGCGCGTGTCGGCTGTGGAGAGCGGCTTCGGTTGAAGCCCTTTTAGCACGCAATTTTTCAGACATGAGCGCGAGCGCTTACCAAAGGCTCACTGATTATCGAAAGAGTTTATCCGATGGAACGGTTCGTATTGAGCATTGGACATTTTACCCAGAAGGGGAGCCGGTCACGGTTAAATGCCGAGTGCGCATGGCTAAACGTCACCATCATCAGGCGGTGCTTATGATGGTTGAAGCATGCGGAGAACCTGAGAAATTACATACCCTACCCCCGGATGATCTGCGCTCTATCGAGGCGATTCGGCATAGCCCAGAGTCGGTGTTTTTGTGTCAAGAAGATGGGAAAATCCTCTTTAGAAACCCTTCCGCCCTCACAACGTTTGGCCGCTCAGATCATCACGAGGGCGACAATGTTTCACAATATTTTGTCTACCCAGAGCAATGGAACGCGTTGTGCCACGGAGCCGGCACGCCCCTTGATACAGGAACTGTCATGGAGGTCAAGACACTCCAAGGCATCAAGTGGCACGAGGTACTGCTGACAGCGACGGTCGACCCAGTGACTGGGCAAAAAGCCTACTTGTTGAATCAGCGAGATGTCAGCGAAAGAGTTCGTTTAGAGAAGGCGCTGCAGCGACGAGAGCATACTTTCAAGCAGACACTAGACTCGCTTCCTTTTCCGGTTCTGATGGCTGATCCGGTGACAGCTATTTTGCACTTTGCTAATCAAAGTGCCTTTCAACTGCTGGGGGTCGACCATAGCGCTTATAACTCACACTCCATGCTGATGTGGCTCGGTGAGGCGGGTGTCTGGAGGACTTTCGTCCGTGATCTAGAATCATCCAATCAGTCCGCGGCTATTGAGACTTTATTTATTCACTCAGACGGGAGTCGCGGACGCATTCGGCTGAGCGGTGTCATGCTCAAGGAAACCGGCAAGCAAGAGGTACTCTTTGGGATTGTCGACATTGAAACGATTCGCGCGCAACAGGATGCGCTTGAGCGTGCGCTGGCAACCGAGCGAGAAGCCACCATTTTGCAGCGGCGCTTTGTGTCTATGGTTTCCCATGAGTTTCGTACCCCCTTGGCCATCATTGACAATCACGCGCAGCGTATTGCGAGTCGGGCGGCACGCGGAGAGGTATCGGGTCTCGCAGACCGCGTGGGCCAAATTCGAGCGGCCATCCGGCGGCTCGGCGGCATGATTGATGACGCACTCGACTTGGTGCGCGCAGACGAAGGGCAATTACATCTGCAATTAGAAAGTTTTTCCCTCGCTGAGTTAATCACACAAATTTGCCACCAACAGCAAGATTTGAACCCGCATATTACGTTTTCCTATGACCTTGATGCGCTGCCGCAACGCTGGGAGGGCAGTGCATTTTTGCTGGAGCGAGTATTTGGTAATCTCATTAGCAACGCCGTGAAGTATTCCGGCGAGTCCAAAAAAATTGAGATCAGGGCATATGCAGGCGAATATATTCGTATCTCGGTCAGAGATTATGGCGTTGGCATTCCTGCAGCAGAGCTGTCGAAGCTCTTCGAACGCTTTTTCCGTGCCAGCACCTCTCAAGGAATCCCCGGCACAGGGCTCGGGCTCCATCTTGCCCGCGAGATTGTGAATCGCCATGGCGGTCAGTTGACCGTAGAAAGCCATGTTGCACAAGGAAGCTGTTTTACAGTCAGCCTGCCTTGGCACGTACACTTGGGCACGCCTAAATCTCATCCCTAATCGATTTTTAAACTTTGCCGTAAAATACTAAAAATCTCTGTTTCTTAACAAGAAAACGCCAAAAAAAACAGGCGACACCACGGCTTTATCTTCTTTTTATCCTAGAAATTTAAACTTATTTTTGGCGATTTTCACAAAATAACTTGATTTGTGCAGTGCGATACGATTAGTGTGTTGCCCAACCAAGCGATTGCTTGGTTTTTGTGCAGAATGAACCGAATACTTTAATAAAAAATAGGGCAAACCGCCCCACTGCACAGTCACCAAAAATTCAGGATGGAGGAGCCCCCGTGGGAGACACGCTCAACGCATTTCACCAACGTTCTATTAATCAGCCCGCTGATTTTTGGGCTGAACAAGCGAAATTGATCGAATGGGAAACCCCATTCACCCAAGCGCTCGACGACAGCAAACCACCATTCCGCGACTGGTTTGTCGGTGGTAAAACCAATCTATGCCATAACGCAGTTGACCGCCACCTTGCCGAGCGCGGCGACCAAAATGCTTTGGTTTACATCTCTACAGAGACCGGTGCAGAACGCGTTTATAGCTATAAAGAGCTGCATGAAGAAGTGTGCCGCACCGCGGCGATGCTGCAAACCTTGGGCGTCGGCAAAGGTGATCGTGTTCTCATCTATATGCCGATGATCCCAGAAGCCGTATTTGCCATGCTGGCAACCGTTCGCCTTGGTGCGATTCATTCGGTGGTTTTTGGCGGGTTTGCTTCCCATAGTTTGGCGACACGTATCGACGACGCGCAACCGAAAGTGATCGCCTCTGCCGATGCTGGTATGCGCTCAGGCAAAGTGATTCCTTACAAGCCACTACTCGACAGCGCGATTGAGCTTTCGGAACACAAACCCGAGCGCGTGCTGATGGTCAATCGCGGCCTGGACGAAGACATGAACATCGTCCAAATTCGCGATATCGACTACGCCACCCTACGCGACAAACATTTAGACGCACGCCCCGCCTGTGAATGGCTTGAATCCAACGAGCCAAGCTACATCCTGTACACCTCTGGCACCACCGGTAAGCCCAAAGGTGTTCAGCGCGACACCGGCGGCTATGCCGTCGCCCTAGCCGCTTCAATGCAGCATATCTACTGCGGCAACCCTGGCGAAACCTTCTTCTCAACCTCGGATATTGGTTGGGTCGTCGGCCACTCTTACATCGTGTACGGCCCATTGATTGGTGGGATGGCGACCGTGGTTTACGAAGGCCTCCCGATTCGCCCCGATCCGGGCGTGTGGTGGGAAATCGTCGAAAAATACAAAGTCAGCGTGATGTTTACCGCGCCGACTGCATTGCGGGTGCTCAAAAAGCAAGATCCGTCTTATCTCAAAAAATACGACGTTTCGACCCTACGCGGCCTATATCTTGCTGGCGAACCACTCGACGAGCCAACCTCTTCGTGGATCACAGAAGAACTTGGTGTGCCGGTGTATGACAACTACTGGCAAACCGAGACCGGCTGGCCGATTCTGACCGCCATGCCCGGCGTCGA
>CAZWRK010000061.1:9439-23697 GCA_964635875.1 uncultured Aquaspirillum sp.
TTCGACTGGGGCACGCGAGACGAAGACGGCTATTACTTTATCTTAGGCCGCACCGATGATGTGATTAACGTCGCAGGACACCGTTTAGGCACACGCGAAATCGAAGAAGCCGTGTCTGGCCACAGTTCGATTGCCGAAGTCGCCGTGGTGGGCATTCATGACGCGCTGAAGGGTCAGGTTCCCGTGGCCTTTGCCGTCGTCAAAAACCCTGCCGAGCTGAATGACCCTGAGCGCCGCGCCGCACTGGCAAAAGAAGTCATCGCCAAGGTCAGCGGTGATCTGGGGGCGATTGCAAACCCTGCCCAAGTTCACTTTGTCAATCAGCTTCCCAAGACCCGTTCGGGCAAAGTGTTGCGGCGCTCGATTCAGGCAATTGCGGAAGGTCGTGACCCAGGCGATCTGACTACGCTCGATGATATGGCGGGGATTGAGCAAATTCGTCAGGCCATGACGTCTTAATCTGAAGAAAATAGACGAGAAAGTTTTGCTTGGTACTTCCAGTGTTGACCTGCCCTTCATCGGGCAGGTCTTTTTTTTGCGTATTTCTCAGTAACTCATCAAGTTGATAATCATTTTTTGAATCAACTGTCGAATTGTTTGCGGATCAAAAGGCTTATTACAAATTGCCGACACCCCAGCCTCTTCGACCATCGCCAAGCGGCTCGAGTCCTCTTCACTTGACACCATCAGAATCGGCACCGAGCTTTGCATACTCTGCGTCCGAATATACTGCGTCAACGCATGGCCATCCATCTCGGGCATATTGTAATCTGTGAAGACAATGTCAAACATTGTGCGCTCAAGTAATGGGATCGCGGCCACACCATTTTCAGCTTCGATAATATTTTCAATACCGATTTTTTGTAAAACAGAACTAATATGCCGACGAGCAGTCAAACTATCGTCAACAACAAGAATGACCATATCCTGCAGTGGCAGCGTTGCATCATCAAGATGCAAGCTCTCGCCATTTAATAAATCCAATGTATTAATTAAAGCCTTATCCAATTGTGCTTGCTTAAATGGCTTAGGCAGAATTGCGATGGTGCCGGCTTGGCGAATAGGATCTAAATAACGGGGATTCGTTTCGCTGGAAATTAAAATATACGGAATATCCATCAAATTATCTTCATGACGCATACGGTATACCAAATCCGTACCCGTCATATCTGGCAGGTAAAGCGCGCTAATCACGACATCTGGAGGCGCAGTCATCAGCGTCGTCAATGCCTCCGCACCCGTCTTACAGACATCAATCTGCGATATCCCGAATTCGGCCAATGCACGGCGAATAATCTGTGCTTGCACGGCAGAAGGCTCAACCAGACAAATAATCAGATGTTCCAATTCCAGCATGACTGCCTCGTAAAAAGATCAGGCGCGGCCCGATTCCGTTCAACCAAAATTACAAAAGCATAAAAAAACCATCGCAGTTTAATACATTTAACCGTATCAGCAGACGTTTTATAGCTCAAGAAGCCAAGACAATAGCATGTTTTTTCGCACGAAAACAGCAACAAACACAACAATTATTCCCACACAAATCACGTCACCCTATTTTGTTTTCTGAATAAAAAAACAGCCAGTCGTATTTGACTGGCTGTTCCGTTTGCACAAACAAAGCACGTATCTTAAAGACGTGTCACCAAAGTATAAATTCCACCAACGGCAACAATAAAAGCGACCAATCCAATCACCCCCGGAATGAACTCAAGAGGCGCAACCTCCCCCTCAATAAATTTATTTCCAGTAATCATTGGCTTCACTAAATTTTTTTTCTTCACAACCCGATAAGCAATCACCGCAGATACGTGAATAGCTACAAATAATAATAAAAAATTAACAGATAATTTATGCCATTCCGTAATTTTTTCAGATAAATCACTTTGAATTAAATGCACAAAAGGACCATCGTATAAATACGAATCCACATCTGTTGAAAAGAACCCAGACACTAACTGAAATAGCAGCGCGACCAATAGCACCACCACCATCCAACCGCCTAGCGGGTTATGGCCCGGAATTTGATGATCTGGCAGTTCCCCACGAAGATACGCCCGAATCGCTTTCGGACCCCGCACAAAATGCGAAAATCGTGCCGTATCGCTGCCCATCACCCCCCAAATCAGACGAAACAGCACCAATGCGGCCACGGCATAACCCGCTCGAATATGCCACTGCAGCCAATCCCCCCCTTGCTCTCCGCTATACCACATCACACCAAACAGGCCGACCAAAGACCAATGAAATAAGCGCGTTGGTAGATCCCAAACGCGCACACTTTGCTTCATTCTCATACACACCTCTTTTCATTCAAATTTGGTACTACATTACGCACCGATCACAGCATGCCAACAACCTACCTAAAATGGATTAAATTTGGCTGAATACGCATAAAAAAACCCGCCATCGTCTGCTCACGCAGACCATACAGCGGGTTTTGAGAAGTCTTGGCGGAGAAGTTAAGCTTCAGCAACGCGCTGAGCAATGTGCGCCAGAGCCTCTTCCACTTGATCAATCAAAATCAGGCACAGTTCGCCCGCTTTTAAACGCGACAACGCTAAATCAATCGCAGGAAACTCCCCGCGAATCTCTTCGATCACCGTCGCACGCTTGGCATTCTGCAGACCCTGTTGCAGCAGCGCCAACACCTCACCATCGGCGCGGCCACGTTGACATTGATCTTGATACAAAATCACTTCGTCAAAAGCATCGCCCAGAATTTCGGTTTGGCGGCGCAAGTCTTCATCGCGACGATCACCCGCCCCGCTAATCACCACCGAGCGACGCGTTGCCGGTAGATTGTCAATGGCCTGCACCAGTGCCAAGATTGCATCAGGGTTATGTCCGTAATCCGCAATCAGCGTTGCGCCACGGTAGTCAAACATATTAAAGCGACCCGGTGCCGTCCCTGCATCATTCACAAAAGACGCCAAACCGCGACGAATCACATCCCAATCCAAGCCCAGCCCCCACGCCGCAGCAATCGCCGCCATGGCATTTTCGGCTTGGAAACTAATGCTGCCATTGCGGGTCAGCGGAATATCAGACAAGGCAAAACGTGTCTCTTCCTCACCCTGCGCGGCGACAATCGCACCCTCTTCGACGTAGACGACGCGCAGGCCTTGCGTGCGGTGCGCCGTCATCACTGGATGATGTCGGTCATGCGCAAAGAACGTGACCGAGCCAGAGCAACTCGCCGCCATATTCACGACCATCGGGTCCATCGCATTCAGCACTGCGACCCCGTGTGGAGCGACGTTTTGCACAATCACCCGTTTCACCACGGCCAAATCTTCAACGGTGCTGATGTAATTCAAACCGAGATGATCGCCCATCCCGATATTGGTGACGACCGCCACATCACAGCGGTCAAACGCCAACCCTTCACGCAACACACCACCACGCGCGGTTTCAAACACCGCCGCATCAACATCAGGATGCATCAACACATTACGGGCGCTACGTGGGCCACTGCAATCCCCGCTATCGATTCGTTTGCCTTGGATATACACGCCATCCGAGTTGGTCATCCCCACCCGTAAACCATTCACGGTTTGCAAATGCGCAATCAGGCGCACGGTGGTGGTTTTTCCATTCGTGCCGGCCACGGCGACAAGCGGGATCCGGCCATTATCGCCCTCGGCAAACATGGTCGAAATGATCGCCTCCCCAACGGGGCGGCCTTTGCCATACGACGGGCTGATATGCATCCGCAGCCCCGGTGCGGCATTCACCTCGACGATGCCACCGCCTTGCTCATGCAATGGTTTATGGACGCTCTCACACACCACGTCGATGCCACAAATATCCAAGCCCACCATTTCTGCAGCTGCAACAGCGCATGCAGCCAGCTCAGGATGCACATCATCTGTCACATCGGTGGCAGTGCCGCCGGTTGAAAGATTGGCATTGTTACGCAACACAACGCGCTGGCCTTTTGCGGGAACCGAATCGGCATCCAAGCCCTGAATCGCGAGGCGAGCCAAAGCAATATCATCAAAGCGAATTTTAGTGAGCGAGGTCGCATGACCGTCACCACGACGCGGATCGGCATTGACGATATTGACCAATTCGCGCACCGAATGCTCGCCATCGCCAATCACCAGCGGTGGATCACGGCGTGCGGCGGCGACCAACTGATTGCCCACCACTAACAAACGGAAATCATGGCCCGGCATATAGCGCTCAACCATGACATCATCACTAATCTCAGCGGCGGCGGCGTAGGCAATTTCAAGGTGTTCGCGGGTTTCAATATTGACGACCACGCCCTTGCCTTGATTACCATCACGCGGCTTCACCACCACCGGCGAGCCAATTTCACACATCGCCGCCCAAGCATCTTCGGCGCTACTGACTGGCCGACCACACGGCACAGCAACGCCCGCAGCAGCCAACAACACTTTGGTCAGTTCTTTATCTTGAGCAATGGATTCGGCAATCGCGCTGGTCGAGCTGGTTTCGGCCGCTTGAATGCGCTGCTGACGGCTGCCCCAACCAAATTGCACCAAACTGCCTTCGGTCAGGCGGCGCAGCGGAATGCCACGCGCCAAGGCCGCATCGACAATGGCACCGGTACTCGGCCCTAAGCGAATGTCCTCATCAAGCTCTTGCAAACGCGCGAGCGCCTGATCAAGATCAAACGGAGTATCGTCCAACGCGGCTTGGCACAGCGCCTGAGCAAAGTCCAAAGCCAAACGCCCAACCGCTTCCTCGGTATATTCCACAACCACTTGATAAACACCGACTTCGATTGTCTGTGCCGTGCGACTAAACGTCACCGGACAGCCCGCGCGAGATTGCAGCCCTAAAGTGGCATATTCCAAGACATGCGCCAGCGAAATATCGTCTTGTCCGGGCACACGCAATGACCCAATCTCGGGAAAACGGGCGCGAAGTCTCGCCTCGAAACCTTCGATCAACTCAACCGAACATTCTTGCAAAGAACACGACACAATCGCTTCGATCGAAGTGTGTCGACTCCAAAGATTCGGGCCACGCAAAGCGCGAATACGTGAAACATCCATGAACAATTTCCCTGTTATCAGGCTAACGCAACGCCCCTAGCCGATCCGTGACGACGTATTGGTCACGCGATGGATTCATTGGCTCGGGGCTTTTATGGGGGCGGCGACCGGAAGAAATGCGGCCGCCAGATTAAAACTTTAGGCATGGCTCCATTGGCGAACCAGATCCAATACCGCTGCTCGCTGAGCAGGATGCGCCTGCAAGACCAAAATTTCGCCCGACTGCACATCAAGCAATGCGGTTCGCGCCGCTTCTACGCTGTCCTGCGCGATCGTTATCGCAGATGCACGTGCCGAAGCAAGCTGCGGCAAGACACCTTGCATGACCGAGCCGGCCTCCGCACTCGCGTCCGAAGTCAGCACCGTGACCGCGTCAAACATCTGCACTAAGCATTCGGCTTGCGCAGCCCAGTCTTGTGCACGGCGTGCAGGTACTGCGAAAACAATCTCGCGACGGGTACACGGCAGCTGATCTAAAGTCTGACTGAGCGCATTTAACGCGCTGGTATTCGATGCCGAGTCGACTAAAACACGCATTCCATCGCGCTCGAACAAGATAGACGCAGTGTCCCCTTCAAAACTTTCAATACCTCGGCGGATTAAATCAATTTCCAGACCTAAGCCCCAAGCAGCACCGACAGCAGCCAAGACGTTTTCAACTTGGGTAGAAATTTGACCGTGTGCAGTCAGTGGCACGGCGCTTAACGCATTCAAGACCGTTTCTTGCGCGCCTTCAGCCAAAATAATCTGCCCATCGCGCACAAAGACGCCACGGCCGCCCTGTTGGCGATGCGCAACCAGCACCGGTTGCGTAGCGTCGAGTGCAAAGAAAATCACGCCGCCATCACACAGCTCAGCCATTTCGGCCACAAGAGAATCACGCGCATTCAGGACGGCGTACCCATCTGGCAACACCACATCAACCTGCGTACGGAAAACGTTAAACATTTTTTCCGGCGTTTCGATGTAGTAATCACCCAGATGATCGGCTTGATCAATATTGGTGACCACGGCCACTTTGCAGCGATCGTAGGCCAAGCCTTCAGACAAAATCGTACCGCTATCATTTTCGAATACAGCCGCATCAATTGAGCGGTTCAGCAGAATTTGGTGTGCGGATGCCCAGTTGGCACAATCCCCCGCGCGAATTTGGCGACGGTGATGAAATAGGCCATCGCTGCACGCCAAGCCGACCTGATAACCCGCCAAATGCTGCAACCAAGCCACCAACTGCGCCACTACGGTTTTACCGTTGGTGCCGGTCACGCCGACAATCGGAATCCGCGCGTCGCTACGGCCTTCGGGGAAGAGATGCTCGACGATGGCTTGACCGACTGGCCGCGCTTGGCCTTCGGCGGGTTTGAGGTGCATCAACAAGCCCGGCCCCGCGTTCACTTCGACAATCGCAGCGCCTTGCGCTTCAAGCGGGCGAGAAATGTCTTCCGCAACCAAATCAATCCCTGCGATATCCAAGCCGACAATACGCGCCGCCAAAGCAACCGTTTCTGCTACGGAAGGATGCACCTGATCGGTGACATCGAATGCCACATTGCCATTGCGTTGAATGAGGACTTCACGACCGGCTTCGGGAATGCTTTCCGCGGTCAATGACTGCCGAGACAATTCAAGACGCGCGGCAGAGTCGAGGCGGACTAAATTCAGCGGGTGATCTTCGGTCCGGCCACGGCGCGGATCAATATTCAGCTGCAGCTCAATCAATTCTTCGACGGTCGAGCGGCCGTCGCCAATCACAGAAGCCGTTTTACCTTGAGCGGCGGCAACGACGCGACCACCCACCACCAGCAAGCGGTGTTCATTGCCTCGAATGCAACGCTCAACCAAAACACCACTGCCTTCTTCGACAGCAATGTGATACGCCGATTCAATTTCTTCGCGGGTATTCAGATCGGTAAAGACGCCGCGGCCATGATTGCCGTCACACGGTTTAACCACAACCGGCAAGCCAATATCTTGTGCAGCGTCCCATGCGTCTTCGAGACTCTCCACGAGGCGGCCTTCTGGAACGGGCACGCCGCAGGATTCTAATAAGCTCTTGGTCAGATCTTTGTCGCGTGAAATGCCTTCGGCAATCGCGCTCGTGCGATCGGTTTCGGCAGTCCAAATTCGACGCATCGCTTTACCGTAACCAAACTGCACCAAATTGCCTTCGGATAAGCGCAAGTATGGAATATCACGGTCGTCGGCGGCATCGACAATGCAGGCGGTGCTCGGGCCAAGGCAGAGACGGTCGGTCATGCGGCGCAATTGGGCGACCGTTTCGGCCACATCAAAGGTGCGATCTTCAACCGCAGCCATGACCAAATCGCGCGCGGCGTACAACGCGGCGCGGGTGACTTGCTCGTGCCATGCCCGCACCACGACTTTATACACGCCGCGGATTGGAGTTTCTCTGGCTTTGCCAAAGCCGCCGGGCATGCCCGCAAGGTTTTGCAACTCGAGCGTGACATGTTCAAGAATATGTCCTGGCCATGTGCCTTCTTTGACGCGCTGTAAAAATCCACCGCGCTCGCCGATACTGCAGCGGTGTTCAATTAATGAGGGCAGCCATGCAGAAAGACGCTCATAAAAGCCCGGAATGGTATTTGAGGGGTAATCCTCTAATTCACCAATATCGACCCACGCTTCCAGTACTGGACGATATGTCCATATATTCGGCCCACGCAGGGAGATAATGCGAAGAAATTCAATATGTTTCTTGTTCATATTCAATATTTAGATACCGTCGGGCGTTTATTTACGTCAACTCGCAAACTATATTTGTCAGCGACCGGCAAATAACACGTTGTATTAACTTATCCCGTCAAAAAACAGGAATATTTTTTAATTCAACCATATAAAACGACATGGTCATTTTTTGGATCGATTCTAACAACCCAAGACCCATCCACATCAAGAAAGCTTGCTACGCTTAAGGTTTAGCATAAAAACGGGCTTTCAGGACGCCAAAAGATCCTTGTAGAAGTGACGGCTACTATACACTCGCTTTCTCACCAATCAAACAGCCCAACCTCGCAGCGTGAACAATCGGAAATATGAACTTAAACCCTTGTTAAATTAGAAATTTTAATCAAAAGAAACGCGAAAAATTACAATTCATTACAAATCATTTCAATCGATTGCATTAAATATGGCGACAACTCGCTACCCTCTTTCTGCATGAAAGCATCTTGCGTCGAAGTTGCCCTGTTTATATGCCTAATACATTGACTTTGCTGCATAGCAATAACACGCCCTCAATCACGGCACATCATCACGGCTCAGCCGCTCTATACGCCTAGGCAAAATTGATTCAACAATGAATACACACACTACGCCCCCATCCCTTCCAAGCCACCTTCGCATTCCTGAGGCGTGGCAGGCAGACGTTCATCGTGCGCTTGATGCCGATGAAACTCTTTTAGCAGTCGTCAGCATCGATCTCGATAGCCAACTGCACTTTTCTTCAGGTCTTGTCATCGTCACCACACGGCGCCTGCTCGGCAAAATGGCGACAGAAAACACATGGCAAAGCTGGAACTACGAAGCAGGAATGGTTCTTCGACACATTGACCATGCCGGTGTCGGCAGCTTGATTTTAGAAGATGGCAGATCGCGCCTTGCCATTTGGCGCTATACCTTGGGCCACAACCCCGACGCGCTTCAATGCATTCGCCACTTCCAACAACAGCGCGATCGTCACTGCCACGGCCGCGCCATTCCGACCCACGAAGATGATCAATGCCCCCGCTGTCAGGCCACGCTGCCCGACGGACAAGAAGAATGCCCAAACTGCGCACAGCAAGATGCCCAAGAACCGCCGTCGACATGGACATTATTCCGACTCTGGCGCTTTGCAAAACCCTACAATCGCCAACTGCTCGCTGGATTTTTGCTGACGCTCGCCTCCACCGCAGCGACATTGGTACCGCCCTATCTGACCATGCCGCTCATGGATAACGTGCTAATCCCGTATCAAAACGGCGCACCAATCGATTTTGAGCTAGCGGCCCTATATCTCAGCGGTTTACTCCTTTCGGCGTTTCTGGCATGGGGGCTTGGCTGGGCCAAAACCTACATCTTGGCGCGCGTCAGTGAGCGTATCGGTGCCGATTTGCGCACGACGACCTATGAGCATTTGCTCAAGCTCTCGCAAGCCTATTTCGGCGGAAAACGTACCGGCGATTTAATGGCCCGTATCGGCAGCGAAACCGACCGGATTTGCGTCTTTTTGTCGCTGCATTTGCTCGACTTCGCCACCGACGTGCTGATGATCATCATGACCTCGGCCATTCTGATTTCGATTAATCCGTGGCTGGCCCTGATTACACTGCTGCCGTTGCCGTTTATTGCGTGGATGATTCACCAAGTGCGCGACCGTCTGCGTACCGGTTTTGAAAAAGTCGATCGAATTTGGTCGGAAGTCACCAACGTCCTCGCCGATACCATCCCCGGCATTCGCGTGGTCAAAGCCTTTGCCCAAGAACAGCGCGAAGCCGCCCGCTTCCGCGAAGCCAATAACCATAACCTCGCCGTCAACGACAAGGTCAATAAAACATGGTCGCTGTTCTCGCCATCGGTGACGTTGCTCACCGAAATTGGCTTGCTGATTGTGTGGGGCTTTGGGATTTGGCTGATCTCGCAAAATAAAATCACCGTCGGTGTGCTCACCGCCTTTTTAGCCTATATCAGCCGCTTTTATACCCGCCTCGATTCGATGAGCCGAATTGTCTCGGTGACGCAAAAAGCCGCCGCCGGTGCAAAACGGATTTTCGACATTCTCGACCATGTATCCAGCGTGCATGAAGCCAGCCAGCCGGTGCATTTACCGCAGGTTAAAGGCCATATCGAACTGCGTAATATTGGCTTCCGCTACGGCAACCGCGCGGTCACACAAGGCATTCAGCTCTCGATTCAACCGGGCGAAATGATTGGCTTGGTCGGGCACAGTGGCTCGGGCAAAAGTACGCTGGTCAATCTGATTTGCCGTTTTTACGATGTCTCCGAAGGCGCGATTTTGCTCGATGGCGTCGATATTCGCTCACTACCGGTATCGGAATATCGCCGCAATATCGGGCTGGTCTTGCAAGAGCCGTTCTTGTTCTTCGGCACCATTGCCGAAAACATCGCCTACGGCAAACCCAACGCCAGCCGCGAAGAAATTGTCGCCGCAGCCCGCGCCGCCCATGCGCACGAATTTATTCTGCGTCTTCCGCATGGCTATGATTCGCTCGTGGGCGAACGTGGGCAGGCGCTGTCCGGCGGCGAGCGGCAACGGATTTCGATTGCCCGCGCCCTGCTGATTGACCCGCGTATTTTGATTTTGGATGAAGCCACGTCGTCGGTGGATACCACCACCGAGAAAGAAATTCAGAAGGCGCTTGATAACTTGGTACGAGGCCGCACCACGATTGCGATTGCACACCGCCTATCGACCTTGCGCCAAGCCAATCGGCTGGTGGTCTTGGATCGCGGCTGCGTAGTCGAAGAAGGCAGCCACGACGAACTGATCGCACAAGAAGGCGCGTATTTCCGCCTTTATCAGGCCCAAGCCCGCCAAGAAGCCGAAGCACAGGAAGGACTCGCATGAGCACCACGCCCACCAAAGTATTGCCAATGAGCACCGACAGCATGGGTCAACTGTGCTGGCACCATGCAGACAACAGCGTCGAAATCATCACCGCCGTCCGTGCATTCCCGATTGGCGCACCGCAACAAGGGATTGCGCTGGTCAATCAAGATGGCAAAGAAGTGTGTTGGCTCACGGGTTTAGAGGATCTGAGCGAACACGCCCGCGCGCTGATTGAAGCCGATTTGGCAGGTCGGGAATTTATGCCCGAAATTCAAAAACTCTGCAGCGTTTCAACTTTTGCAACCCCCAGCACATGGGAAGTTGAAACCAATCGCGGGCGGACAAGCTTTGTGCTGAAAGGCGAAGAAGACATTCGCCGCCTCGCCCCTCCGAGTTTGTTGATTACCGATAGCCACGGCATTCACTTTTTGATTCGCGATATGCGTGCGCTCGATAAACACAGCAAAAAGCTGCTAGACCGCTTCTTCTAACACGTTTTATGAAGCCGCTGCCTCGGTGCGCCCTAGTTTTTCGAGGGGCGGGCCGGGGTAGCCCATCATCACCCATGCCGCGTCTTGGTCGTACCATGCGCTGACGATCAAACCACGCAACGCCTGATATAAGGCGCGCTTCCATTTCAGCTTACTCAAGCGCCAATTTTCGAGCACTGCAGCAATATCGGCCTCGCTCGCCTCTTGCCACGGCAACTTCATGCCCAAGCCCCAATGCCGCGTCGGTCGCCACGCCAAAATGCGACATACGTGCCGCAACTCGTCCTGCATTTCCGGCGGCCACCGCCCTGCGAGACGATCCACGGTCTTCACCACCTCGCCTAAATAGGCCTGACGTTGTGCCAAAGAAAAATCTAAGATCACTGGTGCCATCGCCGCGATGACGGCAGCACCTTCTTCGGTGAGGACTTGGGGCGCAAAGGTCTGCGGAAAAGCATAATAATCCTGCCGCCCTTGCTGGCTCCACCACGCCACGCCGCCGAGCGCCAACCCACTGACCACCCCTAATTTTAAAAACCGTCGCCGACTGAGCATATCGCTATTGTCCTAACTATCTGACTAAAAGCGCGCCAAACCCACAATACGCTTGAACTTTGGCGGCTAGATGAGTGGGGAGGGAGTGTAGTTGCCGCAGCAACGCTCGGCAATCCAAAGAACAGATCACCCTGTGTTATGCTGAAATCGCCCATCCCCTTACAAACCTATTATTGCCAATATTATGTTGATCGATTTTTTTCTTGCCCTGCGCGACGCCGGTTTGCCGGTGAGCCTCAAAGAACATTTGGTGTTGCTCGAAGCGTTGCGGGCGCGGCTCGCCTTTTGCAATCTGGACGCCTTTTATCATTTAGCGCGCACGGTTTTGATCAAAGATGAAAAATGGTTTGATCGTTTTGACCAAGTGTTTGCGGCCCATGTTCACGGCATCGAAATCGCGCTTGAAGATTTAGAACAGGCGATTCCCGAAGAGTGGTTGCGAAAGATGGTCGAAAAACATCTCTCCGAAGAAGAAAAGAAACAGCTTGAAGGCCTCGGCTGGGATGAGCTGATGAAGCGCCTTGCCGAACGTCTTGCTGAGCAAAAAGAACGACATCAGGGCGGCAATAAGTGGATTGGCACCGGCGGTACCAGCCCGTTTGGAGCGTATGGCTATAACCCAGAAGGCATTCGCATTGGTCAGCACGAATCACGGCACCGGCGCGCGGTCAAAGTCTGGGATCAGCGCGAGTTTCGAAATTTTGATGATAGCGTCGAGCTTGGCACCCGCAATCTTAAAGTCGCCCTGCGGCGATTGCGCGAATTCGCACGGGCGGGCGCAGCGGAAACCTTAGATTTGGCCGGTTCAATCCGCGCGACCGCACGCAATGGCGGCATGTTGGATTTGCAATTTGTGCCGGAACTACATAACACCGTGAAAGTCTTGGTGCTGTTTGATGTCGGCGGCTCAATGGATGACCATATTCGGGTATGCGAAGAACTGTTTTCAGCGGTGCGCACCGAATTCAAACATTTGGAATACTTCTATTTTCATAACTGCGTGTATGAAAAACTCTGGAAAGATAACCACCGCCGTCGCCAAGCCTCAACGCCGACGCTGGATGTGATTCACACCTTTGGCCCCGATTGGAAATTGATTTTCGTCGGTGATGCGACGATGAGCCCCTATGAAATTGCCTATCGGGGCGGCAGTGTCGAGCACATGAACGAAGAAAGCGGCGAAGTCTGGATGCGCCGCCTACTGGGACATTTTCAGCAGGCGGTGTGGCTAAATCCGGTTGATCCACGCGATTGGGCATACACGCACTCTCTCGGCATGATCCGCGACTTGATGGGGCAACGGATGTTCCCGCTCAGCGTGGAGGGAATTGATCAGGCGGTGCGGTGTTTGCAGCGGCGGCATGTGGAGGTTTGATCAAAGGCAGGGGATATTGACCCTTGCCTTTTTCGTTCCTAGAACGATAGACGCAAAAAAACCGCTGAAACCTTGAGGGTTTTGAGCGGTTTGATTGTGTGCACCGAAAAACTGTTGGTGCGAAAGGAGAGACTCGAACTCTCACGCCTTGCGGCGCTGGAACCTAAATCCAGTGCGTCTACCAATTTCGCCACTTTCGCGTTGCTTGCTAAACAGTGCTGTTCAAGCAGCAAGGTCGCCATAATACCCATACCAATCGAACTTGGCAAGGGGGTAAGCTACATTTAAGCTGAAATCAGCACAATCATTCTAAAAACCTCTAGAAAGCACGGCCGCCCAGCCCCATTTCATAGAGACTCTATCGAGCCGCACCTTTGGCTTTCATCTTCACCACGCACCTAAGAGGAACCCATCATGGACTCCCAATTCCGCACTACAAGCTACGGCAGTGATCGCCTATCGCTTAGCCAGAATCGTGTGCTCCGCAATACCTACCTGCTGCTCGCGATTTCTCTGATTCCAACCTTGTTCGGCGCCCTTCTAGGCGTGCAAATGAACTTTGGCTTCATGCGCGCCAGCCCCATCATGTCAGCCATCGCGATGATGGCCGTTATTTACGGTCTGTTTTTTGCGATCGAAAAAAATCGTGATAGCGGCCTTGGTGTCGGCTTGCTCCTGCTGACGACTTTTGTCATGGGCGTTTTGCTGGGGCCGATTTTGCAAGTCGCACTGAGCCTCGCCAACGGTGGACAACTCATCACCATCGCAGCAGGCGGTACCTCTTTAGTCTTTTTTGTGATGGCAGGCATTGCAACCACCACCAAAAAAGACCTCAGCGGACTCAGCAAATTTTTAACCGTTGGTGTCGTCGTCTTGATGCTGGCTGTCGTCGCAAACATCTTCTTCCAACTGCCGGTGCTGCATCTCGCCATTTCTGCGGGCTTTGTGCTGTTTAGCTCGCTGATGATCTTGTGGCAGATTAACGAACTGGTTCGCGGCGGCGAAACCAACTACATCTCAGCAACCTTGAGCCTGTATGTCAGCATTTACAACCTGTTCACCAGCCTGCTACAAATTTTGATGGCGCTTTCTGGCAACAGCCGTGACTAATTGCAGTTAAAAGCACCCTGCAATGTTTGAGCAGCCCCCCAATTCGGGGGGCTTTTTTTATACCCACATTCAGAGGCCTGACCTACTCAACCGCCACTTGGCCTTTCATCCCTGACTCAAAATGCCCC
>CAZWRK010000062.1:0-23240 GCA_964635875.1 uncultured Aquaspirillum sp.
TCCTCCGGGTTCACCTTGGTGGTGAACATGACGCCCAGCGTGCGCCCGATCTCGGCCCAGTCGCTCCACTTCATCACCTCCTTCTTGGGCAGGAGCGAGAAGCAGATGCTGTGGAGCGTGCGGAAATAGGGGAAGCGGCCGGGAGGCAGGCTGAAGCGCTGGCAGGCACGATTACGCGCCTCATCGGCCCCAGCCCGAGTGAACGTGGTGAACACGAGATCTTCCGGTGCCATCCCGGATGCGAGCAGCCGGTCAACGACATTGAGGAGCGTGGTGGACTTCCCAGTGCCTGGTGGCCCCGAGTACTTGGTAATGATGCTTGGTTCGAGCATTAGTAAGCGGGATTTTCATTGGTGGGCTCCAATTTCTCCGGGACCACATCATCAAACCGGACAGTGAGCAGGTTCACGCCGGTCCCCTTGATGTTCCGGAAGGTCTTCACGGCCTTCATGTCCCGGGTGAGCGTGACGAGCATCTCGTGCTGATTCATCAGGGTGAAGCGCTGGTTCGTGACGTACTTCCAAAGGTCCTTGGCGCGGAAGTGATATCCGGCCTCGTTCTTGTGAGGCAGGCCGCGCAGCAGGTCCTCCCAGCCCTCGGCACTGGCGCGATTCAGCAGGAACTCGACCACCAGCTCTTTGAACTGGCCGACGGGTGAGAGTTCCTCGGGAATGTCGATCACCGTGCAGTGGGCCATGAGAGCTGCAACCTTGGGCTGCCACTCCTCGGGCTTCACCATCGGGGGCATCTTCTGGATCGTGTCCATGCAGCGGCGCTCGAACAGGCGGGGATTCTGCAGCTCCTCCGTGGTCAGGCTCATCCGCTTGAAGGTGTCGTCGGCCATGGCGACGTCGAGGTACCAGACCGGGGGATTGGTGTTGATCTTGGTGAGCGAGCGCTGGGTGGGCATCAGGTCGTCACCGCCGATGCCGTGCTTCGCCTTGCGGCAGGCGGACGAGTTGCAGTAGGTCGACAGCGGGCAGATGTTGCACTGGAACTTGTAGTCCTTCTTCGCATACGACTTCTTGATGGCCTCGACCTCCTTGGATCCCAGTGGATCGGGGAACATTTGGTTGTACTCATCCACCTTCGCCTCCCACTCCTCGGGGAAGGCCTTCTTGCAGTAGACCGCGATGTTGGCGAGGATGATGTTCCGATTCTCGTTGGTCTTCGCTGCCATCAGGCGGTTGAGGCAGGGTGGGCCGTCAGGCAGGAGGCCGCCGCTCGAGGGCGGTTGGTAGGCCTCGAGCTCCGCCCGGGTCAGCGCCCGGCTCATGGCAAAATCGCTGAAGGTCTTGATCTCCTTGATGGCCTTGCCCTCGGCATCGTAGGCGTAGCGCAGGAAGCGGACGCCGCCGAAGTAGGGCATGTTGATGAAGTTTCCCACGTCGTTGCCAGTGACGCTGGTCTGCTTGGGGAAGATCTCGCTCTTGCCGAAGCCCATGAAACCGGCGATGGCGTCCAGCTTCTCCACGGCGAGTTTTGCGGGCACCCACTCCTTCATGAACATGAACAGGTGCGGGCCGCCGGACTTCGAGCGGCAGAGCACCATGGGGATCTTGTGCTCGACCAGCTTGGCGTTCAGCTTTTCAAGGTCGAGGCTCTGATAGACGTCCACGTCGATGGCCCCAAACTTCACCATGTTCTTCGTGTTGATCGGTGGGACGCCGAGGCCGACCTTGCCGGATAGGTGTAGCTCCCAGTTGGACATCTGGACTGGCTTGCGGATCATCACGCAGCGGGCCTCGTGCTTGCCCTCGGCGGTGATCTTTCCGGTCAGTTCGGTGGACCCATAGGCTACATCGGAGCCCTCAAAGAGGTTCAGCATCAATTCGGCGTCGGTCATGGTCTCGGCGTCTGGCGGCTATTGCCGATATTGAACGGCAAAACTGGTTCGATAGAAATCTGGGCTTATTATCGAGAGGAGAGCAAGCCGGTTATTGGAGATATTGAGGGCAGGAAGAATTATTCCTTCGTCAGCTGGTTCCGTGTGGATTCCTGACAGCCAATAAACTCAATATTCCAATAACCGGCCCAATCTCTCCCCTTCATGGGACTCGGGTTCCTTTAGCACAAACGACTATTGGTTGAGGCACCCTGTGGCACCCGGGGTCAATAGGTCGCGGCAATTCAGCGGGGGTAGCAGACTACCCGGACCGTCGTCTGGATGCGCCCTAGGCTCAAAGGAGCCAGCTCCTTGAAGGCCCGGCGGGACAGGTCCAACTGGGTCTTATGGTCGGGGCGATCTTGGACGGTCACGATCACGGAGCGAAAGCCGTAGGTCACGAGGAGCTGGGTGCCAAATGGCCAGTCGGCCGCAGCGGCCATAAGGTCGTTGGGATTGTAGGGCGTGTGGTTGGCAGTCAGCCTCCCCTGCAGGCGGTCGGCATAGAACGTAGTGTCCATCAGCTGGGGCGAGCCCAGCACGACATCGGTCATGCTGGTTGGGATCCCAAGCAGGGTGGCGGTGGCGTAGATGATCCTGAGCATTTTTGTAAGGGAGGTACTTCCTGAAGTTCCTGCACAGACGCTGGTCACACCTGCGTATCGTGACTCAGTCGGCTGCTACGGATTCAGGCTGCAGGGCCTAGGATTCAGGAAGTACCATAAAAAGATGCTCCCGGCCCGCGTCAGCAGGCCGGGAGGTTTACCCCGTTTCGGTAGTACTGATCACTTCGATCAGTAGGGTCGTTCCTCGTCGGGCGGCTCGGGGAGAGCTCCGGCGGGGGCCGTGTGCGGCAGCTTGGCCTGCTCCGTCTGGTATTCAGCAAACAGGTTCTCAAGGAGCTTCTGCTCCGTGTTGAGATCGAGCATGCGGTCCAGCGTGATGGACCAGTTGTACCAGCCGCCCTTGTCGTTGGACTCGGGCACGGTAGTGAACTTCCACACCGCGGCGAAAGCAGGCGGAACAGCATCCGGCATATTCGGGTACCGCAGGTTCAGGATCTGTTTGGACCAGATCCGGGCGGGCTTGAGCTGCGTGGCGTTGAACGAGAACATGCCACGCTTCCACTCGCCGCCTTGGAAGTACCGGACGACGGCGTAGATCGTGAACTTGAGCTCGTTGTCCCCCAGCCATTCCTTGTACTGGTCGGGCGTGTTGGTCGCGCCCTTCCGGTAGTTCCGGCTGCCAACGATGGACAGCGGCTGGTTGCCGATGAAGCCACCACCCTGCGTCCGGGGCCGCCACTCGGTGTAGAGCGACGCCATGGCGAGCGGGATGACAGCCAGCGGCTGCGTGAGCAGCCGACGTTCGGGAGCGAAGACGATGCTGCCGGGCTTGGCACCATCAATCTTCTTCTCCTTGTGATCCTTGTGGGTCTCATCGAACTCGGGCGACCCTTTCTGGATGATGTTGATGAAGGGCATGCCCAGCACACCCTTGTCAATGCCTTCGGTGCCCGCCCCGAGGACCTTGGTGATGTCGAATCCGCTCATGGGTTACTCGACGGGAGCGGCGGTGCGGGGAGCCCGGACGATGATCCCCTCGACCTTGCGGACGAGGACGGAAATGTCGAGCGCCTCCGCGTTGTTGAAGTTCAGCTCGAAGCCCTTGTTCGAGACCGTGGTGACGAAGTCGTCACCCTTCGGCACGGCCGTCATCAGGAACTGGACGACTTGGTTGAGCGTGACGTCGGATTCGAGGGTGCGCGAGTACAGGACCTCGCCTTGGCTGTTTTTAGTGGTCACTTTCATGCTGGTTTTTGGTTAACGGTTAACTGCCGTCGGACAGGACGGCTCTGTTTACCTGCGAAGCTGCGAACAGCTCGCGGGGAAAGTCGGGATCATTCGCCTCGAAGCGCTCCTTCACGAAGGAGCGGAGGGTCGAGGGATGGATGGTGCGCTTCACGGCGATGGGCAGGCGCTCGATGGCGGCGTTCAGTTCCTCTTGCGACAGGGCGCTGGCGTCAAGGGTGTAGTCTTTCTTCACGATGCCCGCCATGTTGTGCTCCTCGAGCCAAGCGACCGCTTGGTCCATCCGGTTCTGCGCCACGGAACCATAGAACTCCGGGCGGATCTTGATCTTCTGGCCGTCGGTGAGCGACAGCTCGCTCAAGCCGATCTGGCCCATGAGTTCGGGCAGGTGGCCTTCGGCAATCAGTTTCAGCTGTTCCTTCAGCTGCTTCAGGAGGGCCTCGCCATTCTGGATGCGAGTGGTCAGGGCGACCATCTGTTTGGCGAGCTCGACGATGGCGGTCAGGCGGTCGTCCTGTGCGGGCAGGACGGCGGGATGGGTGGTCTGGACTTCGGTGCTCATTTGAAGAACCATAGATTGTCGAAAAGGGTTTCGTGAAGGTTGTTTGTCGCCAAGGTGTAGGTCTGCCCGGTGCGGGTATAAACCCTCAACCAGAATAGCCAACCTGACTCCTTCCAACCCCACACTGTGATGCAGCGGCGGCCGCGCATGGCTCCGCGGGTCTTCCAAGCGACCTGCTCGGGGCGTTCGCGGCCCAGTCGGTCGCCGTACTTCACCTCGATCCACACATCGCCAACCTTGGGATGGGCGACGGATAGGTCAGGCACGCCGCGGCCGGTGCTGGTTTCGATGGCCTGTACGTCCCAGCCGTTCTTGGCGAGATGATCGCGGATCAGTTGCTTGAAGCGTGTTTCGGGTCCCATAGTTTACTGCCACGTCAAACCCAAATCCAGTTCGGCTCGGGCGGGTAGGTGTAGGTTGAGCGAAGTCTCCATGGCATGCTTCATGGTGTGGGCTTGGGCTTCGGAGGTGATGTTGGCGGAGTTGATCTCATCGTGGACGGGGAGCGTGGGCCGGACGATCTCGGAGATGGCGACGAGAGCCTTCTTGGCTTGGATGGCACCGGTCCCCTGACAGAGGGCGTTGAAAGCCTTGTAGGTGTAGGCTCGCTGGATGTTTTTGGCACCCCACTGAGCCTCCGCCACGGCTCTGGAAACTGGTTCATAATAGCGATCATCGTCCCAAGGCTTCTCGAATTTCCCGTCCCAATTCCTAACCGGCTGCCAATAGTTGAACCGACGACGGTAGCCGAGGGGCATCAGGATGAAGCCGCGAGCCTGTGCTGCGGCACTGACGTCGTCGGCCAACTCCTTGATGAAGGGGACGACTCGGTCGAAGGCCTCTAGGATCTCACCACACTCGTTGATCGAGATGCCCATTCGGCGCGACATCTTGCCCTTGCCCATGCCATAGCTTCGGCCAAGCGCCACCTCCTTGGCTTCGTCGTAATTGCAGCGTCCCTTGGTCTCTTGCTCGATGAAGGTGGCGAGCTTTACGCCTTTGGCGAACTGCTCCTTGATGCGTTCGGCTCCTTCTAGCCTTCGTGCCAGAGCATAGTGGGTCTGGATGATCGGCTCCTGTGACCAGTAATCCAGCTTGGCCCACTCGCAGCCATCTTCGGCGATCAGGCATTTCCTGAGGGCCTTTGAGTCAAAGAGCTTCGAGCGCTTCGGGAACTGCTGGGCGTTGGGATTCTTGGACGCAAGGCGCGGCGTGCGGCAGCCACCCTGCTCCGATTTCATCTGGATGTACTGGGGATGGATCCGGCCCTTGATCGAGTTCTCGATCAGATTTTGCTCGAGGTAGATCTTGCGCGAGCGGTTGATGGCCCGGGCGCGTAGGAAGGGCATCACGTCCTTGTTGCCGGTGCCGCTGAGGTAGTTCTTGTCCAAGCGGCCGCTTTCGTCGTCGTCCTCGTTCTTCTCTGGGATCGGAATGCCAAGGCGTCCGCAGAGACGACGGACGAAGTCTGGGCTCCAGATGTCTTCGGCCCCACAGCCCAAGATCCTCAGGCACTCGTCCTCCTCCTTCTTCCACCGCTCGGAGAGTTGGACGGCGTAGGGCAGGTCCACCCGGATGCCCTGACGTGTCATCCCGTAGAGGATCGGTGTAAGTCTGCTTTCTAGCTCGAAGGCTTCCCACAGTCCTTCGGACCTAAGGACGGGAAGCTGCTTCTGGAAAATGCGCAGTGTGCGGTCGGCGTCGGCCTCGCCATAGCGACCGACGAACTTGGCGTGCAGCTTCCACAGATCCTCCTTGGGCCGGTAGCCGTAGGCATTGGCCGCGGCCTTCAGTTCCGACTCGTCTTTTCCGGATCCAAGCCACCTTCGGCCAAGCGCCTCAAGGCTATATCCGTCTGGATTTTCTTCGTCAATGAGAGCATCGCAGATCTGAACATCGCGGATGCGTCCTTGCACTGTGACACCGAGAGATTGAAGCCAACCGATGTCATAGAAGGCCCCTGCGAATACATAATCTCGACCTGCCACGCTACATTGCTCGGCCAGCCAACTGATGACAATCTCACGGTCAAGGTTCCCGCCCCCTCCGTGAGCAAGTGGAAAATAGCCTCGGAAGCCACTGTCGGTGGCAACTGAGAAACCTGCGCAGTGACCGTCGCCATGAATCCAAGCAGGGCCTCGTGTGGTGAGTTTTGGGTCACGGTTTTCGGTGTCGATGGCGATGATCTTGGCACTGCTTAGGTCAGGCAGCTCCCGTGGCGGGGTCCACGTGGTGGACGGGAGCATAAAATCAAAGGGGAGTTGTTGGTGTTCCATCTGGACTGTGGATGCTGCCCTCCTGTGGTCCTTACCGCTGGGGAGCTATGTCGGAGGGGGGTCTTGCTATCGTCAGCCCGGTTATCGACGCGGGGACACCGTACACTTGTCCGTAGACGTGGTTCGGCCCAGCTACTTCCGGGTTAGACCTTATCCTCTTGGTTGACTGCCATGCGAGAAACCAGACTTTAGGAAGGCAGCATCCGCAGTCCAGATGGAAATTATTTCTTCTTGGGAACCTGATTCGAGACGAGGTCGGCTGCGCCAATCCTCTCCAAGAGCGTCATGAAAAGCATTGGTTGCACCTGTTTTTCCTTGAGTTCGCAGAAGATCGCCGTGCGCAGCTCCCGCTGTTCTTGCTCCTTGATGCTGTCCGGGGACATGTTCATGAGCTCGTAGCCGGTGACTCCGTCGAGCCCCAGTTCGGTGAAGATCGAGAATCCTTTCTTCAGCGTGAGCCGGTCGAAATCGGTGAAGGTAAATTTGGTCGGAGAGAGATCGGTTGTCTTGGGAGGAGTTTTAGTGGCACCATTGTCCTCGGCCCTCGTCCCAGTGCTGTCTTCCCCGCCTGCCCCGTCGTCGGTTTTTTTGGCATCCTGCTGGGCGCGTTGGTGGGCCTCCCACTCGGTCTCCTGCCCGTCATGACCGTAGCCGTAGCCGGGAAAACTGCTCTGGCCACCGTCATGACCGTAGCCGTAGCCGGGAAAACTGCTCTGGCCACCGTTGTGATGCACGCCGTTTCCACAGAGCACGATTCGTTGCTTCCAGTCCTCAGGGAAACTGACGTCCTTCGGAATGACGTAGGCCTTGCTGAGCGAGACAATGGATCCGATATAGCTCTTGGGGATCTCGAGCATCCACTTGGGGCACTCGATCCAGAGCTCGGGACTCGTGTTGTACATCACGCCCTCGAACGAGGCGCGGCAGTGGATGTCGAGTTCCTTCTCGCGCATCTTGCCGAGCGTGACGTGGAAGCCGTCCCGGTCGATCTCGTCGCTGTGGTCGGTGCCGGACTGGAAGGCCGCCATGCCACAGTGGTGGTGGACGGAACCCATCTGCACCCAGCCGGTGCCATAGCGCTTGCGGACGATCTTGTAGTCGGGATGATCAGGCAGGTAGTTGACGGTCATTCCTGCGGGCCGCTGGGGAAATACGTCGGCGGCCCACAGCTTCTCGTTCGTGTTGTAGAACAGGGTCAGCAGCGCTTCCTGATGGTGGGTCTCCTGAGACCAGCGCATGAAGCAGACGATCTGCTCCCACAGCCTGAAGGGAATTCGGGAGCCGTGCCACGTGAAGCGGGCTTCCTTCTCCGGAATCAGCTTGATGCCGGGAACTTTGCGCCAGCCGGTATAGAGCGGAGTCTCAACCTTGGTGAACAGCCGGTTGTCCGACACCAGCATCAGGGCGTCCGGGGGCTTCGGCGGCGGGGACAGGATTGTTTTGCCGTTGGATGGGGGCGTAGTAGGTGTTGGTTGGCCTGTCGTGGATGACTCGGTCTTGGACTCGGTCGCACCTGATGGCAGAGTCTGGGTGGGGCTCCCAGTCGACGGGGATTGTGCAGTGTTCTCTGCGGAGCCTTCGAGCGGCTTCGAGGGTGAGGCCGGGTCCGTGGTAGATGACTTCGTCTTGGACTCGGTCGAATTGAACGGGGGAATCATAAGATTGGAGTTTCTCTAGCTGGTCGATTGCCCTTCGAGCGGCTTCGAGGGTGAGGCCGGGTCCGTGGTAGATGACTTCGTCTTGGACTCGGTCGAATTGAACGGGGGAATCATAAGGAGGATTGGCGATTGGGAGTTTCTCTAGCTGGTCGATTGCCCTTCGGATCGCACTACCGTTGTCGAGGACGTCGTCGTGACGGTGCTGTACTCCGGGACGGCTTGGCTCTCGGCTTCGCTTTTCTGCTTGGGCGTCGGGGGTTTTTTTGAGTTCGCTTCGCGCTTCTTGACGAGGGCGAGGTATTCGCTGTGCCAGATCACGCCCTCGGGCAGGGAATAGCCAAAGACCTTGAGGGCGTTCTCGACATTTGAGACCGTGTCGATCCGGGCGCGCATGTTGGACTGCAGCAGGATGAGGGCACCGAGTCGGGATCCGAAGTAGTCGATGATCATCTTCTGGTCCAGCTTGCCGAGATTTTCGGTGGTGTGCAGGATATAGTGCATGGACTGCGACAGGTTCGCCCGTAAGTACTGCGCCCGGACGGTGATGGCTCCGGCGGAATCATCGAGGTTATAACCCGCGGCCGCGCAGCAGCCCCGAGCCCACTCCATCAGTTGCTGAGGAAAGCTGCTCATGGCCCTGTATCTTTCGTCGGCGTAGAGATAGATCGAGAAGTTGGTGGCACTAACGAAGCAGGAGTGGTAGGGGCCTTGCGCGAGGATCTCGAACTTGAAGCACGCCAAGTGGCAGGGCATCATGATCACGGGCTTCAGCTCGGGAGCTTTCTCCACGGGCTTGGGCGCTTCAGGCGCTGGCGAGTTCACGGGCGCTGATGGCGTCGTGTCGGGTGAGGGAGGAGCAGAGTTCATGAGGCAGGCAGTCGAGGGCTTCAGGATTCAGTTTTTCTTTCTTGGCGAAGCGCTCCCAAACCCACAGCAAGTGCAGGATCTTGGTGGCGCAGCCGGAATTGGCGATGGCGAGCTGGGGCGAGCCGATCTGGGCCAGCCCGGTGCAGGCGAGCGGGCTGCCCTCGTCCCCGGTCGTCAGGAGCTCGGGATGGGCGACTCGGGGATCGCGCTTGGTCCCCTTCCAGCGGGGGTAGTAGATGTAGGCCTCGTTATCGAGGTACTCGTTGCCACCGAGGACGCAGGGACGTTTGGACGTGTCGGCCGTGAGGAGCGCGTCGCAGCGGGCCTTGTGGTTGTCTGCGACGCAGACCAATAGGTCGAAGTCTTCGGGCAGTGGCAGGCCGAACTCGAACCACTCGGTGACGATGTTCACCTTGATGTCCTTCGGAATCCACAGGTCCGCGAGGGCCTGTGCCTTGGACTGGCCGATCTGCTCGTCCTTGAACAGCTGGCGGTCAAGGTTGCGCTTCTCGAGCACATCCTTGTCCACGATGGTGATGCTCTTGGGACCAAAGGTCTTGATGAGCACGGGTAGGAGGTACGAGGCGACTCCGCCTGCACCGATGATTACGGGGTGTTTCATAAAGGATCTTCCGGTAGAATCAGGCCGAGGCTTTGGAGCTGGCGCTCGAGTACGTCGTAGAAGCGATTGTACACGGTTCCCTCACGATCCACCTGCGTGATGATGCGCGAGATGGCCTGACGCTGGGCGTCGGTGCCGCGGGACCCGGTCATGATGTCGCGCAGGGTTCGCATCTGGAGGATCAGCACGTTGACGTCGAGGCTTCGCTTGGCCAGCGCTTCCGACAGGATGCTGCTGGCTTCGGTCGGAGCGCGCTCGAACAGCATGTTCTGATTGGGCGTGCTCATCAGAACTGGATCTTGTTCTCGACGGCGATCATCAGGGCACCGAACTGGCGCAGGCTCATGACTCGCAGGCTGGTCGGTCGCAGGGAAGTGTCTTCCGGAGCCCATTCACCGTCGGTGTTCATCCGGAAGATGCTGAAGGTGCGCTCGGTGACGAGATCGCGGTTGGGCCGGGTATTGTAGAACCACGCGAGGGTGCGGTCCAGCATCTCGAGCAGGGTTCGGTCCTTCTCCGAGGTGAAAGTGTTGATGGCCGTCTGGAACTCCCGACCCATGCAGATATTGCCCGCATCGTAGTGGTTCGGGTAGGAGAAGTGGCGCAATTCCCGGTCGCCCTGCTTGATTAGGCCCATCAGGACGGAACTGACATAAGGTCGGTTACCGCTGAACGAGAACTCGACCATGAACATGACCTTGCCGCCGAGCAGCTTCACGGGAAACGGCTTGCGGTTCATGTAGTGGGTGCCGGGCAATCCGCCCGCGAGGTGGGGGATGTAGTAGCCCGAACTGTTGCGCTCAAAGGAGCCTTGGAACGGGAGCAGCGTGAGCTCGACGCAGACCACGATCCCGTTTCGACCGCAGGCCCCATAGACTGGAGTGGCGGGCATCATGTCGGCGATGGGTGTCGTGAGACCCATGAATCCCATGTGGTAGTAGGAGCTCTCGGCGAGGCTCGTGATCACGTCATCACGGGAGCCGATGTCGACCTCGACGATGCTGCGACGGACGAATCGGTTGCTGCGGATGACGATCTCCTCACTGTTTTCCGTGATCAACGTGGTGATGGGCATGTGGAACTATGGAACTTTGGTGCTGTGAAAGTGTGCCCCGCAGGCTGGAGATGAACAAAACAGCCTGCGGGGCGTTTATGATGGCGAGGGAGCTTAGGCCTTCGCCGCCGCCTGCTTCTCGAGCAGGATGTCGTCGCCGTTCTCCACGTAGTGGTCGAGGCTGACGTTCTCCCCGTTGATCACGGGGGAGACGTTCTCGGGGTAGCCCAGATAGGCACGCCGCGAGGAATCCGAGATGATCTCTCGGATGGTCTGCTGATGGTCAAGCGAGACGGTGAGGTCGCGCGAGCCATAGCGGAGGGTTACGCTGATCATGGTGGTGGTTTTGGTTCTCGGTTGCGGAAACCCCCGGGCTGTTTAGGCCCGGGGGTGGCCGATTACTTCGTGCCGAGGACGCTCTCGAGCGTCTCCGGGACGAACTTCAGGTCGCCGAGCTGCTTGCGCAGGTCGACGATGGCGTTGGTCGAGGACTCGACCGTCTTCTGGTGGCTGGCGATCGCGTTGAGCAGCGTGCCGGCACGGATGTTGAACTGCTCCTGAGCGAGCTTGTTACGCTCGTCGAGAGCCTTCTGCAGGGCCTCCTTGTTGGGCATGGTTGTATCCTTTCTCTGTTACTTGTTAGCTAACGAGTACGCCGTAGAAAGTTCCCCGGCTCAGATGAGCCGGGGCTACGACGTAAATTGGTGATGCACGACGAAACCACCGAGATGATCAGGCGTGTGCCGACGGCGACGGCAATGCGCGACAGGATGCGAACGAGTACCGAGGGCATGAGCAAGGGTGACGGCGAGCACAACGACGGAAACGGCGGCCGCGCCCGCAAAGAGCGCAGCCACCGCCCCGGCGGCAATCTCAACCGTGTGGGATTTTAGGTGAGTTTGCATGGTGGTGTTGGATTACCTTTGGGACTGTGGTGCTTTCGGTTCCTTGCTTCAAGACGCTGTTACATCACCCAACCGGACACTTGGACAGGGCCTCGAGGTGTACGCCAAGGCCCGGTGCAAGCAGAATGGCCTGCTCGGTGTTGTCGTGGTCACGTTGCACGACCAAAAGGCTGTGGGGACCTTGGATGATGCTGGTGACACGGTCGTGCTCGTTCTCCCAGAGTTGCGCCCAGCGCAGGAAATTGGGTTCCTTGCGGCGATAGTCCGACAGGCCCAGATTGGGGATCAGCCCACTGTAGCGCAGCCGCTGGTTCATAGGCCGTACTCGTCGTAGTCCTTGGGATCGTGGGGCGTGAAGATCCACCACAGGACGCAGAGCAGCAGGATCACCGCCCCAGTGCAAAGCAGAGCTTGGCCTAGGAGTTCTCGCATGGCAGGCTGCGCAGGTACTTGAGGGCCTGCGGCCGCAGCTGGCCGGTGGCCCGTAGGTGTCGGGTGATCTTGTCGCTCTTGGCGGCAGCATGGTTGCTGACACCCTTGAAGCGCGGAGGACGTTTGCTCTTCTGTTTCATCAGTAGTGCCGAATATCAATGACCGTCCAGTGAGTGGTTCGATGATCGTAGGGACGGTGGGCGGCGATGCCGCGACGTAGATGTAGGCACATGGTTAGAAGTTCCTGAAGGTCAGGCGTAGCTTGTGTTTGACGGATGGATGGATGACTCGGCTTCTGAGCACGATTCGGCGGGCAGTGGCTCGGGAGATTCGATAGGAAGCCCAAGTTTCCTGCGGATACCTCATGGGGTTCTGGCTGTGACCGCTGCGCAAAAAGCGGCGAACAGTGACAGGGAACACCAGTGTGACTTCACCACTTACCTGCTTGTGGCACTCGGCGTCCTCTCGGTTGACGAACACATGGAAGCCGTTGCTGTCGAATCTGGTCCGGGGCTGCCCGGGCATCTCGTCCTTGGGCAGATTGTGCCAGCGGCCGACCGGGACCGAGTTGGCGTAGAACGGGCTCGTCAGATAGACTGTGGCGAGATTCTCTATGAACCTGCCATTGATTTTGTACTTATAGCACCGGATCTTCAGCAGCTTCCAGCGACGGCGGTTGCGGTTGTGAGGTTCTTTGCACTTGTGGCGTAGGACGAGGCACATGGTCAGGATTTGTTGCGCTTGAACAGCGGCTGGGGTTTGACGAACAGGGACAGGAAGGCGAGCATCACGGTGAACCAGATGCCCGACAAGACGGCCACCACGGCACCGCCGAACGTGCCCATGAGCAGGATCGGAACGCCGAAGGTGAACAGCACGTCCAGCCAGACTTGGACGCGCACGCAGCGGCCCGCGCCCAGCAGCTTGCACAGGACAAGCAGCTTGCCGATGGCCGTGCAGAAACTGATGACGATGAGGTCCATTATTCCTCCTTGAGGCGCTCCACGAAGCGGTGGATTGTCTCGGAACTCATTTCCCGGCCGACCATGAAGGCGGCGGCGAGTGGTTGATAGATTGCGCCTGCGATCATGAACGGTGCCAGAAGCACCGACATGATCATGACCAGCATGGCTTGGACGAGCTTCCTCATGACGTGGCGAGCTTGGCGAGCCGCCGCTTGGTGAACGGCAGCGTGGAACGGGCGAAGTTGCGGCGGACGTCCCGGATCTCAGGACCTGAGAGCTTGGACGCCGTCTTGTTTTCGATCAGGTGCAGGGCGAGGCGCTGTTGCGCCTGACGGGCCTTCACCGCCTTGGGGCGCAAAGCGCGGGCAGCCTGCTTCGCAGCAGCCTCCCCGAATTTCACGACCGAGCGCAGCTTGGTGCGTTTGGACCTTGGTTTGTTTTGGTTGTACATGTCGGGGAGAGGTGTGGCGGCCGAGAACGGCAACGGGAGCGCCTCAGAACCACGAAAAATCTGGAACAGGGGACGTGATTTCCTGTGGCCTTTGAGGTGTCGCGGCCGCCATCCCGGTGTAAGTCCTGTCCCGGCCCCCGCTGGCCCCAGCCCGGTCGTATCTCCGGGCTGGGGCTGTTGGGCTCCGTCAGACTGCCCACGCAGGAATGCGGCAGTGGTCGTTGGGAGTGCGGACGAAGGCGTCTTTGGGCAGCGCCTTGGGCGCGGCTTTCTTGCGGGAGAGTTCCTTGAGGCTGCGGATGTTGCTTTCAACTTGGTCCCAGTAATCGCGGCGGCTGAAGAACTGACCTTCAACGAGCTTGCCGTCCACGAACCGGACGTTCTTTTCCCGGGCCTCGAGCCGACGGAAGGCCATGTCGGCCAGTTCCCGGTAGTTTCCACTGGGCTGGATGCCGTCGCGCTCGCACGATTCCAGATAGCGCTCGGTCATGAGATGGGCGACCCTCCAGCGATACAGGTCGTCCGTGTCGTGTGTGAGGCCTTCGGGCAGCCGCTCGCGGGGAATGGAGTAGGGCAGGGCCGAGGGCATCATCTGCTCCTCAAGGTACGTATTGGCCCGGATTTGGTCCCGGGTGAGTTCGCGCAGGATGTGGTCGCTCTCGGAGCGAGGGTCGGCCGGTTCCTCCAAGTAGAGGGCGTCGAGGTCTTCGTTGGAGCCCCACGCGACTTGGATTACGTCGCCGATCATCACGGGACGGTACTCACCGGTCTCGGGATCGTTGAACATGCAGGGCACGATGTCACCGTCCTTGTCCTTGGGTAGTCTGGACTTGAGCTCGGCCATCGTGCAGCCACGCTTCTCCGGGCCTAGCATCAGCTGGTGCATGTACCAGCGGTCGAAGCCGGGCTTGTCGTTGTACGTCATGGTCTGGAGCTCGGTGAGTTCGGCCGAGTCCTCCTGATCGAGCGCGGAAGCGCTCATGCCGTCGGTCAGGTCCTCATCCTCGCCCACGGCGCTGAGCGAGCGGCATCCCACCCAGATCTCACGGACGGTGGGAAGCTGGGAACTGGCCATCCGGTTCGAGTCCTCCTTGTAGTCGCTGTCCTCGTAGTCGAAGATGCGCGTGAAGGGCAGGATGGTGCGGTGGGTCTTGTTGAGCTCGTGGGCTTCGGCCACGGTGATTTTGGCGAGGCGGTTCATCTTGACCGAGCCGTAGCGGCGCATGGCGGAGAGCGCAGCAAGTGCGATCTCGGTGATCTTTTGCAGGCGTTTCGTTGTCATGATACGAATGACAAGAGCCAGCACCGGTGAAGGTGCTGGCTCAGTTGTTCCTTGGGTTGGGGGTTAGTTGCTGGTCTCGGCGAACGGATCGGTCGCCGCGGAGGTGGTGGGCGCGAGCAGGCTGTCGATCAGCGAGGTCGCCACCGTGTTCTCCATCTTCGTCGCGGGACGGAGCTTCACGTTGTAGGCGTTCTGGCCGTTCTCGAGCTTGACCGGCAGGTTGTTCTTCATCTGGGGCACGATGGAGGCGATGACCTCATCGTTCAGGATGACCTCGTCCTTCATGGCGAGGATCAGGTCGCGGTCCGACAGGAGCGCGAGCTTGTTGGGGAAGCCGGTCCGGAGGTCGTTCAGGCCGATCCGGATGGCCGCGGCGGTCTTCACGGGATCATCGCCCTTGAGGCGCACGGCGTGCGTGACGTGCTTGCCGTCCTCGAGGGTGATGCGCGTGAAGATGACCGGCCGGTCGCCGGTCAGGATGGTGGAGATCAGGGTGACGCGACCGCGATAGTCGCCCGACACGTTCTGGACTTGGGACTGTGAAGCGTTGGTGCTCATGATGCTGTGGTTGATGATGGTTGGGACGAAAGTTAACCAGCGACAGGGGTGCTGGGTTTGTTGGGGTCGATGGCCTTGCTGGCCGAGCCGAACAGGCTCGAGAGGACGGAGCGGACCTTGGTGACCGCGGTCTTGGTGCCGGTGGCCACGTTGGCGATGGTGTCGTCGAGGACCTCACCCGGCGAGCGCGGCTCGGGGATGTAGACGGACGAAATGGCATCGTGCTTGATGCCGAGCTTGTCGCATTGGGCCGAGGCGGCGCTGAGAGAGCCAGCCTCGAACGAGGCCACGCAGATCTGCTGATTGTAGACGTAGTATTTCATGGTGATACGATGTTTAGCTGAACAGGTTGATGATGCTGACGATGACTAACCGGAGAATGTCTGACTGCATGATGGTCAGGTTGATGCGGTCGATGAGGGTGTGCATGGTGTGAACGTGCGTGCGTTGAGGATCACGCTGAGCGCATGGGCTTGGTTGACTGGCGTAGTTGCGAATCTGTCACTCAGCCAACCGTTATACGGAGGCTTGATGCAGGTTCGGGCGAGCTCGTCGATCAGCTTGGGATGGTGCTGCGCCCAGATCATCCACAGGCACAGGTATTCAGGGAACATGGGACGAGCGACCAGTGGTGGCTTGCCCTTGCCGAGCCGCCAGTTGCGGCCACCCGGTTCATAGCCTTTGACGTCGCACTGGTAGTGTTCTTCGATGGTGCGGCCGTCGGGCATGGTGGCATAGAAGGCAGAGAAGCGCTTGTCACCTCTGCTGCTCACTTCATAGCCGCCGTATCTGGCCCAGCGATAGTTAGTCATTGTTGGCCTCCTTCATCGGCTCACCGATGGACTCCCAGTTCGGGAAGATTCGGTCAGCGACAGATGCGGCTGAGCGTGCGTCGGTTGCGTGGACAGAGCCAAGGTAACGGCCGACGCCGTCGTAGAACTTGAACTCGGGCTTGTGTGCATGCAGGCGAGTGACGCTGCCGTATGGACGTAGCTTAGGATAGAACGTAGTGATCATGTGATAGACGCATGCTAGCGTGAGTGCTAGTTAATGCATTATCGTCCACCGCGAAGCGGAACCTAATGACCGACCACAAACTATGCGCGTGGTCATGCTTAGGCCTTGATGATGCGCAGGCTGGGTGAGTGTGTGGACGTAAGGACGTGTTGGATGGGTGATAGTGCGTTACTGGGGCTCTTGCACCCCACATCCATCCAAGCTGCGTTCGCTTGCGCACTGAGGTCCTTAGGACCTTTGGTTCTGCCAACCTAAGGCTCTGTGGTCCTTGGAACGTCTGTTCGTGAGAGCCGAAGGGTGGGGGTAGAGGGGGGAAATTCGGTCGGAGCGAGAGGAAGGAGGGGACCCGCCCATCCATTCTCGGGGAAAATCCCAAAAGTCCCAAGTTCCACCGGACCTTAGGGTCTTTTCCTCATCTAGGTTATTGAACTTATTACGGATTTTTCCCAGCCAATAGTAATTTTAGGTTATTATCTAGAGGAGACCTATTGAAATATTGAATTATTGGGCTCCCCAGAAAAAAGTAGTCCCTACTCTCCTTCGTTTTACCCCCAATAATCCAATATTTTCAATAGCCCAGACCATCTCTCCTCTGAATAACAACCCAGAATTACTATTGGCTAAAACGGACGTTCAATAGAATCGAACCCATCCCCAATAGGAAAATAACTATTGGGGCTTGACGGCCCACCGGCCCGCGATCAGATCTGGTCGCATGGCGGAAGAAACGGCCTCAGCGACCACGATGGTGCAGTTCGGTGGACCTGTGGATGACGGTATGTCTCCGAAGCAGAGGCGCTTGGCTCGGGAGAAGGAACTGCGGGAGTCGCGCAAAGCCTCTCTGGCCAAGGCGAACGCCGTTTTGGCGGCGAAAAAGAAGCAGAAGGCCCTCGTGATGGAGAAGGTCGAGGCCGGGCTGCCGCTCACCCCGGAGGAGCAGGAGCTCGTCACGTGGACCCCGAGCGCCAAGCGGGAGCGCGAGAAGCAGCGGATCGTGGACGCCGCGGCCAAGCTGGTCATCCGGCCCCAGAACGTGGACGCCCTGCGGCTCGTCGTGGAGCAGACGGCCGCCCGCCATGCGTACAATCCGGTCGAGAAGCTGATCCTGCTCGCCAGTTCCGGTGATCTCGAGGACAAGGAGAAGGTGGCGATCCACAAGGCCCTCCTGCCCTTCCTCGCCCCGCAGCTCCCGGCGGCGAAGGAGTCGACCAAGGCGAGCGAGGACGACAAGGACAAGGTGAAGGTGACGGTCACCCAGTTCGTTTTTCCCACGCACCGGGACCGCCCAGACAAGCCACTGCATGAGCAGAAGGCTCCGATGGTCTCCCTTGCTCCTTCGCCATGACACACGTCCAGCTCCCCGCGAACAATTGGGTTCCCCGGCACTATCAGATCGGATTCTGGGAGTACATGCAGAGCACTCCGTGGGGTGCCCGGGCGATCCTCTGCCACCACCGCCGCGCCGGAAAGGACCACACGGCCATCAACTGGACGGCCTGCGCCTCCCAGCTGCGCGTTGGCTTGTACATCCACATCTTCCCGTATGCGAATCAGGCGCGCCGCGTGATCTGGAACGGCATCGACCGCAACGGCGTGCGGTTCCTCGACGCCTTCCCGGACGAGTTGATCGAGAGCCAGAGCGACCTCGAGATGCGCCTGCGCCTGAAGAACGGCTCGATCTACCAGCTGCTCGGCGCGGACGACCCGGACAAGCTGGTTGGCATCAACTGCGTGGGGGCGGTGTTCTCGGAGTTCGCCCTCATGAACCCGATTGCGCTGGACCTCGTGATGCCGATCCTGAACGAGAACGGTGGCTGGGCCGTGTTTCCCTCGACGCCCCGTGGCGAGAATCACTTCCACAAGCTCTGCGAGCAGGCGCGGAAGAACCCGAAGTGGTTCTTCAGCCTCGAGACGGTGGACACGACCGGGGCCATCGACCCGGCGATGATCGAGGAGGAGCGCAAGCGCGGCGTCGAGGAGGCGCTGATCCAGCAGGAGTACTACTGCAGTTTCTCCGCGCCGCTGCAGGGCGCGTACTACGAGAAGCAGATGGCCGCCGTCATGGCGGACCAGCGGATCACCAAGGTGCCGCACGAGCAGGGCCTCGTCGTCCACACGGCGTGGGACCTCGGCGTGAACGACTCGACGGCCATCTGGTGCTTCCAGCTGCCGAAGGACGGCAACCCGCGCATCATCGACTACGTCGAGGCGACCGGCGAGGGGTTTTCGTATTACGCAAAGGAGCTCGACCAGCGGGCGCACAAGCACAACTGGACCTTCGGCACCCACTACGGGCCGCACGACTTGGCGCAGCGCGACATCGGCACGGGCAAGACCCGGCTCGAGACGGCCCGGGAGCTGGGACTGCGCTTCACCATCGTGCCGCGCAGCGAGGTGGAGGACGGTATCGAGGCCTGCCGCCAGCTGATCCCGAAGTGCTGGTTCGATGAGGTCCGCACGGCCCGCGGGATCGAGTGCCTCAAGTCCTATCGCAAGGAGTGGGACGAGCGCCTGAAGGTCTACCGCAACAAGCCGCGCCACGACGAGTTCAGCCACGGGGCCGATGCCTTCCGCACCTTGGCGATGGGGATCCGGACGCGCAGCCCGCGCAAGGAGGGCGAGCGCAAGAACCAAGCCGAGAACGACTATGATCCTTTCCGTTAAGCCCTACGACTATCTGGCCTCGTTCAGCCGGGCCTGCAAGGACACGCCCTACGACTTTGCCCAATCGTTCGACTGGCACTTCACGCACGGCTATGTGTTCAAGGGTCCCAACTACCTCATGCTCGCCAGCGCCGACCCGAACCGCCCGGATGCGTGGCTCGTGTTCTGGGCCGAGGTCCGCCCGGCCAAGCGCACGAGGGAGCACATCGCCATGCTTCTGTCGCACATGCCGCACTTCCGGCCCTACGTTGGCTGGGCGCGCTACTTCAAGGGCCGTCCGCACGTGAAATATTACTCGACTAGTCGGCTGCTTGCCCTTACCAAGAGCCCAGATGCGTCTCCTGCGCCTACTTCTTGACTGGTCCCCCGCGTCCTTTTCCTCGCTGGTTCCGGGGATGGTCTGGTTCGGCGGGGGCAACGTGGTGTCGAGTGCGAAAGCGCCGCCACCCGTTGCCCCTGCTCCGGCACGGGCGATGACGCCGACGCAGAGCGTCACGGATATTCTCTCGCAGCGGGCGAAACCGAAGACCGTCCTCGCCTCGCCGCTTAGCTCGTACTACAACAATCCCATGGCCAAGAAGACAATCCTTGGCGTGCCCATCGCATGAGCGAAGCCGATCCCATTGCCCAGATGGTGCTGGAGCGCCACGAGGAACTCGTGCGCGCCCGCGCCGACTTCGACCCGGTGTATCAGGAGATCAAGGACCTCGTTCGCCCGGACACCGCCGACTTTGCCGGCGGCAGCGCCAAGGCGGCCGAGGCCCGCCGCCGCATCTTTGACGGCACGGCCCCGTGGGCGCTCGACCAGCTGGCAAGCGGCCTGCACTCGCACCTTAGTTCCCCGGTGGACATCTGGTTCATGTACGGGATCGCCGGGATCCCCTACGCCGACATCCCGTTCGAGGGGAAGGCGTGGCTCGAGCACGCGACCGAGACGATCTACTCGCACTACTCGAATCCGAGCGCCTCGTTCAATCCCGTGATGCACGAGGGCTACCTCGATGTCGCGGGCTTCGGCACCACGGTCCAGTACCAGTGGTTCGACCACGAGCACCAGCAGCTCATGTTCCGGGCGTATCCGCTGGCCGAGTGCTGGTACGACGAGGACTACGCGGGTCGCGTGAACACGGTCCACCGCGCCTGCAAGTACACCGTGCGGCAGGTGAAACGCGAGTTCGGCTTCCTGACCGAGAAGCTGGCGAAGATGAAGGACAACGACAAGGTCGTGGTCATCCATGCCGTGTCGCCCCGGGCAGACGCCGACCCGTCCTCGCGCAATCCGAAGCTGAAGGCCTTCGCCTCGTACTACGTCTGCAAGAGCACCGAGGAGACTCTTTCCGAGAGTGGCTACGACTGGATGCCGTACCATGTGCCGCGCTGGTCCCGCCTCGCGGGCGAGACCTATGGCCGCGGTCCGGCCCTCGCCGTCCTGCCCGAGATCCGCATGGTGAACGCCATGTCGAAGACGATGATCGTCGCCGCCCAGAAGATGGTGGACCCGGCGCTCATGGTCGAGGACGACGGCTACCTCCTGCCGGTCCGCACGAACCCCGGCTCGCTCAATTTCCGCCGCCCCGGCTCCGAGCCGATCCTGCCGATGCCGACTGCCCAGCGGATCGACGTGGGCGTGGACATGGTGGAGCAGCGGCGCGAGATGATCCGCCGCGGCTTCTTCGTGGACTGGCTCGTCCGCCCGACGAAGAAGGAGCGCCAGACGGCGCAGGAGATCATGGACGACCGCAACCAGATGCTGTCCATGCTCGGCCCTGTCGTCGGCCGCCTGCAGGCTGAGTGGCACGGCCCGATGGTCACCCTTTCCTACAACCTCCTTGCCCGCGCCGGACTGATCCAGCCGCCGCCCGCCATGCTCGACGGGGCCAAGGTCGAGATGGTCTACATCTCCCCCGCCGCCAAGGCCCAGACGCTCACCCGCGGTCAGGGCATGCTCACCTACCTGCAGCAGATCCAGCAGCTCCTCCCGGTCATGCCCGGCCTCATCTACTCGATCAACGAGGACGCGCTCAACTCCGAGCTGCAGGACATCACCGACGCGCCGCGCCGGATCCTGCTCGACCCGGAGCAGGCGAAGGAGCGCCGCCAGCAGGTGGAGCAGGCCCAGCAGGCCCAGCAGATGGTGCAGGTCGCCCCGCCGATGGCGAAGGCGGCGAAGGACCTCGCGCAGGCCCGTCAGGTCGATCCCACCCTCCTGCAGTAACCTATGCGATACTACCGATGCAAATGCGGAGCCCTTGAGACATGGGGCTCGATGGGTCCGTTTCAGTGCTCATGGTGCGAGAAGTGCCAGAGCAATCCGGCCGAAGGTCCCAACAGCCACAGTACCGAACGCACCCCGCACCGGATGGTTTGCACCAAGGTGGAGGTTGACGACGGTCACGGAACCCTGACACGCTGTATCTGGTGCCACCGCACCAAGGCCGAGATCGCTGAGCGAGGTGAGCCGATGGAGGGCTTCGATCCGAACAAGACATGAACCTACTCGATCAGGCCAAGCAGGCCGCCCAGAAGCTGCAGGAGCGGCTGTCGCTGCGCCGCGACTACGCCGAGACCTTCGGCACGCCCCACGGTCAGCGGGTCTTGGCCGACATCATGGCGAAGGCCGGTGTCACCACACCCCGCTTTCACGCCGATCCCAGCGTCACCCAGTTCAACGAGGGTGCGCGGCACATGGCGTTCTCGATTTTCAGGCAAGTACACGGCTCCTTCGATAAACTGCCTGCCCTGATTGCGGACCAGATCCGCACCATGGAGAAGGAGCAGGAAGACCAAAACTAAAACACCATGAGTGTTCTCACTGATCCGAATGCCGGGAAATCCACCGAAGGTGGATCCGGCGGCTCGGGCAATCAGACGCCTCCCGACTGGCGCACTGGCTTGCCTGAAGACCTGCGCGGCCACAAGTCGCTCGAAACCATCAAGGGCAAGGACTGGAACGAAGCCGGTCCCTCGCTCGTCAAGAGCTTCATCCACGCCCAGTCCCTCGTGGGCGCGGACAAGCTCGTCATCCCCGGCAAGGACGCCACCAAGGAGCAGATCGCGGAGTTCCGCACGAAGCTCGGCGTCCCGGAGAAGCCGGACGGCTACGAGGTGAAGCTCCCCGAGGGTCTCACCGAGGACAAGATCGACAAGAAGCTGATGGACACTTGGCGCACCCGCCTCCACGAGGCTGGGATCCCCAAGAGCCAAGCCGAGAAGATCATCTCCGACTATCTGTCGGACAATCTCTCCGTGATGACGGCCCAGCAGAAGGCTGCCGAGAAGCAGGCGCAGGACTGGGAGATCGAGCTGAAGCAGAAGTTCGGCGCGGACTACGACAAGCAGGTCAATTATGCCCGCTACGCCCTGCGGCAGTTGGGCAGTGACAGTCTCCTGCAGCTCCTCGAGTCCACCGGCCTCGGCAACAATCCGACCGTGGTTGAGTTCTTTGCCAAGGCTGGCCGCAGCATCAGCGATGACACGGCCCGCGGCGGCGGTGGCGGCGGTGGCGCGGGTGGCATTCCCCGCGATCCCGCGGCGGCTCAGGCGGCCATCGACGCCTTCAACCGGGACGAGCGCAAGCAAAAGGCCCTGTGGAAGCGCGAGGACCCGCTGCATGACGAGGTCGTCAAGGAGCGCGATGCGCTGTTCAAGGCCGCCTATCCGGATATTTGATCAGAAAGTTCTGGACACGGCGTTTCAAACCGCTACACCTCGTTTTCGTCGGGGGTAGCGGTTTTTTCCGTCCTCGACTCCACCATCGGGGAAAATCGGCGGCGTGACGACGTAACGTAGGATTGGTCCGAAAGGGCAACCAAACCGATGCCTAGTTGATCCAAACAACTCTAACCACTCACTACCATGGCTAACGCCAACGATATTGAGAAAGCCTACATCAATAACTTCCGAGCGGGGTTTACGCAGGCTTTCCAACAGACCGACTCCCGGCTTCGTCCGTATGTCGATATCGAGCGCCAAGCGTCCGAGTTCGACTACTACGACCGCATCGGCATTGCCGATGACCTTCAGACCGTGACGACCCGTTACGGTGACAACCCGATGTCCGAAATGGCGCACGACCGTCGGCGCATCGGCCTCGCGGACTACGATCAGGGCAAGGCGATTGACGAGAAGGATCTCGTCCGCGTCTCGACTGATCCCACCCACGCCTACATGCAGGGCCTCGTGGCCTCGGCCAACCGCAAGGTTGACGACGTCATCATCGCTGGCCTCACTG
>CAZWRK010000063.1:0-22365 GCA_964635875.1 uncultured Aquaspirillum sp.
GGGCGTTGAATGGCGCGTTGCCTTTGTCGTGGTTGATGCCGTTTGCGCTGGCGACAGGTGTGATTTTTTGTGGATTATTTGGCTATTTAGGAAATATCGGCCGCTACGGTGATTTTTCGTATGGCCTGTATATGCTGCATTTCCCGATCATTCAGTTGTTGCTCGATAGCGGTGCCTTCAACGCGCAGCCGTTGTTATTGGTGTGGGTCGCGTTTGGGCTGAGTCTGTTCGGGGCGGTGCTGCTATGGCACGGCATTGAAAAGCGTTTTCTCTTCCGCCAAAGCCATTATTTAGCGGGCGCAGCTTGAGAATAGAGATCAAAAAAAGCGCACATTTAATGTGCGCTTTTTTTGATTACGGCACCGCCGGCGGGTCGCGTTGGATCAGCAGTAAGCGCTCATCGCGATCTCCGGCCCGATGCCCCTCCCAGCGTTTTGTCCATCCGACGATCGGCTGCGGGGTGTCGCCGAGTTGTCGAATCAGACGATAGCGGCAGGCGCGGCCTTGAGCGCTTTCGGTGGTGGGCATTTTTAACCCTTCAAAGTAGTACCACAGCGCCCGAAATGCCTGATTGCCTTCGGCGGTGGCGACGCAGCTATCGGTCGGCAAGACCCGCATCATGTCGTGGATCGGGGCGCGATAGCTTTTTTGCGCATCAAACCACGGCAGCCATAGGCTCATGGCTAAACCCCAAACCAATGTTGCACCCGCCGCCCAGTTAGTGACCGCCTGACGGCCGCGCATATGACTGCGGGTGACCGCCCATAGCCACGCACTGCTGGCAATCACTGCAATCAGCAACAGCGTTCCACTCACTTGCGGCACATAGGCGGGGCTAAAGTAGAGCGAGCGTTCTGCGAGTTTGTGCGGCCAACCAAAGTTCATCGCCAGCCAGCCCGCCCAAATAAAGACGCCTAGCAGCCCGAAAGTCATCAGCCCAAACCAATTCAAAAAGGCCGACGCGCCGCGCCGCAGGCTGTCTAACTCGCTGGCGGCCAGCAGGGCCAGCGGAAGCAGCAACGGCAAGGCCAATGCTTGGGTTTGTTTGGGCGAAAGCGTGAGTAAAACAATCAGCACCCCAAAAAACAGTAGGGCAATTTGCATGGCTGGATGGTCAAGGTGGGCGCGTCGTCGCCACAGCGCCCAGCCTGCTAACGGCCACGCCGGCCACGTAAACCACGGGAAATTTTTGAAGTAGTAGCCAAAATCATGCAAAAACGCGAGCCGCCCAAAACCGTTAAACGGGCCAAGCGCCTGCATTTCCCACCAGTAATTAAACAGTTCAGGATGGCTTTTATTGAGCAGTAAAGGCCACACCAGCGCGGCGGGCAGGCCGAGGGTCAGGGCGACAATGAGCATGCGCAGCGATTCGCGCCCACGCCATGCGCGAAAAGCCGGCAGCATCAGCGCAACCATCAGCAATAGCGCGACTTCCATCAGACTCGATGAAAGCAAGAGAATGACGCTTGCCGTTGCGAGCAGTGCGCCTGCGCGCCAACCCCGTGTGAGACCTTGCGAGAGCGCATAAAAGCCGAGCGAAAACCCAAAAAATACGGCGATGTCGGTCGAGAGGACATGGCCGGGCATCATCAAACCGAGGCTGCCAATTAAAATCAAGACGACGCTGCGGCCGTGGTGTTTTCCAAGGAGGTCGCGGCCACTGAGACCCATGCACCACAGCGAAAGCGCGGCTAAAACGGGTGTGGCAATGCGCATGGCGTCGTGCATTGGCATCAGCCACGGCGAGAAAGCCGCTGCAAAGACCGCCGCCAGCCAGTGATAAAGGGGCGGGCTTTCGAGATAGGGCACGCCGACAATGCGCGGCACCAGCCAGTCTTGTGTTTCGAGTATGCTTTGAACGATCCCGAGCACGTAGGGTTCATCGGGCCGCCAAGGATCGTGGCCAAAAATACCCGGCCATAGCCAGATAAAAACCAACAATAGAAGCAGCCAAGGTTTTTCGGTGGGGCGTACCGCTTCGGGCGGTTTGGGAGGGGTATAGGTCAGCATGCCAAATCAGCCAAGACAATGACCCAAAAAGCATAGGGTACTGATATGAAAAAAGGCAGCTCGCGCTGCCTTTTGGCGTAGATACACGTCAAAATTAACGTGCGAACTTGCCGAATTTTTGCTTGAACTTGTCGATACGACCTGCTGTATCCATAACTTTCTGCTTACCAGTGTAGAAAGGATGGCATTCAGAGCAGACTTCAATATTGAAGCTTTCTTTGCCCATAGTGGACTTAGTCGTGAAAGTGTTACCGCAAGAGCAAGTCACTTTCAGATCGTTGTATTCCGGATGGATACCATTTTTCATGTTTCAGAGTCCCAAAAAACGGGGGCAGGGGTTGTGCCTGCACCGCTTTGATAAAGTTTGGCATTATCCTTGAGCATTCGGCTCTTGGCAACCTTGATGCCGCGTTTAAGCGCGTCGCCAGCTGGTTCCTTGTGCGCCATCTTCAAGAATAATCTTGCGCGCAGTCAGTTCATCGCGGATTCGATCCGACTCTGCCCAGTTTTTTGCAGCACGGGCTGCTTGGCGGGCGGCGATCAGCGCATCGATTTCTGCAGCCTCGGCATCATCGCCGGTTTCGCCTTGCAAGAAGGCAGCACTATCACGCTGAAGCAGGCCGAGTACACCCCCCAGCGCCACCAGCAAACCGGCCAGCTCACTCGAAGCCGTTTTGTTGATTTCGCCTGCCAGCTCAAACAACACGGCAATGGCTTCGGCGGTATTGAAGTCGTCATTCATGGCGGCGGCAAAGCGCGCTGCGTAGGCATTGTCCCAGTCGATGGCGGTCGCAGCTTGCGGTGTGGCGTGCTTGAGGGCGGTGTAGAGGCGGGTTAATGCGCCTTTCGCGTCATCAAGATGCGCATCCGAATAGTTCAAAGGACTGCGATAGTGGGCGCGCAAAATAAAGAAGCGCACGACTTCTGCATCGTACTTTTGTAAAACGTCGCGAATGGTGAAGAAGTTGCCCAGCGATTTAGACATTTTCTCATTGTCGACGCGAATAAAGCCGTTATGCATCCAGTAGTTGACATAGGCGTGACCGTGCGCGCCTTCGGATTGGGCGATTTCGTTTTCGTGGTGCGGGAACTGCAAATCAGCACCGCCGCCATGAATATCAAATTGCGCGCCAAGATGGTGGCAGCTCATCGCAGAGCATTCGATATGCCAGCCCGGTCGCCCTTCACCCCACGGCGAAGCCCATTTTGCATCGGCGGGTTCGTCGGCTTTGGCGGCTTTCCACAAGACAAAATCGAGGGGGTCTTTTTTGTTTGGATCGACATCGACACGTTCGCCCGCCCGCAAATCTTCTAGGCTTTTTCCGGAGAGCTTGCCGTAGCCTTCGAATTGGCGAACGGCGTAGTACACGTCACCATTGGGGGCGGGGTAGGCCAGTCCTTTTTCGATCAGTTGGCTAATCAGGGCGTGCATATTGGCGACGTGCTCGGTGGCGCGCGGCTCGAAATCGGGGCGAATCACACCCAACGCATCGGCGTCTTGATTCATGGCGTCGATAAAGCGCTGCGTGAGGCTATTGATGGATTCGCCGTTTTCTGCGGCACGTTTGATGATTTTGTCGTCAATATCGGTGATATTGCGGACATACGTCAGGTCAAGACCCGAGGCACGTAACCAGCGTGCGACCATGTCGAACACGACCATCACGCGCGCATGCCCGAGATGGCAATAGTCGTAAACTGTCATTCCACATACATACATATTCACTTTGCCGGGGGTGATCGGCGTGAAAACTTCTTTCTGACGAGTCAGTGTGTTGTAGAGGTTTAGCATAAGTCGTCTTTACTCATCGGGCCATGCGGCAGAGAAAAAAGACATTGTACCAGAGCCGTCAAGCCCGCTTGTGGCGGGCGGTGGCGATCAGTATGCGTTTAAGGCGAGGTCGGGGGTGTAGAGTCGCTGTGGTGTGTGAGGCGGTTGGATTGTGGCCGTTGATGCGTGCATTGGTCCTACATGCACGGTGCGGCTGTCTTCGATATAAATGAAAGAGTCCGCATAGCGCTGTGCATGATCTGGGTGATCGAGCATCGCCACGATGCAGCGCCCGTGCTGGGCTTGTGACTGAAGAAGATGCATGAATTCGTTTTGTTCGCTGATGTTGCCGACGAGATCTGCTTGATCAATCAGGATAATGGGGGTGTTTTGCACAATGGCTTTCGCCAATGCGGCTTGGTGGCGCTGGACATTTGAGAGTTGGTGGTAGGGGTGTTTAATGGCAGAAAGCAGGTTGACCGCTTTGAGTGCTTGGCGGACGGCATGGTCTGCTTCTTCTGATGGAATGACGGTTTTCCAGCCACTTTGTAGGCGATAGCCTTGCATTACAAATTCGTAGAGACTGGGGCGACCATAGCTTTGGGCATAAGGGCTGACCCAGGCGATTTGTTTCGCGCGGCCAAGGGGGGTGAGGTCGGCTAAATTGTGGCCGTGGAGTCGGGCGATACCGTGCTGAGGGCGCAGTACGCCACCGAGCGCGCGGAGAAGCGTGCTTTTTCCACTACCTTGCTTGCCCATGAGTGCAATCAAACCATGTGAGGGGTGTTGAAAAGTTAAGTTCGACAGTAATGTATGCGGGCCAATCTGGATGGTCAGTTGCTCAAACGCAAACCCTGTTTTTTGGGGCGAATTTTTGACGCTAGCAAGTGCGGATTGCACCATTTTTTTCCACATGATTGACTCCTTGTGAGAGGTAAAATTTCTTTTAGATGATATTCGTTCTCATTTAAAAGACAATCTTTTCTTGAAAAAATACTTCTCGCGTAAAAAATGGCTTTGGGTATGTGGATTGAAATTGCTCGTGATCGATGGTGACACTCAAGCTAGCTATATGCGATGACTGTCGTGTGACAGTCTGATTCTGTTTTAGGTTCTCAATAGGGCAATAACATGCAAAAAAATTATCGATTTAAAATCGTCAATGTTTTCGCTGAAACCCCGTTTGGCGGAAATCCATTGGCTGTATTTGTTGACGCTGAAGGGCTCGATGATGTGCAGATGCAGCTTATCGCGCGGCAAATGAATTTGTCTGAGACGGTATTTGTGTTGCCTTCTGCGATTGCAGATGCGCGATTGCGTATTTTTACCCCAGCGTATGAATTGCCCTTTGCGGGGCATCCGGTCTTGGGTTCGGCTGCCGTTTTGCATCAAGAACGACAGTTGGCTGAAAATTTTGTGCTAGAAACGCAAGCGGCCCCGATCCCGATTCAGCACGCACAGGGTTTGTATCGTCTTGCAACCCGTTTGCATGCCGCACAACCGGCAAATTTGAGTCAGGCCGAGGCGGCACAAATGTTGAGCCTTTCACCTGCAGATATTGCCGCTGATCCCGAGTGGGTGAGTACTGGCTCCATGCAGCTTTTGATACAGATGACGAGTCGTGAGGCTGTCCTGAATGCGCGTGCTGTGCCGGATCTCTTTTTTGAAAAGGCCGCAAAAAACGCTGGGCAAGCGATTGCCTATCTCTGGCATATTGCGGATGGTGTGGCGACCGTTCGGCTCTTTTTTGAACAGAACGGGCAAATTGTTGAAGACCCCGGAACCGGCTCGGCTTGTGCAAATTTAGGTGCTTGGCATGTCCATCATGGTCAGCTTCCGCTCCGTGTGCGTGTGGAGCAGGGGGCGGTACTTCAGCGCCCGAATGTTTTGCATTTAAATGTGACGGCAGAGGGGGAAATTCATGTGGCTGGCGCGGTGATGCCGGTGGGTGAGGGCGTTTTGCACGTAGCGCATTGACGAGACTACGCCCCACTCAATTCACAAATGAGATGGGGCGTGTAATTAGTGTCGCACTTTCTTTTCGGCCAAATCTTCTTCGATATCTGCCAGCAAAATATGTAAAGCATCGGCCGAAATCAGCAGTTCAATGACCGAGAGCAGCAAAGACCCGAGCATTAAAATCAGGCTCGCTCCAAAAGCATAAATGGCGGGGTCGCTGTGGTGAAAATAAATGAGCAACATGCTTAACACACACAACGCCAAGCTCAATGCTCCGGCAATTTGCATATTGCGAATTAAAATCACGCGATGGCGTAAGTTACGGATTTGGCTGGCAATTTTAGGGTCGGCGTGTTTTCGGTACTCATCGTAAAGATGCCGAATGACGCTCGATAGTCCTAAAAAGCGATTGGTATACGCCAGTAAAATCAGCGTAATGGCGGGAAAGAGCAGTGCGGGTGTGGTGAGATTCATAAGAGCCATCCGAGCAGTCGTACAGGATTCAGCGTTGGCAGTGTACCTTGCCGCGGATGGCTTGGGGAGTGATCTCGGGCTAGCTGAGACGGAAGCGCGAAATGGCTGTGCTGAGTTCGCGCGCGACTAGCTCAAGGTTTTGAGAGGCCGTCGCGCATTCACCTGCGACGGTTTGGTTACTTTCTGCCGATGTGGCGACTTCGTTGACATCTGAGCCAATTTGGTTGACCGCGATGCTTTGTTCGGCGAGGGCTTCGGTAATTTGCGTGACGCCGCTGCTGGTTTCTTCTGCAGTGACAAGGCTTTCGTCCAGCACTGCGGCGACTTCTTGTGCTGCAGATTCGCTCTGCGATAGGCCATTGCAGCTTTCGTCAATTTGAGCATGCATGGTGTGTGTGAGCCCTTGCAGGCGGCGCGTGACATCATCAATTTCGCTGGCTGAGCTGGCGGATTTCTCGGCGAGCTTACGCACTTCGTCAGCGACTACCGCAAAGCCGCGACCCATTTCACCTGCTCGCGCGGCTTCAATTGCGGCGTTGAGGGCAAGTAAATTAGTTTGGTCCGCAATGTCTTTCACTTGCTGGGTCATCGCCGAAATGGTGTCCATACTGACAATGTATTCTCGGGCGGTGCCAGTGAGCTGTGTTGACAGCAAGGTTTGCATGCCAGAGAGACGTTGGCTTAAGGTCTTCATCGTGTTGACCCCTGCGCCCGCCCGTTGATGATTTTCTTCTGCTGTGGCGCGAATATGGCCAGATAAAGACAAAATGCCTTCTACGTTGGCGCTAATCTCGGTGAGCGAGGCGGAGGTCGATGACACTGCGCCGACTTGTTGCAGTGCCGAACTAGACAAGGTCTCAGTGGCTTTGGACTGCTGAATCGAAAGCGCTGCGAGGCGTTCGCTTTGTTGTTGAATGCGTTGAAGGGTGTCTTGCATGCCATCAAGCATGGCATTAAAAGCTTCTGCAACATGGCCGATTTCGTCATGGCTTTTGACATGAACGCGCACGGTGAGGTCATTATGCGTGCGTGCGCGCTCAATACTTTCGGTCATCGCCGCCAGTGGGCCGGTGATATTGCGCAGAATGGTAATGCCGAGCGTAGCGACGAAAAAGGCTACGACCAAAAACTCCAGCGCCATGAGCTTCATGTCTTGCCAAAAAATAGCATCGATGTCGTCAATATAAACGCCAGTCGAGACAATCCAGCCCCACGGGGCAAAGCCTTTGGAAAATGATGTTTTTGGTACGGGCTCGGTGCCATTTGGTTGCGGCCAGAGGTAATCAACATAGCCCTCGCCTTTGGCTTGGACAATGTCGCGCATTTCGGCGACAAGCTTGGTGCCATTGGAGTCGGTTAGGTTGCTGAGGTCTTTGCCATTGAGCTCAGGTTTGACGGGGTGAATAATGACCTTGGCCTGCATATCGTAAATGGTCATGTACTCTTTGCCATCGTAGCGCATCGCAGCGACGGCTAATTTGCCTCGTTCTTGCGCTTGTTCCAGCGTAATTTTTTGGCTTTTCACTTCTTGGTCGAGTTGGGCGAGCACGCCACTTGCGCTTTCGACCAAGTTTCGAATTTTTTCTTGGCGATCTTCTAAGAGCGTATGCCGCTTGGAGTACACGCCGACCCCCGCGATGACAATGATCCCAATAAATGCCACGATGAGTAGAAGGTAAAGCTTGGTTTTGACTGATATTTTGGCCAGCATCCGTATGTCTCCTTATGGTGCTGTGTCTGGTACGACACGTCCCTGTCGCTTCACTCCAGACGCGGGGTGTTTGTCTGAAGGGTTGGATTAGGCAATTTAATGCACTAAAAGTCAATTCAAGAATAAATTATTCATATTTTATTTTTTATTTAAATTAAATCGACAGTGCAGCCTGTTTTAATGCTTTTGAATAGCTGGATTAAGTCGTCATTATTCATTCGAATGCAACCGCGAGACCCTGGCTTTCCTAGTTCAATATGATCTGGCGTGCCGTGAATGTAGATATATCGCCGGAAAGTATCGACATCCCCGCCTCGATTTTTACCTTTTTCTGTGCCACATAGCCATAAAATTCTGGTCAAAATCCAATCTCGTGTTGGATTGGCGTCCCATGCCTCTCGCGTGCAAATTTCGCCGGTCATTCTGCGTGCCACAAAAACAGCGCCGCGTGGCGCATTTTCGCCAATTTTAGCGCGCACATAATGCTTGCCCCGTGGTGTTTTGTAGCTGCCCTTTTGCTCGCCAAAGCCATTGGCGGCGGTGGAAACGAGATATTGATTGACAATTTTATTTGACGCATCCAAGAGATAAAGCATTTGTTGATTCAAATTAATTTCGATGCGTAGAGGTTCGAGATGCTGAGTGGCGTCGCACATAAAAAAAATCCTGCAATTTTTGTAAGCATTGTTCAGAGAGAATGCCGCCTTGGACTGCGGTGTGCGTGTTGAGGCGGCGATCGGCGAAGAGGTTGACGACACTTCCGCTTGCACCCATTTTAAGATCGGGCGCACCGTAAATGACGCGGGCAATGCGGGCGTTCAAAATTGCGCCTGCACACATCGGGCAAGGCTCAAGCGTGACATATAAATCACATTCGCTCAGTCGATAGTTTTCAAGCCGTTTGGCCGCGTCACGTAACGCGAGTAACTCTGCATGTGCGCTAGGGTCATGCTGTTGAATCGGTTGATTGTAGCCGCGTCCAATAATTTCTCCTTGGTAGACGACAACTGCGCCAACCGGCACTTCAGATTCACTCATAGCGCGATCCGCCTCGTTCAACGCTTCTAGCATCCAGCGTTGCGCTTCGGCGGGCGGCGGTGGAACGGCCACTGGGGGGTGTTGGCGTAGTTGCTCGTGCAATTGTTGTCGGCGCGCAGGCGAAATATCCGACCAGTGTAATGCTTGCGCCGCAGCGTCTAGGCTGATCAACAGGCGCTCTGTCACCGTATGCCCCAGCGCTTTCAACATTAAAAATGCCCGCACCGATCCGTAATGATGAAGCGCCTCAGTCGAAGTAATTCCCAGCGTGTGCAAGGCCTCTATCGTCGAGGGTGGTAAGGGCGGCGTGCTTAACTTCATTTTATTGCGGTTCGGAATACGCGGGAGGTTGTTCAGGATAAGGAAGGCATTCTATTGTTTCGAGCAATAAATAGCCTTGGCCGCGAACTGCTTTAATCGGCAATACGTGTTTTGTGGTCTCTTTTACTTTGCTCCGCAAGCGGCTGACGAGCATTTCGATGCGATGGAAGTCGATTTCATTGGGATTGAGTGCCAGAGCGCGCGCGATTTCTTCTCGTGAAACAGGCGTGCCAACCTGCTGCGTTAACCGCTGCATAAAGGTGCGTTCAGAGGCCGACAGGGTAATGGCGGGTGAAGAGCCTTTTTGTAAATGCCATCCGCCGGGCGCTAGTATCCAGTTTTCATGCTCGGTGCCATTTTCAATGGCGGGGACTGCGGGTGTCGCCTGCTCGGTTGCGGGTTCCCGAAGATGTGCGATTCGGCGGTCTACGGCTCTGAGCGTGGAGGCCAGCTCGCGAATGTCGACGGGCTTCACTAAGTAAGCATCACCGCCTTCTTCGAGTCCACGCAGCCGGTCTTCAAGATCGCGACGAGCCGTGAGGAAGACAACGCCAATGCTGGGATGTGTGGCGAGCGAACGAACCAGCGTAAAGCCATCGGTATCCGGTAAGCCAATATCCATCACAATTAAATGCGGTAGAGCATGTGCAATGGCCTCTTGCATCTCTGCACCGCTGCTTGCGCCGCGTGCTGAAAATCCCAGCATATTGAGCTGTAGGATCAAGTCTTCGCGTAGCCCCGCATGATCTTCAACGATCAAAACATCCATGATGTACTTCTCTCATGCCATAATAATTATTATTAAATAATACATGAAACATAATTTTTTATCATGAATTTCATTCGCATCATTCATGAAAATCTTAAGGGGCACTGCGTATTTATGACTAGGCTTATTTTATGGTTTTTTGTGCTCGTTGGGTACGTTTTACCTGTATATGCGTTTCAAAATGAAAATGATATTTTTATTTTGAATGCTGAGAAGTCATATATTCCTATTCAAAAAATTTGGTCTGCACTAGAGGATCCGGAAGGGCGCTTGACGCTGAAAGAGGTCATCGAAAAAGATCGAGAAAAAGCTTTTAAACCCCTAAATGGAGGTTTGTCTAAGGGCTATGGTAAATCGGTTTATTGGTTAAAATTTCGTTTGGATATTCACCCTGTCGAGCATCAGCAATGGTTTTTAGAGATTGAACAGCCGTATCTTGATGATATTCGTTTTTACGAACAAGATAAAAATGGCGAGTTCACGATTCAGCAAAGTGGGGATACGTACAATTTTGATTTAAAATCAATTAAAAGCCGCTTGCCCGTTTTTACGCTAAATACTAATTTTTCAGGTGAACGTGTTTACTATATTCGGATAAAAACTGACAGCGCAATGATGGTGAATGCGGCAATCTATGATTCGAAAGAATATATAAAGCACTCTGAAAATCACACGCTTTTTTTAGGCTTTATGTGCGGGGTTGTGATTGTTTTAATTGGTGTAAATGTTTCGTATTTTATTGGAACAAATAAATATATTTTTGCTAAGTATGTTTTCTTTTTGTTGGGCTTTTTAGGGTGGCTGCTGAGTCTTTCTGGTATGTTTTCTGTTTTTCTACCAGGTGAATGGTGGCGATTGTCCGATTTAAGTAGTGGGTTGTTTACTTGTTTAATTATTTTGTCAGTGTCAATTTTATTTGTTGATCTGTTGAAGTTGAAAGAAAGATATTCCTGGGCTTATTTTTTCTTTGTTTTTTATTTCTTATTTTCTGTTGTTTGTGTTTTTGCGACACTGCTTGGTTTTTACTCTTACTTTGCGCCGTATATTTTTTATGTGGCGATTGCTGGTAATTTTGTGGCTGTTTTTATTACGTTACATCTTTTGTATAAAAAAGAGCCTGGCACTATTTATTTGGCGTGCGCATTTTTCTTTAGCCTCAATGGTGGTTTAGTTTCGTTGCTCAGGGCCTTGTCATATATCCCCTCTGGTAGCTTAACTGCGGCTATATACCCACTGTCTGTTTTATTTGAAGCTGTTTTTTTGCATGTTTTTATCTTCGCCGAGTTGAAGAAGATGATGGCAGAGAAAGAGCGCGCTCAATTGGAAGCATTGACTTTATCAAAGCAATTGCAGAGTGATTTAGAGTCGTTAGTAGAAACGCGAACGGCCGCCTTGACTCAAGAAATCGAAAGTCGCCAAAAACTGCAAGAAAATTTAAAAAGTGCTTTAAATTTTGAGCGCCGTGCGCGAGAAGCGCAAAATAGTTTTATTGCGATGATTTCGCATGAATTTGGAACGCCTCTGGCTTCAATTGATGGTGCTGCGCAGGTTTTAATGATGTTGCATCCTAATGCAAGCGAAGAGGAGTCTCGCCGTCATCAGCGTATTCGCCTTGAAGTTGATAAGATGGTTTTGTTGATTGAAAAATGTTTGGTTTTAGGTGAGATGGATTCATTGTCGAACTCTATTCACCCGGAAAAAATTAATTGGCAGATTTTGTTTAAAGAGGCCGAGAAATGGTCTCGATTAGCAGATCTAAAACGCATTCATATCGATATAGACGATTCTATCTCTGCGATTTATGGTGATGTGAATTTATTAAGGATTGCCCTGTCGAATCTCATTGATAATAGTGGGAAATATGCAGATCCTAGTTCTCCTGTGCATATCAAGCTGAGAAATATTGATAAAGGTGTTGAGCTAAAAATATACGACCAGGGGCCCGGCATTCCAGAAGAGGATCAGCACCGTATTTTTGAGCGCTTTCATCGCGGTCGAGCAGCCTCTTCTAAACAGTCGGGCTCAGGTTTAGGTTTATTTATTGTTCAGCATATTATTCATTTGCATGGCGGCGAGATTGTCTTTGATAAAAATTATCGCGAAGGTGCCTGCTTTATTATTGTTTTTCCTTGTGGGGCTGAGTTTATATCTCATAACGTTGTTGGCTAAAAAAAGAATTTTTTCTATTGAAATGAGCGGTGTATTAGAGCGTTTTTGGTGTTTCTAGTCCCACTTTGATTTGTTACGATATTTTTTAAATGGGCGAATAGCGCCCATCAAAAAACCCGCATAAATGCGGGTTCGGATGGATGGGCGCTCGCTAGATCATTCCCACTCAATCGTCGCAGGCGGTTTTCCGGAGACATCGTACACCACACGGTTGATGCCTCGAACTTCATTGATAATTCGGTTCGAAGCGCGGCCCAGTAAGCTGTAAGGCAACTCTGCCCAGTGTGCGGTCATGAAATCGCTGGTAATGACGGCGCGTAATGCCACAACCCATTCATAGGTACGGCCGTCGCCCATTACACCGACGGATTTCACCGGCAAGAAGACTGCAAAGGCTTGGCTGGTGAGGTCGTACCAGTTTTTGCCGGTTTTTTCATCGATGGTGTTACGCAATTCTTCGATGAAAATTGCATCCGCACGTTTGAGAAGTTCGGCGTACTCGGCTTTGACTTCGCCCAAGATTCGTACACCTAAGCCCGGACCCGGGAACGGGTGGCGGTAGACCATATCGTGCGGCAATCCGAGCGCAACACCGAGTTGACGCACTTCATCTTTGAACAGTTCGCGTAGCGGCTCAAGCAGTTTCAAGTTGAGGGTGTCGGGTAGGCCGCCAACGTTGTGGTGACTCTTGATGGTGTGGGCTTTTTTGGTTTTTGCACCGGCCGATTCAATTACATCGGGGTAAATGGTGCCTTGTGCCAACCAGCGAGCGTTGGTGAGTTTTTCCGATTCAGCTTGGAACACTTCAACGAATTCGGCGCCGATGATTTTGCGTTTTTTCTCAGGGTCGGTTTCACCCGCCAATTTCGACATAACCGCGGCGCTGGCATCGACATGAATCACTTTCACGCCGAGATTTTGCGCGAACATTTCCATGACCATCTGGCCTTCGTTCAGGCGCAATAGACCATGATCGACAAAAACGCAGGTGAGTTGATCACCAATGGCACGATGAATCAGGGCGGCAGCCACTGAGCTATCGACACCACCGGACAAGCCCAAAATGACTTCTTCATCACCGACTTGCTCGCGAATTTTTTTCACGGCTTCGTCGATGTAGTTCGGCATGGTCCAGCTTGGAGTGCAATCGGCAATGTGCAGCACAAAGCGATGCAGCATTTCAGTGCCGCGTTTGGTATGGGTCACTTCGGGGTGGAATTGCACGCCGTAGAAGTGGCGGCCTTCGTCGGCCATCGCAGCGATCGGGCAAGATGGTGTTTCAGCAATGAGTTTGAAGCCTTCGGGCAGCGCGGTGACTTTATCACCATGGCTCATCCACACGTCAAGCAGGCCATGCCCGGCATCATTGACGCGGTCTTGCAGGCCTTCGAGCAGTTTGGAGTGATTGCGCGCACGGATTTCGGCATAGCCAAACTCGCGGGTGTCGCCGGATTCGACTTTGCCGCCGAGAGTTTGCGCCATCCATTGCATACCGTAGCAAATGCCGAGCACCGGAATGCCCAGTTCAAAAATGGCGGGGTCGGCTTGATAGTCGGATTCGTAAACCGAATTCGGACCGCCAGAGAGAATAATGGCTTTCGGTGCAAATGCGCGAATGTCCGCGATCGGCATATCGAATGAGTGCAGTTCACAGTACACATGGGCTTCACGTACACGGCGAGCGATCAGTTGCGAGACTTGTGAGCCAAAGTCGAGGATGAGGATTTTGTCCATGTCGGTCCTTGAGTGTTGCAAGCAGCCACACGGGGCTGGTGTTCTGTCTAAATGAAACAGGTGCGGTTAAAACGGAGGGCGCTCGGGGTCTTGTGGTGGGCGTGACGGACTTAGGCGGTCACTGCGCGCAATGATCAACAAAAGCCCAAGCAAAACCATGCCGAGGGAGAGTAAATAACTTAATTTCAAAACAAAGTGATCGTAAACATAGACTGCCCCGCCGCTATAAAACAGCATGGGACTCAGCACGATATTGGCGCGATTAACCCCTTCGACTACGAAGATAATCAGCCCTGTTGCGATGAGGAGCAGCGCGACAATCGTCGACCCATCGGGCAACAAGGCGCTAGCTTTGAGAAACCAGAGTGCGCCAAATACGATCAGCAAGAGCGGAAACGTGATACCGGGCTTCATGGGGTTAGCCTTTATTGCGAACCAGTCGCTGCTTTTCACGCGCCCATTCGCGATCTTTTTCAGTGGCGCGTTTGTCGTGCTGCTTTTTACCTTTTGCCAAGGCGATGTTGGCTTTAACCCACCCTTTGGTGAAGTGCAAGTCGGTTGCGACAAGGGTGTAGCCAGCACGTTCAACTTTACCGATCAGCTTGTTGATCTCAGATTCTTTGAGCAGTAGCTTGCGAATGCGGGTTGGATCGGGGTGAATATGCGTGGAGGCTGAGTTCAGCGGTGTAATGTGGCAGCCAATCAGCCAAAACACGCCGTTTTTCAGAATCACGTAGGATTCTTTAATTTGCACGCGACCGGCGCGGATGGCCTTGGCTTCCCAGCCTTCCAGCACTAGCCCGGCTTCAAAACGTTCCTCGACAAAATAATCGTGGAAGGCTTTTTTGTTTTGTACGATGCTCATGATGGAGAGGGTATGTAAGAGAAAGCGAATCGGGGATTCTAACAGATCAAGCTTCGCTTGAACGGCCTTAATCTTATTGGATTCATTAAGGGTGCGCGAGGTCGTGAGCGGTCGTGGTGTGCGCTGGGTGGATGTTCCTTCTGGGGCCTTATGCTAAAGTGCCGGTTTTTTCGCCGGACATTCTATGCAAACGATCGAAAAAACGGTTTTGGTCACGCATACCCCCGCCCAAATGTTTGAATTGGTCGATCGGGTCGAAAATTATCCTCATTTTTTGCCTTGGTGTGGTAAGACCGTGGTGGAGTCTCGGGAGGGCAATGATCTGGTTGCGAGCTTGCATATTAACTATTTGCGCGTGAACCAGCATTTCACCACGCATAATCGCAATGAGCCGAATCAAGCGATTCATATGCAGCTTGTCGATGGCCCATTTCAGCATCTTGAAGGGGGATGGCGCTTCCATCCTTTGGGTGAAATGGGGTGCAAAATCGAGTTTTTTCTAAGTTATGAGTTTTCGAGCAAATTATTAGAAAAGGTCATTGGGCCGGTGTTTAGTCGCATTATGAACACGCTAGTCGATGCCTTTATCCAAGAAGCCGACAAAGTGTATGGCGAGGACTGACAGAGTGGCAGAATCATTGATTGAGATTGAAGTCGCATATGCATTGCCAGAGAAACAGACTTTGCTCAAGCTAAAAGTTCCAGAAGGAACGTTGGCGCAAGCGGCGATTGAGCAGTCTGGGATTTTGGATATTCATCCTGAAATTGATTTGGCGGCCCAAAAAATTGGAATTTTTTCTAAGGCCATTAAATTAGATACCGTATTGCGCGCCCGGGATCGTGTGGAAATTTACCGTCCTCTGATTGCCGACCCTAAAGCGGTTCGCCGTCAGCGCGCCGAAGCGGGTAAGGCAATGAAAAAAGGGACGCTGTAGGTTTTTGTTGGGGTGTCGAAAAAAATGCCAATCCTGTGTCAGGGATTGGCATTTTTTGATGGGTTGCGCAGTCTAAAAAGACAAATCTTCAGGGTTATCGTGTTCGAGCTCTTCTGCGCTTACTGCACGGTTTTTGCCGTTAATTTTGGCGTGATACATTGCGCGATCAGCACGATCGATAATATCCACTTCTTCTTCGCCTGGTAGGCAGCTTGTGACCCCTGCACTGAAAGTCAGCACCATGCGCTCTTTATTCGCCATAAAATAGGCTTTGGTCAGTTCGCGTTGCAGGCGGCGAATCACTTCGACCGCTTCATCTAGAGGGGTTTCTGGCAGCAGAATCACAAACTCTTCCCCCCCAAAGCGCGCAACGATATCCGTTGGTTTCAACTTACTCACCATGACATCGACTAAATGGCGTAGCGCATCATCTCCGGTGAGGTGCCCAAAGGTGTCGTTCAGCTTTTTGAAGTTATCAATATCAATCAGCGCCAAGCTGAGCGGTCGTCCGGTTTGCGCCGAGCGGGCAAGTTCGCGCGAGAAGATTTCATCTAGCCCACGGCGGTTATAGACGCCTGTTAGCTGATCTTCTTTGATTTTGGCACTTGCTGAATCCAGTGCCGCTTCGAGTTCTTGGATGCGGCTTTCTGCACTTTCGACTTGGCTGCGAGTCGCCATGAGCTCGTCACGGGTGCTGACTAGGTCAAATTGAATAGAGCGGGTGTCGGTTACGAGATTATTGACGATATCACCAAGGGCGATCAGGTCATGGGTGCTGGCTAACTGCTCAGAGTAATCGTGAATTTTGGCTTGATAGTCATCTGTATGTTCGACCATCATCGACAAGCGGCTGGTGAACGTGTTCAACATTCCGCGTAAGGAGTCGGTTGCTTGGTCGAGGCTGTGCTTGAGCAGACCTTGCTTGTAAATGACTTCTTTTAAACCGGCTTCGAGCTGATAGATGGCACGCATCGTGACTGGCTCATGTGACAGCACCTCGCGAACAACGGTGATTTGGCCGCTGATGTGCCGATCCGAACCCGCAAGCTCATCTAAATTTTCTAGCAAAAGATTGAGCAGGTTTGTGAGTCCACCCACGATACGTTCTTCGTGCTGTAGGTGCAGCTCAATCTTGATCCAAAGTTTTTTCAGGCGACGTGAAAACATTTCGAGGTCTTCACCGTCATCGACTGAGTTTAAGGTGTGCGCGAGCTGTTCGAGTTCTTCTGCGAGCTCTGGAAAACCGGCTAGACGCGGGATGACGCCATGACTGATCGCACGGAAAAGTAGCTCACGCCAGCTCGACCACAAAGCGGGATCAAAAAGTTCTGCAATGGTTTTTTTAGCAGGTGCATTTTGCTGCGCATGCGGAGAGAGTGCTTCTTCTAGATCACCCCCTAGGTCTTCAACCAAGCTCCCCAATTCTGATAGAGATGAATTCGAGTGCTGTAAAGGCTGCCCCCAGCTATCAATTAGCTTGTTGAGTTTGCGGTACAGTACGGCGGGGTCGCGACCATGATTCGCGAGAACACGCTCAAGCGCTTGGCGTTTTTTTGTAATGGTGAGGCCGGGTTGGTGACCTTCCCATTGCTGGAGTAGATGTTTGACCAGTTGATCCCAATGCACGCCAACGTGCTCGTGTAGCGTTGCAACACGAACATGTTCTTGTACCAAGTTCAGCATCCGCGGCCAGTCTGCAGCTGCGAGCGCTTGCTGGATACGGTCGAGGCTGACCTCGGCACCGGGAAAGTCGCTTGCCAAAATAGGGAGAGCCTGAGAAACCTCTTTCGCGGGATCAGGTCTGGTCTCGACGACAATCCCCTCTTGGCCGGAATATTCCGCATAAAAACGGGAAAAATTATCGGGCGTTGGGGGAAGGCGCTCGGTGGCTAAGCGCTTGAGGGCTTCTCGTGCAATATCGGAGGGATTAACCAGATGCATGATTTAAATTTCAGGCGAGTACAAGTTGGCGGCGAAGCAATGCGTCATGGATTACTTTTCCTTGTCGTTCAACAGCTGAAAGAATACCTCTCCAGATTTAATCATTCCCAGCTCATTACGCGCGCGTTCTTCGATGGCCTCGGTGCCTTGTTTGAGATCAAGCACTTCGGCCGCCAGCGCGCTATTTCGAGAAGACAAATTGTCATTGATTGCGCGCTGGGCAGCAAGTTGGCTATCAATTTGCATCACCCTGACCCAGCTGCCTTTACCAAACCACATGGGCCATTGCAAAGAGACGATCAAGACGAACAAAATCAAGGTGATGCTACGCATAGCGCTCGCTTATTTCAGGTGATAAAAGGCGGCACGGCCGGGATAGTATGCAGCATCGCCGAGTTCTTCTTCGATGCGGAGCAATTGATTATATTTTGCCATACGATCCGAGCGAGAGAGAGAGCCGGTTTTAATTTGCATGCAGTTGGTTGCAACCGCCAAGTCGGCAATGGTGCTGTCTTCGGTTTCACCAGAGCGGTGGCTCATTACGCTGGTATAGCCCGAACGCTTGGCCAAATCTACTGCTTTCAGCGTTTCTGACAAAGAGCCAATTTGGTTAATTTTGACCAAGAGCGAGTTGCAAATACCTTGTGCGATACCTTCGGCAAGGATAGCAGGATTTGTGACAAATACATCATCGCCCACTAATTGGATGCGTTGACCAAGTTTGTCAGTCAAAATTTTCCAGCCCGCCCAATCGTGTTCGCTCATGCCATCTTCGATCGAAATGATCGGATAGTTGTCGCACAGGGTTGCGAGGTAGTTTGCAAACTCTTCGCTCGACAACGCCAAGCCTTCGCCTGCGAGGTGGTATTTGCCGTCTTTGTAGAACTCAGAGCTGGCGCAGTCTAGGGCGATGAGTACGTCTTCACCCGCGACATAACCGGCTTTGTCGATCGCTTCCAGAATCAGCTTGATCGCGTCTTCATTTTTTGCGAGGTTAGGTGCAAAACCACCTTCGTCGCCAACGGCGGTCGAGTAGCCATGATCGGCGCAGATTTTTTTCAGGTTATGGAAAATTTCTGCTCCGCAGCGCAGTGCGTCACGGAAGGTTTTTGCGCCAACAGGGATGACCATAAATTCTTGGATATCCAAGCTGTTGTTGGCGTGTGCACCACCGTTGATCACGTTCATCATCGGGACCGGCAGGCTCATCGGGCCTGCGCCACCGAGGTAGCGATAGAGCGGCAAGCCTGCATCTTCGGCGGCGGCTTTAGCCACGGCCATGGAAACCGCTAGAATCGCGTTTGCACCCAGACGGCCTTTGTTGTCGGTGCCATCGAGGTCCAGCAAGGTTTTGTCAATAAAGGACTGATCTTGTGCATCGAGGCCAATAATGGCTTCGCAGATTTCGGTGTTGATGTGCTCAACTGCTTTCAAAACGCCTTTGCCCAAGTAGCGTGATTTATCACCATCACGCAGTTCAAGCGCTTCTTTTTCACCGGTCGAAGCGCCAGAAGGCACTGCCGCACGGCCCATGACGCCGCTTTCGAGCAATACATCGGCTTCTACAGTTGGATTGCCACGGGAGTCTAAAATCTCGCGGGCGACGACATCAATAATCGAACTCATGCATTTCCCTTTCTCTTGTCAAACAACAGGCCAGATTGACGATGCAACTGGCCTGAGATAGCGTCAATCGTACGTAAATTACAGCGAACCTAGCGCATCTTCAGCCCATTTCCCGCTTTTGACGAGGTGGTCAATGGCTTTGAGGGTATAGAGCAGGTCTTTAAGTTGATTTAAAGGCCATGCATTGGGGCCATCCGACAAGGCTTGCGCTGGGTTGGGGTGGGTTTCCATAAACAGGCCAGAGACACCTGCGGCGACGGCTGCGCGGGCTAAAACCGGCACAAATTCGCGGCGGCCGCCCGAGGCATGACCTAAGCCCCCCGGTTGTTGAACCGAGTGGGTGGCATCGAAGACGACTGGGCTGGCGGTGTTGCGCATGGTCGATAGCCCGCGCATGTCTGATACTAAATTGTTATAGCCAAAACTTGTTCCCCGTTCGCACACCATAAAGGCATCGCGTTCGACACCGGCTTCAGTGGCGGCGGCACGCGCTTTGTCGATGACATTTTTCATGTCTTCGGGCGCGAGGAATTGACCTTTTTTGATATTCACGGGCTTGCCGGTCCGGGCTACCGCGTGAATAAAGTCTGTTTGACGGCACAGAAAAGCGGGTGTTTGCAGCACGTCAACCACGGCTGCAGCGATCGGTGCCTCGGCTTCGGTATGCACATCCGTCAGGACGGGTACGCCGATTTGCGCTTTGACGTCGGCCAGAATTTTCAGGCCAGCATCGATTCCAAAACCGCGAAAGGATTGCCCTGAGCTGCGATTGGCTTTGTCATAGCTGGATTTGTAAATAAAAGGGATGCCGACTTCTGCAGCAATTTCTTTTAATTGTCCGGCGGTATCCAGTGCAAATTGCGCGCTTTCGATCACGCAGGGGCCTGCGATCAAAAACAAAGGATGCTCAAGTCCGACATCAAAGCCACATAGCTTCATAGGGTTCGTCCTATCTGAGTCAGCGGCCGACAGTTGTCGACCATCTGAATGTAAATAAAACCGCTCTCCTATGTTGAGGTGAGCGGTTTTTGTTACGACCACGCGGTAAACGCATTCGATTTAGTGTGCTTTGGCGTGTTTGTGTTGCAAAGCAGCTTCGATATAGGCCGTAAATAGCGGGTGGCCATGGCGCGGTGTCGATGTAAATTCGGGGTGGAATTGACATGCGAAGAACCACGGATGGTCAGGCAATTCAATCGTTTCGACCAAGGCTTCAGCCCCTGCCGAACGACCACTGACGCGTAAACCCGCAGCTTCGAGGCGCTCTACGTAGTGGTTGTTGACTTCATAGCGGTGGCGATGACGTTCAACAATTTGGGTGGCACCGTAGATGCGCGCGGCGAGCGAGCCTTCTTCCAATTGGCAGGCTTGGCCGCCGAGGCGCATGGTGCCGCCTAGATTGGAGTTTTCGTCGCGGGTCTCGACTTTTCCGTCGTGGTTCACCCATTCGTCAATGAGGGCGACAACAGGGTAGTCGGTATCCAGATCGAATTCGGTTGAATTTGCACCGGCCATATTCGCCATGTCGCGTGCGTATTCGATCAGCGCGATTTGCATGCCAAGGCAAATTCCAAGGTAAGGAATTTTGTTCTCGCGTGCGAATTTAACCGCGCGAATTTTGCCTTCCACGCCGCGTTTGCCAAAGCCGCCTGGAACCAAAATAGCATCCATATCCTTGAGGCTTTGCGCACCATCGCGCTCGATTTCTTCGGAGTCGATGTAGTGAATATTGACGCGGCTCTTGGTTTGGATGCCCGCATGCGTGAGGGCTTCCGACAGCGATTTGTACGATTCGGTCAGGTCGACATATTTACCGACCATGGCAATATTGACTTCTTCTTTCGGGAATTCGAGCGCATCGACAATGCGCGCCCATGCCGACAGGTCTGCGGGCGGCAATTCGAGCTGGAATTGCTCACAGATGATGTCGTCGATCCCTTGCGCATGGAGCATGCTCGGGATTTTGTAGATCGAAGAAGCATCGTAGCAACCAATAACAGCCTGTTCTTCTACGTTACAGAACAGTGCAATTTTCCGGCGCTCTTCATCTGGCAGTTGGCGATCCATCCGGCACAGCAAGATGTCGGGCTGAATGCCGATTTCGCGCAATTCGCGCACCGAATGTTGGGTCGGCTTGGTTTTGATCTCGCCTGCGGCTGCAATGAATGGCACGTAGGACAGATGTACATAGAGCGTATTTTTGCGGCCGATGTTCGAGCGCAACTGGCGAATTGCCTCTAAGAACGGCAGCGATTCGATATCGCCAACGGTTCCGCCAATTTCGACAATTGCAACGTCCGCATCGCCCGCGCCATCTTTGACTTTTTGTTTGATTTCGTCAGTGATGTGCGGAATGACCTGTACGGTACCACCAAGGTAGTCGCCACGGCGCTCTTTGGTAATCACCGCTTCGTAGACTTGGCCGGTGGTGAAGTTGTTGCTTTTTTTCATTCGAGCTTGAATGAAGCGCTCGTAGTGGCCGAGATCGAGATCGGTTTCTGCGCCGTCTTCGGTGACGAACACTTCACCGTGCTGGAACGGGCTCATTGTGCCCGGATCAACGTTGATGTACGGATCGAGTTTGAGCATGGTGACGCGCAGGCCGCGGGATTCGAGAATGGCCGCAATAGACGCAGCGGCGATGCCTTTACCCAAAGAGGAGACAACGCCGCCAGTAACGAAAATATACTTGGTCATGGGAGTACGGGGATGACGGAATTCCAGATTCTATCGCGAAAGCACTCCCTGCTTCAACGCCGACACACGGACAAAATGCGCAAACCTTGTCGGAATTTCATCTAGGGGGTGGCTGTTGTCTGCTTGAGTAGCGTTCTGTTTTTATGGTATAAAGCGTGTTTTTCCGGTTTCCGGAGGAAATAATTAAGGCGGGGATTTGCAAAGTCAACCGCAAAGCTCCGGTTACCGGGGAACATGGTGCCCAACGCAACAAAAAAAAGAAACGACGGTTTCCGCCCAAACTTCAGTAACCTCGGTTTTGGGTAGAAAGCCAAAATTTGTTGGTTCCACTGCGCCGAAACCAAG
>CAZWRK010000064.1:0-22362 GCA_964635875.1 uncultured Aquaspirillum sp.
GAAAACCAGCTCGATGACGACTTCTTCCAGTCTTTGGGGCTTTCTCGAGAAAATATCGGCATGGCCGAGAGCGAAACGGTCGAAACGGCCGCGATTCTTTCTAAGATGCGGCAAGAGGCGGGCTGGTTGCCGATGGCTCATATTTTTGACGGGCTTCGAGAGTCTGAAGAAATCCTGGGTGAAAAGTGCCTCAAGCTCATGCAAATGAACTACACGCCTGAAAAGATCCAGCTCATCACGAAGAAAGAGCCAACGCCTGAATTCTACAGCAAGATCTTTGCTAAATATAATGTTGTCGTCGAAGAGGGAGTCCTAACCGATACGCAACGTCAAAGCCAATTTATCCAGATGAATGCTCTTAGAGCTCTTGGTGTTCAGTTTACAGATGACGAGATCGTTAGCGCATCCAACTTACATGATAAAAAGAAATACAAAGAGCGCCTTGCCGCGCAATCTCAGTACCAACAGCAAATGCAAGAGGCAGCAGCGAAAATTGAAATGCAAAAAGCAGCGGCTCAAACGGAGTCTGATAAGTCACTAGCTGCCGAGCGCCTAAACAAGATCCAGCTTGACGCGGCTTTGAGTGCCGAGCGCATCTCGAGGGCCGAAGAGGACCGCACTGCGGGCGTGTTGAATCTGATTAAAGCGGTAAAGGAGCTTGATAGCATGGATCTTGACAACTTGCAAAGGAAGTTGCAGCTGTTGCGTGAGATCGAGGCTGGCCAAGCGGCTAAGGAAGAACCCATAAAATCAGAAACAGAAAAACGCCCAGCATAAAAGAAAAGACTACGCCGGCTAATTCCAAAGCCTCAGAATAGCTCTTTTTCATAGTTCGGCCCCTTGTAAGCGTTTATCCGCGCCCTAGCAATCTCGCTATATTCCTCGCTCTTTTCAATGCCAATCGCGTCAAATCCAAGGCGTTTGGCCGCTAGAATAGTTGTACCCGATCCCGCGAAAGGATCAAGAAGCAGGCCGTTTTTAGGGGGCATAACTAGCTTGATGAGGTATTCCATGAGTTTGAGGGGCTTGACGGTGGGGTGGTTGTTTTTATATTGAACTGATCGCATCGGATCCGCTTCGCTAAAACCCCTTCCAGATGTGTTTTTTATGCCACCCGGTTTCGGATCCAGATTAAGCCCTTCATTCCTCTCCGCCGAACTCGCCTTTGCGCAGTAGAAGAAGCGGGAGGCACTAAAGCCAACCTGCTGATCTAGGAGTTCGGAGCTTTCCTCGTCAAGGATGACGTTTGCGGGCCAGCGGCCCCCTTTCAAATTACCATTGGATTCCACATTTTTCGAATTTCCTTCGCCCCATATAGAAGAAGAAGAAGAAATTCCCCTAATATCATCTGTAGTAGAAATCCTACACCCATCAATATTAATCCCCGCCTGCCCCCATTTCTCCGCGTTCTGCTTAAACGTGCCATCGCAGGGCTTCATTGCGACGATACAAGGCTCCCAATTAGGGCTGAAATTTCCAGTGCTTTCTAAAATGTTCGGACGTAGACATGATTTCAAGATTCTCAATTCTGTTATCAAGCTTATCACCGTTTTTGTGGTGAACTTGTTCGCTCCTTGATAAATCCCTACCAATATGCTTTTCCATAACAAGGCGATGTTCTGCTCTATATTTTCCTCTATGACGAATGTAACGATATCCCGTATCGCTGCAAATATACATTCCACCTCTCCAGAAAGGATTTTTTTCGCCAACATATCGCTGTTGCCAAAGTCCTTTGCAGCTATAAGAGCAAAAAGTTCCTTCTCCTGACTTGTCTTTTCTTTCAACTCTTGAACGAGGGACATAGCATTCTTTATCACATACGGGACATTTAAAAGTTTTTCCCAAGCGAAGATTTTGGCATTTTCTTGAACAATATGTTTTTGCACCCTGTCTAACAACACTAGGGAATCGCTCAAACTCTCTTCCGCATCTTTTACATAATAACTTGACTTTTGGCATAAATAAACCTCATTGGTTAAATCGAGGAGTATTATAGCTAAAAGGTGACTTATTTCATAGGGTTTGGAAGCTAAAATAATGGGTTCATGGGCTGGTTTGAGGGCGGTTCCGTATCCTTCGATGCCGAAGTGATTATGACTCTTAGGAAAGCCTGATCCGTAAAGCCATGAAATACAATCTCTAATCTCCCACCCGCTGTCTTCGATAGCGGAAGTAAGGCGGTGAAAGGTCCGAGTTCCGCCCATCGCAAGTAAATTTCCACCCGGTTTGACGATTCGGTGGCATTCTGTCCAATATTCTCTTCCTGGCACTGCATGATCCCATCCTTTCCCCATGAAAGACAACCCATATGGGGGATCTGTGACAATAGAGGAAAAGTGATTATCGGGAAAGGTTTTCATCACTTCTAAGCAGTCGCCGGTAATTATCATTTAGCCTCGCGTTGAAAAATGAAGTCCAAGATCGCTTTATCCGCCTCATCACACATTTGCATATAACAACTAAAAGCCTCTCGATCAAGAGGACTTGAATATTCTTGCATCAGTTTGTTCCAGCAATCATCTGCGGATTGCTTCTTGTGATAAAGCTCAATTAGCTTTTTCTCTCTGTCTTTTTGGGATAGTAACATGGCTTTCTTCCCTTTCTCTCATTTTTCAAATTTAAAATATACAACGAATTCAAGTAATCATGTAAAATTCAAATTTAAAGTTACACGTTTTACATGAGGCATTTTATGAGCTTTGAAATTCATATGCTCGGTTCCTTAGTTCCAGAGTCCTATAGCCGGCAGCTAGATGAGCGCGTCATGGCTCAAGAGATGCCCTACGGCTATGTCACGCCTCCTCCTCCTGCGGATACCGGCGACTATGATCAGCGCCGATTAGAGAGCAACAAACAATATCCTATGCATAGAGGCCGGGCAGTATGAAGAAGATAGTTATCGCTAAGGGCAAAGAAGAATCGAAAGCCAAGGTCGCCACGGCCCATAAAAAGCCAGGCGGCTCAAACGTTGGAAAGTACAAAAAGGTTCCATCGAATGAGTTTGCCGGGAAAGCAGGGGGCGCACCTGCTGGATCCTACCCTATTAATACGCGCAAGCGTGCTAAGGCCGCGCTTGCTTATGCGCATAACGCCCCAAACCCTGCAGGAATTAAGGCTGCTGTGCATAAGAAATATCCCGGATTGGGAAAGCCTCAATCGAAGAGTAAATGAGGAAAACATGAAACATCAAGGCATGAGAGACCGTATGCACGAGCATGAAGGCATGATGCACCACAAGGGGCACATGGGTCATGGTCATATGCGTGCTCACGGTCAGTATGAGAATGAGGTGGAAAAGCCTTCTCTGCCGCACGAGGGTCATTTAAGTGACATCGGGCTGCACGGAAGCGGTCTTCACGAGTTCAAGCGCGAATGCGATCCAATCGCATATGGGCAAGCCTCTGAAGAAGGGTGCCGCGCTGATTCTAAGCGCCTGGCATCGCAAGCACGAGACTATCACTGGGATTGAAGAATGGCACAAGAAATCGGTGAATCACGCGAGAAATGGGGTTGGGACGTCATGAAAATGGCGGAAGACTTTGCCAACAACATGAAAAAAGAGGTGAGGCCGTTTTACATCGTTTACGCATGCAAAGAGGACAAGGGCCTGAGCAATCGCACTGGGCGCTTTGTTTTCAAGCAGGCGATGAAGGCTTATTACGATAAGCCGCCGGCGATGTTAGGTATTTTGGTTTGGTATGTGAATCATCCGTTGGGCGAGTTCAAGTTTATGCCTGAGCTCTCTGCGCCACCGGATATACCCCTGGATCCGAACTTGCTTTCTGATAAAGCGTCCGACGCATCAGATCGAGTGGCGGAACAAGGGGCGAAATTGAACGTTTTAGTTTCTTAAACACTGTGAAAGAGGCCTTGAGCCTCCACAAAGGGAACTTATGTCTATTGACATTGATATGGAAAGTTATGCGGGCGCGAATCCCGATCCGGCCGCCGCGGGTCCTGTAGATACGAATTCTTACCAAGAAGCAGAGGAGTATCCTGTCAATCAGGAACTGCTTGAGACTGAAGCTACGGCTCCAGTTGAAAGTCAGCCTGAAAAGCCAGAATCAAGCCCCCAAGCGGATAACTTTCGCGCGCTTCGTGAGGAGGTCGATCGAATTAAGGCAGAAAAGGAGCTAGAAAAGCGGGAGTACCAACTCCAGCTTGACATGCTTCGAGCCAACTTGTCGCAGAAACCAGAAGCCCCAACTCGAGAACGTGAGTTCTTAGAGGGCATGAAAGAGGACGACATCGCAAATGTCGGTGAGCTCAGACGTGAACTTCGAAGGGAATGGGAGCAAAAGGAGGCTGTTTACAAGAGTCAGCTCGATGAATTGCAAGTGGCTCAAAGGCATCCTGACTATGCCGAGGTGCTCGAGAAGTACGTGGCACCATTAGTTAAACAAAAACCGCATCTCGCCGAGAGCATCCGACTTTCCAGTAACGCAGCGCTTACAGCGTATGAGATTGGGAAGATGGCGCAGCAGGCGCAAGAGCATCAGATGGCCGCGACTAGAAACGAAAACGCTCAACGGATCGTTGAGAATGCCAAAAAGCCGGGGACTTTGTCCCAGGCCGGAGGACAGGGAGCCTTATCCAAGGCCGACTATTTCGCCTCTATGTCCGATCAGGAGTTCATGCGCATGGCTTCGAAAAATCTCGAGGGGATCTAATTTAGGACAAGGCAATGGCCCTCACAAACACTACCCAGTTGCCTCCAGAGGTCCGAACTTATTTCGATCGACTTCTGTTGACACTGGCGCGCCCATATTTCATTTATGATCTATTTGCGCAGAAAAGACAGATTCCACTTAACAGTGGTAATCAAATGGTATTCCGCAGATACGGAACTTTAACTGCGGCTACCGTCCCCCTTACAGACGGGCAAACTCCTCCAGGAGATTCGCTTTCTGTCACCGACTTCCAGGCTCAAATCCAATGGTATGGCTCTTTCGTTACAATTACGGACCAAGTCCAGTATGTTGTGCAAGATAGAGTTCTTAATGAAGCAACAAAAGTTCTTTCATTACAACTTGGATTGACTTTAGATACATTAATCCGCGATATGATGGTTTCTACCGCTTCTACTATTGCTTGTAGCAATGGTTTAAACGGTAATACACCAACTGAAATTACCGACGCAGATATCCAAATTGCGATAATCGCATTAAGACAAGGTAATGCACGTTTAATGACAAACCCATTACCCGGTGAAAATAAATTTGGTACAAGTCCTGTAAGAAGTTCTTATTGGGGCTTTATGTCGGTTGATATGCAAGCTGATTTAGAAGCTGTTTCTAGTTTTATTTCAGTTGCTAATTATCCGAATCCAATGAATGCACTTGAAGCCGAATGGGGCGCAACACGAAACGTTCGCTGGTTGCTTAACACAAACGGTTATTCGAACGGCGCATCGCCAAACGTCTACTCGTCCTTCATTTTAGGCCAAGAGGCCTATGGTGTAGTGCGGCTTGGGGCGAAGGAAGCCGAGTTTATCGTGAAGCCGCTGGGAGCTAGGGGTACGGCTGACCCTCTCAACCAGAGAGGTACCGTCGGATACAAGTACCCATTTGCAACTCGAATTTTGAATGACAATTGGATAACTCGTTTAACTGCAACACTTTAAGGAGGGCAGCATGGCTATTATAAAAAAAGGCACGCTGACCGTCACTTCTGGTGGATCAGCACAGAATTTGAACCTAGGATTCGTTCCTAGCTATTTCAAAGCAGAAAACAAAACTAAGATCATCGCCAACACAAACGGCGTTCAGATTTTTGAATGGTGGAATGACAACGCAAATGCGTCTGCCTACATTCAAACGATGACGGCCGGTGCGCCTGTTCTTAGTTACATTTCATCCAATGGTGTGACCCCTTACGTCACTCCGATTGGAACCGAATACGTTCCTCTCACTGGCCTTCCAGCTGGCGCGAAGAACACCAACCTTACGATCACCGGGATCAGCAAGGCAGCGAATGCGAGCATCACAGCCACGCATGCGTTTACCTCTGCTGACGTTGGAGTGACAACAGTCACTTTCCACGGCATCGTGGGCATGACACAGATGAACACGCTTTCCGGCGTGATTCAGTCGGTGACAAGCACGACAAGTTTCACTGTCAACATTGACAGCACGAACTTTACTACCTATGTAAGCGGCGGTATCGCGAACATCATCACGGGTGTTCCGGCGACCACGACAACAGGTTTCCAAACATACAACACTCCGTTGCTCAACGTCGGATTTATCGGGCTTACCCTCGGTTCTTCCCTCATGGTAACGACAAGCGATGTATGGCAGTACCTGGCTGTTCTGGATAGCGATATCACCAGCTACTAAGGACGGTGGGGCGGGACTTGCCCGCCCGCTGAGCTAGCAGTGAGGCCTGGGAGATCCCGGGCGCCTGAAATTTAGGAGATGGTAGCTAGCCTATGCCTCTCAAGTCTTGGCGAAAGCCTAGGCGCGGAACCCCGGAGGACTGAAACCCTCCGGGTTGTCCCCGTAAAGTTAAATAAGGGGTTCCATGTCATCAAATGCTGTGCCACCGTCTGTAACGCCGCCATCGCCCTTCGAATGGCCCGAGACGATCAAGACTATTACGCATGTGACAAACGACTCGCAAGCTCAAGTAACGTGTCCTACGCACGGATTTACTTCTGCAGATGTCGGACAAACGAGCGTCATGTTTTTGCAAGTTCAAGGGATGCTTCCGATCAACGGGATGCCGGGCGTGATTCAGCAGATCGTCGATGCTGACAATTTCATTGTGAATATCAACACGACATTTTTCCCCATTTACAGATCTGCCGGCGTGATCAGCATTTTGACGGGACAACCTCCGGTCGAAACGGTGGGCTTTCAAACTTTTAATACGCCGTTTCAAAACATCGCAACAACAAATTGAGGTAATTATGGCTAGGCCAAAAAGCAAATTAAACGAGCAATCATCCGAAGTGATTGAGAAAAACATTCTGCAGGAAAATCCAGATGGCCTTCCCGATGAAAGTGGGATCGTCTTAACTCCTTATGTTCCTGAGATGCGCAAAATCGTGTTCATCAATGGCCGGGATCCGGGCCAGGAGCTGATGTTCCATTATCACTCTAAAACGCATCCTCTCAAGCATTACACGCTTTTCCACGGCAAAGAATACGACCTGCCGGTTGAGGTGATCGAGCACTTGGAAAACTGCTGTGAAAAAGTTTATGGCTATCGCCAAGGGGCGAGCGGTCATCCTGAGATGTACACGAAATCTCTTAAATACATTTTCTCATGCAAATCTCCTCGTAGGGTGGCTTAATCATGACAATTGTTCCTTCAACAGCGGGTTGGACCCTGGCCAACATGCAACTTAAGTTTCGATCGGTGACTGGAACCACCAGCACGGATCAGCTTACAGATGCGCAGGTGCAGGCCTATCTTAATAATTATTACGTCTACACGATGCCCTTTGAGTTGAAGGAGCAAATCACCGATCAGTTTCTCAAGTTTAATACAACTCCGGGGATCGATGTTTACGCCTTTCCCGGGGGATATTTCACCGACAGTCCCGGAGCTTATGCCGATGGATTCCCACTTGTCTTTTATCAAGATCCTGATGTTTTTTATCAAGATTGGCCCCAGCAGTATGCAGTGGATAACATCGCCACCGGCGACGGCGTTACTACAGCTTTTTCAGGAGGCTTGCAAAATCCTCCTTTAATCATTGGAAGTCTTTTTATCACCTCAGACGATCAAACAGGTCTTCAATACCAATTAACTGATAATGGAGATGGGACCTTAAGCGGAGATGGAACTGGTTCGATCGATTATCTGACTGGAGCTTATTCATTCAACTTCACGACAGCGCCGGCGGCTTCGGCGGTCATCTACGCAAAATACATTGGATATTCAGGCAACCGTCCGCAAGGGATCCTCTTTTTCAACAATCAATTCACTTTGCGCCCCGTTCCCGATCAAAGCTATGCGATCCAGATGCAGGGCTACATTCAGCCAACGACCTTATCGCTTTCTACAGATACGCCGCTTCAACCTGAATGGGGTCCAGTGATCGTTTATGGCGCTGCGCTAGAAAGATTTCAAGACATTGGGGACAACGACAATTATGAGCGTTATTATCCCGTATTTAAAAGATTCGAGAACGTTGCACTTGGAAGAACAATTCAGCAACTAACCGAACAACAATCAGTCCCGAGGTTTTAAATGGTTTATAATAGAAACATTCCAGGCCCCAACGACATTTTATCGAATAGCCAATCGCAATTGCAGGCCAATTTTCAGCAAATCGATTCGGGAACTACGGGCTCGGGGACCGGCTTTTCACGAAATCACGTGACTTTGACAGACGGCACGAATGGCGGATTACACAACCGGGTTGATTTCTATCAGCCTGTAGCAGACCCCTCTATTTCTGGATTCACGGGATCTCTTTACGTTAAGACCGTGGGTGGCTTAAGCCAGCTTTTCTTTGCTAACTCCTCGCTTGTGACCCAGTTAACAGGGATTACGGGAGCGGCTGGATCTGGAACGGTTACTATTCCAGGGGGCATTGTCCTTAAATGGGGTACGGTTAGCGTGCCGGCCGGCTTTACTAACACGATCACTTTTCCAGTGGCCTTCCCTGCAAATTGCTATGCGGTTGTAGTTTCCATCAACACGACAACAGTTTCCCCAAGCGCTGACACTTTAACCGTTCAAGCCAGCAATTTTACAGTTAACAACTTCCTTTTAACAAAAAGTTCTACTTCTAAAATCCTGTCTATTTGCTATGTAGCATTGGGGAATTAATGAGTACTGCTTTGCAGCCATTTTTAATTTCAGAGTTTAAAACGGGTATCAATACCTATTTGCAGCCCTGGATCCGCCCTAATGATGCCTTCGAGCCCTTGACGAATGCCTACATTTATCGGGGCGTCGTTAATAAAAGAGCTGGCTATTCCGTTTTCGGGACTCTGCCCGACGGAAACCCCGTCATGGGCATCATGCGCTATATCAATGAGACTACGGGTCAGCCTAGCCTTGTGGTCGCCTCGACGGTCAATCTCTATCTTTATGATACGGGGAGCGGCCTCTTTAATTTAGTCGGCACGCCTCCAACTTTTACGGGCAACATCACGAACTTTTTCAACTGGACTAATTGGCAAGCAAGCTCGGGAGCGACGTCTTACCTTTATTTGACCAATAATAAAGACAACGTGACGACATTCGATGGGGTGAATGCCGGATCTCTTGTTCCCGTCATCGACGGATCTGGCCAAACAATTAACACTGCTCTCGACGTGATTGTCTATAAGCAACGCCTGCTTATGTTGAGGCCTGTTTTGAGTGCGGATGGCGTGCAAAACCAGGCAATTTATTGGTCGGCTATTCAAAATCCGTCGCTTTGGCGCGTGGATATTGCCGGCCAAGGCGGCTTTTTAGATGCGCCGACAGGCGATATCATCCAATGCGCTGAGTTCGTCAGGGACGTTTTAGTGGTTTATTTCAGCAATTCAACCTGGATTTTCCGATTTACGGGGATCGATTCAGCTCCCTTCCGTTGGGACAAGGTCAACAACACCAAAACCACGAATGCCCCCTATGGCTCGGTTGCTTATGATGAGCGCTGCACGGCTGTCGGCAATACGGGTCTCATCGCTTGCGATGCGGTAAACGTTCAGAGATATGACATTCCGATCATCGATTATTATGAAACGAATTTCAGCGAACAATATTATTCGCAAACTTTTTCTCAGCGCTATGACAACTTGAATCAGGCCTGGACTCTTTATGTTTCCAACAGCCGGGATCCGACCAACTTTCCCCTGGTGGGCACCATCGCCCCGGGTTCTGACAGCGCGCTCGTTTATAATTATCTGGAAAACACTTGGGCAACTTACACTTGGTCCGTCCCAATGACCTGTATGGGTCTCTTCTATAATCAGAGCGCAGCCACTTGGTCAAGCCTTCATTTTTCTCCAGAAGATGAATGGGAAAATACGGATAAAGCCTGGAATTCCTTTTCAGGGCAAAAGGGCGCGCCAATTTTGCTGATGGGGGACACTTCTGGAAATGTCTATTGGGTCGACAACGAGCAAGAGGTGACTGACAACGGCACCACGATTGTTCCGGATATCGTAACCACGCGCTGGAATCCGATCATGAATCTAGGCCAAAAGGTTCAGTTCCCATACATCGACATTTATTATTATATTGCCTCGGTCGATCCAGCTAATCCAGTCAGCGTAACGCTTAATTTCTACGTCGATAATAGCGATAATATTGCTTCTTCTCAGACTTTAACTTTAGATGGGCCTAAGAATTCAGAATATGCTTTTAAACGCATATACATTAACTTGATCGGTGAATTTATCCAAATGGAGATCGATCCGAACATCGATTCCCTTTTGCAATTCATTGGCTTCATTCTGTGGGCGCGCCCCGCTGGAAGGTTGACTCCATGACCTTCCCGGTGATTCAACAACCAAATCTCCCCACGACGACAATCGTTCCCGAGAGCGAAGATCTCTTTATTCCATATCTCAACCGGGTGTATGAAGACATCGCTTTCACCGTGAATGACAAGGACAACACCTATTTCACGGCTCCCATCACTAGCACCGCCTCAGACATTCCCAATGTGGCAAATTTTGGCGCATTTATCATTTGCGTAGGCGGAGAGACCACTTCCCTGCCAACGATCACCGCTAGCCTTTGCAAGGCCTCTTCGAGCGGAGCCGGCTCTGTTGCGGTGCTTGGGTCCCAAGCCGGCACGGGAGCCTGGGCGGGAAATGTTTTGACGATCACTTCGACGGCAACCAACTTTCAGATCAAGCATAACCGGGCCGGCGTGACCGGCAATTTCAACATCAGAATCATCGGAACGCAATAGGAGCGAAAATGGCTACAGCGACGATTAATGAAAAAGAAGAGAGCATTGACAAACTCAAGTTTGTGAAGCTCAAAATCCCTAGATTAATTCCTGTTTCTCTTATTGAGAACGTGAAGGGGCGCACGTTTACCCCTGAACAGTTCTACAAGTATCAGGAGGAACAAGTTGACAATCCTTTTAATTTTCTTTATGTGCTTGTTGATGATGATAAAAAAATACACGGATATCTCTGGGCGGAAATGAACATGCTCGACAATTCGCTATTCATCAACACGTTTTCAGTTAACAAGGCTTTTTGGGGAAAAGGCAAAGCCATTCCCCGAGTCATTGAATTCTTAAGAGTTTTCAAGGAAAAGATCAAGGCCTCTCGGGTTTTTTGGATAACAACAAATGAAAAGTTTTTCATCAAACATGGATTCAAGCGCAGCAAGAATAGTCTTATGGAATTTTTTGACGGCTCTAGTTGATAAATATGCGTGCGATTTCAAAAAAAATGTATAATGATATTTAAAAGAGGTGTCTATGGGCCAGGGCAAAGGCGGCGGCTACAAGAAAAAAAGCACAGTGACTAAAGAGCAGAAACGCTTTTTAGACCAGATGCTTTCTCAGGCGGGGAAAAACCAGGCTGCGGCTTCTCAGGGATTTACTCAATTTTTGCCTGGTGGTGGAGGTGGTCAACCGATCATCAACGCGGCCAACAAGAACTTTCAAGAGCAGACCGTTCCGTCGATTCTCAATACTTTTGGAACCGGTTCTAAAGGCTCTAGCGCATTGAATCAGGCTTTGGCGGCGAGTGCCTCTAATCTGAACACTGATTTAGCGGCTCAGCTCGCTCAAATGCAGCTCTCGGCTGCAAGCGGTCTTGGAGGCCTCGGCGCTCAGCAAGGGCAGCTCGGCTCTCAAGATCAGTTCGCTTATTTGCAAAGGGCCAAACCTTTTTGGCAAAGTGCGCTTGAAGCGGGAATTGGAGCCGCTGGATCAATTGGAGGCGGACAAGCCGCTGCAGGAAGCAAAATTTTGGGGTTATTTTGAGCAAGAAAAGCGCATTCATGAAGCAATTTAAAAATGGATATTATCCCGATGAGCACTGGGATGAAAGCACTCGGGTCAATGGCCATGAGGTCGATTCGCCTTCAACTGTTCGCAAGCGCCAAGGCGTTGCCCGCGGATCCCAGACCGAGGCCTATCCAGGAATGGTAGGCAAGCAAGATTATAAGAGGAAAAAATAATGGTCCAAGTTCTTCCTGCTGTCCCTAGTTTTGGAGAGAGTTTAGTCAATTCCATTGCAAATGCAGCGGGCAAGATCGGTGCTGGATACGTTCAACGGGCTGAAAAAATTAAGGCCAATAGTCCTCAAGCTCAAAAGGCTTTATACAGCATTTTTAAGCAGTACAAGGCTCAAGATGCCTACACAGACGAATATCGCAAGCGAGCAGAAGATAGAGCCCAGGAATACATAAAACAGGGCTATGAGCCTTATCAAGCAGCCATCAGCGCTTATGATGATATGCTTGCCGGCTTTCCCGAGAAAGCGGCTAAGGGAAAAGGGAAAGAGAAGGGTAAAGAAGCCTCAAACCTTCCAACAGAACAGCAGCAAGCAGCTGCGATTCAGGGAAAAACTCCTCTGCAGGCCATTCAAGATATCGCAAACACTCCCGCGGAGAAAGTGCTACGTCCTGGCTACAAGTTTCTTCACAGTCCTTTACAGTCATTGATTGCGACTCCGTTGGAAAAGATTAAAGAATGGGGCAAACAGAAAAACGCCGAGCTAGTTGCCGAAAACGAGGCTCTCAAAGCAGCTGAATCTAAAAAAGCTCCTGGGCTTCCGAAGCCGGCCGCAGAACTGTCTTATAAAGACATTCTTGAGTTGCCGGCCGAAGCAATCACATCTTTGCCCTTGGAAGAGCAGCGCATAATCGGCCAAAAGATCGCCGAAGGCGCGAAACTTGCTACTGATATAGCCTTTGCATCTGGAATCGATCCTACGGGCATTATTCAGGGTTCAGAAAGGGCTTTGCAAGCCAAAGGTATTTCTCCCAATGCCCCTATAAATGAAGCCTCTCAAGCCCCTTTAGGGGTGTCTAATCTAGCCGGTACGATTTTAAAAGACTATCTTTTGTTTCAAGGGGCTGGAGCGGCTAGAACATTGCCGGGTAAGCTAGCTGCAGGAGCTGGAATCTTTGGCGGCGAAAAAGCCTTAAAGACAGCTATCGGGGAAGGCCGTTCGCCTACGGTTGGAGAGATTGCCGGGGCAAGTGCGTTTGGTGCCGGGGGAGAGTTGTTGGGTCCAATCTTGAATGCCTCCAAGAAGTTTATTTCTCAAGTTCCTAAGGCCTATAATGCGATTAAGTCGGCCGTTGGTGATATTGGCAAAGGTGCGGAAGCTGTTAAGGGCGCAGAGGCTGCGAAAGGGGCTGTTACTGAAGATAAAATCATTAAGGAAGCTGTCAAAAACCTAGAAAAACGCGGGGTGTCGGTTGTCAAAGCTGCAGAAGGGGATACGAAAGCGCTCAACGAAATTCAAAAAGAATCGATCAAAGTCGCCGATACGTTCAAAGAAGCCGAAAAGTACAATCGAAAAGAACTCGAAAAAGTTCGAGGTGAAAAGGCTGAAAAATTGGTTCAGTCTCCTCTCGAGGAATATTATGCGCCTGCTAAAGAGGTCAAGCATCGCCCTGAAACAATCGCTAAAGAAGCTGAACGCATTAAGCCTCTAGAGCTTTCGATCAAGCAAAATGAACGCCGCTTGCAAAACTTGCAATATCAGATTCTTTCAGCTGAAAAAGATCTTTTAGAAAATGCTCATAAATATAGTGCTGCAGAAAGGGATCGGATCCGGGCCTTAATCGATCAAAATAAAATGTCTCATGCAAAGGCCTTGAATGAGATTCGAGCCGCTAATTTTGAGATTAAGTACAAGAGGCCTCCTGCGACAACTGAGCAAATCCAAGAGCAGATCGGGAAGTCTTTTGATGAGATCAGAGCTGGGATTAAAGATCCTACGATCGATAAGATTAAGAAGCTGGAAAAGGCTTTAGAGCAAAATAAAGCCGCCGTTGAACAAGCTGAGAAGCTAGTTGCTCGGGGAGAGTTGCCAGGTCCCCAAGTTTTTGACGAGTACATCAAGATCAAGCAAGAGTATGTCAAAGCCTATGGCGATTTGATTGAAGAACTCAAGGCGTTTGTTCGAGATAATAAGAATGTCAAAGAAAAAGCGGCTGAGGTTGCCAATGCCAAGAAATTAATTGGACTAATCGAGCAAACCCGAAATCAAGCGCGCTCCTCGATCATCAATCAGATCGACAAGCGCAAGGCAATGAAGACGCTCGAGGGTCCATCCGGCGCTCTTTGGAAAAACATGCTCAAAGAGGTTCGCAAAGACGTCGAGGCCTTTCAAAAGGACTGGGTCAAGGCGAATAAACTGATTACCCCAGAACAGGCTAAAACGGCTCAGGCAGCCCAAAAATCGCTTCCTAAGGCTCAGACTGAGGCCAAACAGCTGGGAGCAGCTGAAGAGGCCGTTAAAAAGGCTCAAGAGCCTTTGAAAGATATCGTGGAAGAGATTGGAAAGAAGATGAACGAGGGGAAGGCTACTGAGAAGACGGCGAGTATGTTGGAAGCGGCTTTGAAAAAATATGCGGCTCAATTGACTAGATTTTCAAAAACAGTTCCTCAAAGATTATTAAGAGGTGCTTTTTTAGGTACACTACAAGGATTATTTGAGGAATATACCGGCGTGAGACCACCTTTGGGGATATTGGGTGCTATTGTTCCAGGGGGTGCGGGAGCGCGTAGCGCAACCTATGGAGCCTCTGCGTGGGCGCACAATTTAGTTAATAATATTTTCGTCGAAAAAGAAGCCAAAATTTTGCGTTCAAAGCAAAACACTCCTGAATTTAATACATATCTATCAGAATTAAAACAAAGATATGATGACAAGCGAGTCAACAAAATCTTAAAAGCTGTTCGTCAATCAAAGAAATAGAGATTCAAAAGGGCAAGACGCTCGAGTAACTCGTCAAGAGTCGGCTCGCGCCCCTGCTCTTTGATAAATAGATCGCGGGCAATTTTGAGATGATCGCTAAAAAGATCGGCGTACTTATCCATTCTTTTCTTTTAACATTTCCTTTATTTCCCTAACATCTTGAGCAACTTGGCTATCATCTTCACAAAAACAATCCACAGCTGTAATAATCAAAATACTTAGCACAATAATCAAAAATGTCGTCATAATTTACTCCTTTTTTCTTTTTTCTTCGATTACACAAAGCCTGTTATGAAAATCTTTCATCTCTTGATGAATAGCATAAGTCAATTCTCGCATTGCATCCATTTTGTTATCCATATGCCGGATATCCGATCTAGATTCGGTTCTGTTCCACGCAAACAGGCCGATCATTCCTAAAAACATAATCAAAAATTGTGTCCATTCCATGATTTATTCCTTATTGTTTTCTCATTTCTTTTAACAGTTCATAAAATTCTCTATGCAAATCATCCGCCCTCTGATTAATCGCCACGATATGCGCATCCATTCTTTGATTAACTGCAGCCATATTTGCATCCAATCGCTCAGTCAAGCGTGCATTTTCACTATGAACGATCACAAGACATCCTATGATCGCGCCCATTAAGCTCGCCCATTCTGCATGATTTTTTAAAAATTGGCTGATTTTTATCTTTTCTTTCTTTTCTTGCATTTTCCCTCTCCTTTTTCCCATGAATTTTACAACTTATTCTAATTTATTACAACTGCAAATTATTCTTAAAAAAATAGTAGTAAATATTATTTTACTATAAAATGAGGAAAAAAAGGCCATCCCAGGAGTTTGTATGCCTACTATTTCCCCTCAAACTACCCCTTATTATGGTGGTGGTCAAGTCGTAAATCCAGCAAATGTTATTCCAACCTCAGGTGCTCCGTCAAATAAGGCTGTTCACAATGGCCTGGGCACTTTGGCTGTAGATAACGCAAACGCAGCGATTTATGGGCTGGTTTCTCTGGTTGGTGGAGTAGCTGTATGGACTCCGATGGGCGGAGGAAGCCTCGTCGTGTCGACGTTGACAGGTGATAGCGGAGGCGCAATCAGCCCTTCAAGCGGGAACATCAACCTACTCGGCACTGCAAACCAAATTAAAACCACTGGTTCTGGTAGCACGATCACCTGGTCATTGCCGAACGCTGTAACAGCGCCAGGCTCGTTGACCACTACAACAACCTTAGCAGCCGGCACATCTCTTTCAGCGGGCACCACAATTACCGCAACGCTTGGAAACATCACGGCGACAAACGGTAATCTAGCTTTAAGCACAGCGGGCAACAAGATTGTGATCGCGACCGGTTCAAATGCTTCAGTTGGAACTTCTGCCGCAATGTCTGGAACTCCAGGAGCCGTCACCGTTGCAACAACAGCATGTAGCGCGACAGCGAAAGTGTTTTATTCCAGAGCTACAGCCGGCGGTTCCCTTGGAAACGTCAGTATCACCGCTCAAGACGGAACAGGTTTCACATTGACGTCTACAGCGAATGAGACATCGACGTTCAACTGGTGGATCATCAATAACTAAGGTTAAAAATGCCAAGCGTAAAACAGATTTGTAAAGCCGCTCCTCAGTTGAGCTATGACACCTCGACGGGGACGGGATCTTATATCAACTTTTCAGGCGCTTTAACGAAGAATCCAGCATCTATCATATTTGATAATCAGAGCAACGTTGCAGTCACCATCAGCGATGATGGGACAACTGATTTTAAAACGTTTTCTGTCGGCGAGGCGCTTGTTTTGGATTGCGAAGCAAATAAAGCCTCTTCAGAAGCGGTTTTTTATTGGCCCATCGGAACCCAATTTGCAGCTAAATCAGCCGCAGGAACCGGATCGTTTTACATCAGCTATGTCTATGCAAAATAGGTAAAAATGAGCCAGCTATACAAAAATCCCAGGTCGAATGTGCCGGGTGGAGAGGTTCAGACTCTCAGTGCCGAGGGCGGACCGGCAACCGCTCCAACTTTAGCGGACAACTATAATTTTTCGGGATCCATAGCTGGGGGATCTGCTGCCAACGGCGCGATTCAGTTCATCACACCGGGCGGACCAGGTGCTGCAACAAACGGCCAGATGGATGCGGTGGTCCGAGTCGATGGCACTACAATCAAGATCAATGCCTCAAATCAGCTTTCAGCGATTACCGGGACTCTTGCCTGGACAACGATCACGGCTTCTCAGACGCTTGCTACTGATCATGGATATATCTGTGTTTCTGCAGGTGGGGCGCTAGCTTTGGCTTTGCCTGCCTCATCAGCTGTTGGAGATATCATTGAGGTGACCTTAGATGGGGCAACCAGCTGGAGCATTACGCAAGGCGTAGGTCAGCAAATCCGAATGGGTTCATCTCAAACCACTTCTGGAGCGGGCGGCAGCCTTACTTCAACAGCTCAGGGCGACAGCATTCGAATGGTTTGTTCGGTAGCGAATACAAAATGGAATGTGCTTTCTTCAATGGGCAACTTAACCGTCGTTTAAAGGCAAATTATGTCAGGCTTACTGCCTCCAAACATCCTTTCATACACAGGACAGGTTGTTGTCCCTTTTATGAGAGAAACGTTTGATCCCAATTCGCATAATTATCAATTCAACGTTCCAACGATTTGGATTAATACTAATACCCAAAAAGCTTGGATATTAGTTGCAAAGCCAATGAATGTGGCGGTTTGGCTTGAGTTTGCAGGCGGAGCGGGAGACATTATCAGCTTAACTGGCAATTCTGGTGGAGCTGTTTTTCCAACCGCAGGCAACATTAACGTAGTCGGCGATGGGGTCAACACAACCACTGTAGGCAATCCAGGTACGTCAACAATTACAGTTGAGCTGTTGGGCGACGTTGCCACCCTCTATACAGAAGATTCCGGCACAGCTGTCCCATCTGGTGGAAATTTAAACATTTTTGGGATCAACGGAATCAGCACCTCGGGGGCGGGCAGTACGGTCACGATCAATGGTGCTGGAACGATGAGCAAGCTAGATGTCGATGCTCATACAGCCCCGGGCACCGATCCTGTTGTGCCAAACGGAAGCGGCCAAATCACTTTAACGGGTGCTCAAGTTGCTGCAGGGACTACTTCGAATGTCATTCGAACCGATTCGCTTGCAGCGAATACTTGCACGATAGAAATCCAGAGATCGCAAGCTGTTGCTAGCTCAACGATCGGCGACAACGGAGTCAGCCACTACAACAGCGTGCAATTTTCCGTCGATGCGAACGGGTTCGTGACGCTTGCGGGAAGCGGAGGCGGAGCGCCGATTTTAGGCGTGACCGTCGATGCGCATACCGCGCCGGGCACGTCGCCCGTTGTGCCGAATAGCGCAGGAAATATCATCGTGACAGGTGGCCAGGTTGCGGCGGGGACGACGTCGAATGTGATTCGGACCGATTCCCTTGCGGCAAATACCTACACAGTGGAAATTCAGCGATCGCAAGCTGTGGCCTCAACAACAGTGGGAGATAACGGAGTTTGTCATTTCAATTCGACCCAATTTTCGGTGGATGCAAATGGATTTGTAAGCTTTTTGGGGGCTACGACTTTTGCATGGAATGACGTTTCAGGAGCCTTTTCACCACTTAAAAACAATGGCTACTTCATAACTGGCACAGCAACGGGAACACTTCCCGCTTCTCCTGCACAAGGGGATACGATTAAGTTTTTCGTAGACACGGCAAATGCTCTTACGATTCAAGCTTCTGGATCTCAAATTATTCGCCTAGGCTCGCTTGCTTCGACAGCCGGAGGCACAGCAACAAGCACTTTGCAAGGCGATTGCGTGACTCTTGTCTATAGAACCTCGGATACCTGTTGGTGCGCTGTCGATGCGGTTAACGGCGTTTGGATTATGGCCTAAGGGGGAATATGCCTACTTTTACTCATGCTTTATCAACCAACAACTACGGTCCGAACAAGTTCATTGTTTCTCCGAATGCCTATGAGGGAACTCACACGACGATTGCCTCGGCAATTGCTTCAGCAAGTTCAGGGGATACAATTATTTTTCGCCCTGGTACATATACAGAAAACTATACCGTAGACAAAAGTCTAACATTTTATGCCGATACCAACACTTATCATGGTTATGGAAATGTCACGATAATTGGAAAAGCAACAATTTCATCAAATAATATAAATTTTATAGCAAATGGTATATCATTTCAAACCAATGGAGATTACATAAGCAGTTTAACAGGATCTAATTCTGTCATCTCTCTTACACAATGCTATGTAAATTGCACAAATAATTCGGGATTTAATTTAGGGTCTAGCACTTCATCAAATCTTTACATGACGAATTGCGACACTATTACAGCAAATGGATATGCTCTTTTCACATCAACTGGGGCAACAGTTTTTATTAGATTTTCCACTTTAGGTATATCAGATACTCAATCTCAAACGGCCGGATCTCTTTATATTAATGATTCAACTGTTGACATTCCGATTAAATCAAATGCTGGTGGATTGATTCAGCTAATTAATTGCACTTGTGGAGCTATTTCTACTCCTTATGTTAATACAACTTGGGTCACACACAATGATACGACAACTTTAAACAGCGCGCTTATTGGTTGTATTTTTTATTCAGGAACAGCATCGGCAGTTTCAATTGGGGGAGGAGCCACTCTTAATATGGCTCAATGCGTCATTAACTCTTCAAATGCAAGCGCAATAGCAGGAACGGGAACTTTAAATAAGGGCATTTTAACTTTTACAGGAAGCAGCTCAACTATCGCAGGAGGATTAACCGTTAACACCTATACAACCTCTTAGGAAATTAAATGGTAACAAACAACAGTTGCGATTATTCGCCTACCCAATACAACGTCCAGACAGGCGGCGCAAACGGCATCCTTAACAATGTCTCCCCTTCTGCAACTAGCGGGGTCCCCGTAATCTCTCAAGGAGCCTCAGCACAGCCTGTCTTTGGAACGGCTGTAGTAGCAGGCGGAGGAACTGGCGCAACGAGTTTTACCGCTTATGGTGTTGTTTTAGGCGGAACGACGAGCACGGGTGCGCTTCAATCTGTAACTCCATCCGCAACAACAACAGCCATGTTGACCTCTGGTGGCGCGTCTGCTGTTGCTGCTTGGAAAAATTTATCTACTAATATTCAAGTTTTTACTTCCTCGGGAACTTACACCGCTACCTCGGGTATGGTATACTGTATAGTGGAATGTTTAGGAAGCGGAGCAGCCGGGGGAGGAGCGGCTTCAAACGCATCCAATCAGGTTTCTTCTGGCGGTTCCGGTGGTGCTGGTGAATATCGAAGAGGAAGTTTTTCGGCTGCCACAATAGCTGGTTCTCAATCGGTCACTATTGGAGCGGCTGGAACAGGAAATTCGGGAGCCACTGGCGGAAATGGTGGCAATGTTAGTTTTGGCTCTTTGATCACGGCAAATGGGGGTTCTGGCGGTGTATCGGTTCAAGTGACTGGATCATCTTGTTCAGGAGGAGGAGGAGCTGGAGGAACCGGAGGATCAGGAGGTACAGTTATTGTTTCTGGAAATCCAGGACTAAATGGCTTTTCTAATACTGGTATAGTTAATGCTCCCACAGGAGGAAGTAGCTTTTTTGGTGGGGCAGGAAGAGGAGCTACATCAAACGTAGTTAATTCGACAGCTACAGGAAGCGCAGCTACAGGTTATGGATCAGGCGGAGCGGGATCTGGTGCAAATACGAGCGCAGGACCAACGACTGGAGCTAATGGAAGCGCTGGTGTTGTTGTAGTGACTGAATTTATCATTTCTTAAGGGATTTATGGTAACAAATAATAGCTGCGACTATTCACCTACTCAGCATAGCGTTCAGGTAGGCGGTTCCAATGGGACACTAACATCCCTTGCTGTTGGTGCCTCAAATTCCATTTGCCAGGGCGTTGGATCTTCTGATCCGACCTTCACCACAACGCCTCAACTCGTTGGACTTGGGATCGGCGCAGCCTCGACAGGAAGCGGCCTGACTTTTGATGGAGTCAGCACGATGTCCAGCTATGTTCAAGGCACATGGACTCCAGGTGTGGCTTTCGGCGGAGGAACAACTGGAATTACTTACAGCTTTCAGATAGGATATTACACAAGAATTGGGAATTGTGTATTTATTTATGGATTAGTCACACTGACCTCTAAAGGAACTTCTACAGGATTGGTTACGTTTACTGGCCTTCCCATTACAGCGGCGACAGCGAGCGTTATGGTCAACATTGAACCCCAAGTGATCACATTTACAGGAAATTATTTAACAGGTACAGTAACATCGGGAACCACTACGGGAACAATTCAAATTGTTGCTAGTGGTTCAGCAACCACTCAATTGCAAGATACAAATTTTGCAAACACTAGCAATTTTAGAATATCTGGGTTTTATTACGTTTAAATAAAATGCCTACAAATAATAATTGCAATTACCATCCGACTCAGCACGCGGTCCAAGTAGGGGGAACCAATGGAGCGCTAACTTCTATTTCCGTAGGCGCATCAAATTCAGCGTTGCAAGGATCGACCGGCGCGGATCCAGCTTTCACCACAACTCCTCAAATAGTTGGCCTTGGAATTGGGGCAGCCTCAACAGGAACGGGAGTTTCTTTTGATGGATCAAACACTCTTGCAAATTATTCCATAGGAACCTGGACGCCAACCCTTTCTTTTGCGGGTGCAAGCGTCGGCGTAACTTATTCAACTCAAATAGGTAATTATACGCAAATAGGAAACTTGGTTTATTATTATATAAATCTAGTTTTAACGTCAAAAGGATCTTCTACAGGTGAATGCCGAATCACAATTCCCTCTTTGGCAGGATCTCAAACGGCTCCTAGATTTCCTCCGACCTTGACCAATGTGACTTTTACCAAGGCGTTTGTTAACGCTCAAATTGCCGCTTCAACGCAGTATGTTCGATTTGTCCAGGACGATAACACGGGTGGTGGCAATACAGCACTTTCCAATACAGCAATTGCAAACAATTCAGCATTTTTAATATCGGGGTACTATTTTGTTTAAATATTCAATTTTAATTTTACTTTCTTCTTGTTCAATGATGAGCGAGAAAGCCATTGAAGATTTCATTGAAGGCGAAGCCCAAGTTGCAGAAAAGGTCGTTCAAGACCTTTCGGGCAATCCGGCTCAGCCCAGCAAATGAATCTGTAAGTTCAAGCTTTACGAGTTCTGAGTTTTTAGTCCTCACCACAAGGAGGCCTCTATGTCTCACGCCCTCAAACCACCACCTCGAAAACAGGAGGATGCGGTCATCGTCATCGCTCTCTTGACCTTGGCCTTCATAGGCTTTATCACGTAAAATCAAAAATTTGGCCATTTACAGCCCGTTTTAGGCGATCATGGTCTTTTTGGACTCATATGTCGTCTAAATTTTTTGGCTTCTTTTTTGATAGCGAGAAACTTCTCCATTTCCATTTTGGATCACGGGCTACATATTTGTAGTTCTTCTTGCGCTG
>CAZWRK010000065.1:0-12839 GCA_964635875.1 uncultured Aquaspirillum sp.
TTAATTATACCTCATGCACGATGAAGCCGTTGTCGGCCAGCGTGTATTTATTTTTTGTGGCAGGTTCCCGTTCGGCCACCGGAACTCCTGCGGCTTTAACCATCTCAAAAAACTTTTGCGACTGGATCCCGATATTGAAACCGAGATCTCCGGACCCGAATTCGAGTCGGACAGTTTTGGTACTGTCTACGATAACTGAAATCATTTCGCTATCCCCTTCTTTTGGCGTGACTATAATTTTCATCCGGTAAGGGATGCCATAGTCAGGCTTTAATTGTTTAATGTACGGAACATAATGGTCGTAGATGACATGGGTGTTGTCAGCTTCGACCTTGTACAACATGATGGCATGGTTGGTTGCGTTGCCGGCGTTGCACCAATTTACCGGCGGCGTATTCCAACCGCCGCAGGTGCAAATTGCCAGCTGCATAGGAGCCTGCTTCAAGTGATACAGATCATTACTGTCATAAACCCATTCGTAACCGACATCGAACAGATTTAAGAACTGTTTGGCCTTCTGCGATACCGAAGTCGGTATGCCGGCATAGAACAGTTCCCAAGTAAACGTGTCGAGATCCCAGGTCCAGTCCTTCTCCGGAGCTATACCTTGGGTCCTTACCGTTTCCGCGACGACATTCAAATAATTTCCTGCAGTCGTGGTGCCTGAAGCCTTGGCCAAGAATCGATCGGATCCGTTGAACTTTCCGTTCTGATCGATGTAGCCAAGCAACGCCAGCTGAGTTTTAATCGTAAAGGACAGCTGGTCCGTGGCCAGGAAGTAATTGATTTGCGTTTCAATTACGTTCAGGGCTGAAAACGACACGCAAGCCATGGTGTCGAAAAACTTTCCGGACTGGCGTTCGTCAGTCGGAAGATACTGGGTCCAGTCACCGGTCGGATTTACTTCCCGGTATTGGATGCCCGACAAGCGGCCGCCGTGACTAAGATCGCCGCTCACATAATCCTTCGGATCAGGAGGCGCGACCAAAACACCGCTGTTGCGCGTCGGATCGAATTCGCCTCGGTTGAGTTTCAACCGGACGACATCATTTGGATTTTGTTCGTCCATTTGTTTTGATATTAATTATTATTTCAATAGGGATAAGGGGGAGCGTGGGTGCTCCCCCGTAGTTGCGGTCAGGCGGTGAAGCAGAATGTGAGCTGTTTAGGCTCACGGGATTTTTGGATCACCTCCTTCCCTACTTCGGGAAGCCTCTTGCCGCACCCTGACGATGTGCAGCGTCCTTCTTGTTGGCCAACCAGCGCGACGGCCAGGTGGCAAAACGGGCAGACGGTAGGATATTTCTGAGTACGCATAGCCGGTTTCTCCTTCGAAACGTGTTGTAGATCATCGGTTAGTCCCTCGTTGATTCCAGAACGAAGTCCTTTTCATCGCAGGTAACGCACCACTTGCGGGTCTTCCCGCAGATCTCTACGATCTTGTGGTTGGTCATTTTGCCGCAGTCCGGGCAATACTCCATGGTATACCCGATCGCGGGCGCGGTCGCAGGCATTTCCCAAACCTCCTTTTTAATCCGGTGCCAGGGAAGGTCCAGCTAAGATCTCCCTGAATGTGGCCGCCATCCTTTGAGGGTCGATTCTCATTGTAGGCGAGTATGATTTGTGCCAGGGTCCGCCGGACCTATCCTGGCACCGGATATTTTTTAAGGTAAATACTTCGGTGCTTTGTCGGCCGCCTTCTTCGCAGCCCGGATAGGTTTTGTTACCAGGCCGGTCGGGGCTCCGAAGATCTTTCCCATCAGATCGATCAGGTAAGTGGTTCCGTCCACGAAGTCGCCGGATGACAACTGTTCGCCGGCATTTTTCATGTCGCTGAAAGTGGAGGTAACGGCACTTGGTTCGTAGTCGTATTTGTTATCTCCGGTGATCCAGCCGGCAAAGGACTGGATCATTTGTCCGATGATCAGCGGATAAGAAAACGGTCCTAAAAATGCAGTCGTGATCAAATGTTTTTTATTCGGCTTGAAGCCATCGACCATGAACTGCCAAAGCAGCGGCAACAGGAACCAAACCATGAACAGCCTCTTTAAGTTATTGGCTTTGGATCCGCGGCCGGCCCGATAGTTCCGGTACGAATTCATGGCTATGCGGAAGAATTTGGATGGCTGCGACTGGAACATGGTAAGCAATTTCATGAGAGTGCCGCCGCGTTGGATAGGAGAGAGCGTGTCGAGCTGCGAAGTTTCCTGGATCCGGTTCGTGACCAGCTCCGCGAATTCAAGAGCCTGGCTTCTGGCTTCCTCGTTCGAAAATCCTTTACCTTTGAGTTCCAGGTATTTCGATCGGTATGCGGCCCAGGATCCCGGCATGACAGTCATCTTGTCGGCCTGCCTGATGAGATAGAAAAACATCTCATCGATATTCCTGGCTTTGCTCAGCTGGTCGGCGTAACCGCGCTGCAGCGCGAATTTAATATCGCGCTCAAAACCTTCCCCGAAACGTTCGCGCATGACTGCGGAATTATCAGTCAGGAAATTAGCCTTGGCCAGCGGATCCGTAAAGAAGTCGGTAATGCCACCGAAAAAGTCTTTGACCGGGATCTCTACCATGTAGTTCACGATACCCATGAGCTGCCGGGTGGAAACTTTCCAGTTTACGCCAAGGATGCTGCGGGTGACGTTCCTGCGGAACTTCTCGATAGCCTGATTTATTTTTGCGCCATCGATGCCGCCGCGGGCCATGTCGTCCAGGAAGCCGTCGATCGCTTTGATGTACGGCCGGCCATGGAAGTCGATGATAGACTGGCGCACTTCAGGATCCCCAAACACTCTCCGGAAATCATACATCGTATCAGCCCACGCCTTATAATGTTCCATCTTGATTTTATGGTCGTACCAAACGTCCAGGATATTTTTCGGTTCGATTGGTACGGCATTGTCGCTGCGGGTCTTCAGGGATCCGTTCTTGACGGTGGAATAATACCTGGATTCCTCTGCCAGCAGCTGGCTGGTGGTGTTTGCGGACGCTTCTTTTTTCTGCAGCTTTTCAACCTGCCTGTAGAGCGGGAAGTATTTGTCGTCGAACGGAAGATCCACGAAATTTTCCCGGCGGTATACTTCATTGATGCCCGGATAATATTTTTGCAGATCGTTCATCAGCCACTCGACCAGCTGGTAATCTTCTTCCCGGAGCGTTTTCTTAACTGCATCCATGATCAAAGGTGTCCATTTCATCCCTTCCGAAAAAGTTTCCGCAAGGTTCGGGTTTTCCATAAGAGCGGTAAAGTACATAGCCTCGCCGCGGGTCAGCTTTACTTCCCGGACCACGCCATCGCTGTGCTCCATGCGGCCGAGATCTATGGCCACGTTCATCTCATTGATGAAATTCAGTATCTCGCGATTCTTGGTAAAACCGTAGATCTTTTTTATGGCTTCGTTGCCGCGCATGATCTCTGCCTGCTGGCCGGCGAACTCAACACCGTTTGCTGAATGTGCCTTCCGGCCGAAGCGGGAGAGGAACGATTCGTAAGGCTTGGATCCTTTGTCGAATTCGGAAAGGCTGTCGAGTATTTCCTCGAAGCCGTATTGCTGCACGGTAAAAAAGTTCTTCAGGTTTTCTTTTACGGTCGGCTTAGACCGGTCAGGCAGGGATTTATAATTCGAAGGCAGCTCGCGGCCGCCGGTGATTACGTCCAGGATCTTGGTTTTAATTGCATCGAGGCGGGATTCACGGTTAAATTTCGCGATCTCATTTGCGGTCCGGCCGTTTTCCTTCAGGGACTTAACTGCATCCAACGTGAACCGCAGCTCGCGCGGATCCATGTCTTTGATACCGACCATGGCAAGGTCTTCGAGTTTGCGGAGGATCTCTGCCGGCAGCGGCGCATCACCGTTTTCATCGCGCCATTGAAGAATCAGGTCGTTGCGCTTCTGCCTGGCCAGCTCGTAAGATCCGTTCAAATTGGCACGGATCCCGTCGAGCCTCTTTTGAATGTCGGCCGTAAACTTCCCCTTCAGGATCCCGTTCTGGTTATTCGGCTTGGTGAACTTGATCTCTTTTTTAATTTCCCGGATCAGCTGCGCCCGCTGGCTGGTGGCCGAAACTTTTTTCATGCGATCCAAAACTTCCAGGAATTCTTTTCTGGTATTGGTATTTTTTACGGCCGCCAAAAACTTGCCGCGCACGTTAGCCGGCAGCAGCTTCGAGTATTCGTAGATCTCCTGCCTCATGCCTTCAATGTCGGTTTGGCGGTCCTTAATTTTTGCGATCGCGTTTTCGTAACGCGTTTGAGTTTCGCTTTTTACTTTTTCAGCTTTGACGTATTTTTCAGCGCGCATGTTCTGCTTGATCGTTTCGATTTTCTCGCTGACTTTGGCTTTCGCAAAATTCGCCTGCAGTTTTTTCTTAAAGGTCTTCAGGAAAGATTGCTTGTATTCTTTTGCGGCAGCAGTTTGGGTCCGGTATTTTTCCATTACATATTTCAACTGCGGCAAAACTTCCTGAGTAAGCGATTCGCGGTTTTGCTGCAGGAATTTGTTTGCTTTATTTTCCAGCTGGCTGCTGAACTTATCGATAGCGGTTTGAGCTGCAGTAATTTGTTTCGGATCGCCTGAAGCCGTAGCCACATCCAGGTTGCCCTGAAGCCGCTGGATCTCCTGAAAGTCCGCGCCGGTCATGGTTCTTTGGTGTGACACCTCATGCAAAATAACCTCGGAAACATACCGGGTGGTCAGGGAGCGTATAGATTCCCCTTCAGCGCGCTTAAAAACGGCTGCGTAAGGCGAATTCGTGTGAATGGCTATTCTGCTACCTGTGGCCAATTTAGCGATGTCCTGGGCCATTTGAGGAATCGACACCTGGATCGTGCCGTCAGGCTGAATCACGGCCGGCGCGCCTGAAGACAGGGGCTGATTAGAAAAGCTGAAGCCTTTTGCCATGCCGGTGTTCTCTGCAGGCTGGCTGCCTTCAGCTGCAGGCTCTGGTTTTACCAGGTCGTTGATCGTGTTCTCGATCTCGCGTCCGAATGTAACTTGCTGCTCCGGAGTAAGTGTACGGATTCTTTCCAGAACCTGCGGACTGATCGGCTGGTCCATGGTGGTCTTCAGCTGTTCCGGAGAGATTATGGAATCAACCGGCCGCATCGGGATTGTTGGAGTGGAAGCGGCTGCAGCTGTTGCGCCGGCCGTACCGGTCGGGATCTCTGAAGGGACTAACGGCTTTGCTCCTTCGATCGTAGCTAAAGATCTTTCAGCCGAACCTCCTGCAGTAACCGCATCGATGGGCTTGGCTGTCGGAATAAGATCAGGAGCGGCCCCGAATCGTTTAGTAATTTCATTTATTACAATAGGTCCCTGTTCGGTTGGAACAACCTGGACAATTTTACCGCTTTGAGTTTTGAATAAAACAGCCTGGTCTTTTACAGGGGTCAAACCTTCAGTCAAAGAAGATCCTTCAGGAGCGACAGCTTCCGAAGCGATGCGTCCGTTCGGGTACATGACCGCTTTGGGTTCGACTTTATAAAAATACTGCTGAGTTTTTCCGATGGTTCCAGTAACTCCTTCGAAGGCCGCGCCAACCAAAACCTGCTTGCCGGCTTCGCCAAGTCCTTTGCCGCCGCCCAGGAATAATTCACGGACAACATTCGCCGCCTTCTGCCCGGCTGTCGCGTTGGGATCCGTATCTACCTGGTAAGCCTTCAGCAGCTGGTTGTTATACCACTGAGTTTGCTGCAGCGGATTCGTAATGATCTCATCGGTCAGGTCCACGAAACCTTTGGCCTTTTTATAATTGTCTGCCAACTGCTGCGTGACCGGCAGCGTGGCCTTGCCTCCCGTGGATCCCGGTTTAACAGCTTCAGCAATTTGGGTACCTAAAAATTCCCCGCCAGACTGGACCGCTTTCGTGGCGGCATCAACACCTTTGCCTAACAGCTCGAACGGGTACGAAATTGTTTTGCTTAATGCGTCCAGGATATTGCTCGGTTGGAAAAAGTTTTTTACGACCGAGGTTCCCGGAGTATCGCTATTAATTATTGCCTGAGCAATTTTTTGACCGAAGCTCGGCTCCTCCGGAGTGGGAGCCGGATTATTTGGGCTTGGCACTACAGGGAGATTACCTGGAAGGTTCGGGGTAATTGTTGAGGCAGGGTTGTTGGTTGGCGAGCTGACCGGAGTAATAGTCGGCTTAGAATTATATTTATCCAACATCTCCTGCCTGAAGCTGCTGCCGGCAGAAGAAGATCCCGATGCCTTCGATCCCGTAGCTGAAGTCGCGCCATATTTTGCTTTTATATCATCTCGAAGTGACATGGTTATATTTTTAATTTTTTAAAACCAGCTGAAGGGGTTGTACCACTTCGCGCCGCTGTCGGTTTTGTTTTCTTCTACAACAGGGCGGCCGTTTTTCTGATCGATCGTGATGGTATAGTTCGGCAGTACGTTTCCGTTTGCATCGAAGTATTTGCTATAGGCGGCATCTTTGAGCTGCTGTTCCAAACTGGTAGATTTGTCTGCAGTCGAACGGCCGTAAACTCCGGCGATGTAGGAGAGGTCCAGCTGGTCGCCGTAAGCCAGCACCGCTTCATCGTAGGTCATGCCCTTTGCTTTAAGGCCGAGCATTTCCTGTTTCGCTTTTTGATCATTGGCTTTGGTCCCACTGGAAGCCAGGCTTGCTTCAAACTTTGCTCTTTCATCAGATGCCATCTTCGGCAGCATTTTTTGAAGGGCCTGTTGTTTTGTATCTGTAAGAGTAACTCCTCCGGATAAGAACGCGGATGGGTACTGTGTCATCAGGTTTAAGATGTCATCTTTATTTTTTTCCTGCTGGTCCAGTTCGTCGGTAATTAATTTCAAGCGGCTGTTTACGGCATCCTTTTCGTCCGAACTCAAAGTCACCAGCTTCTGGTTATCGAGGTTGAGCAAAGTGGTAAGAGCGTTCCACTGGTTCTGCTGGTCATCTTTAATCGCCCCTAAGGTTTGATCGATGTAAGATTTTGCCAGATCGATGTCACCTTTAAGAACTGAAGCCGTACCTTGCAAGGCTCCGATTTTTGCCAACCCCTGTTTCATCAAAGAAGCCTGGGCTCCCTGAATAAAACTCATCCGGGCCGGCCGGTCGCCTTCGTAAATGATACCCATGTCCAAGGCTTCCTGTGCGGCAACGATGTCATTTTGAATTTTAGTATACTGGCTAATTTTGTTATCAATATCATACTGCTGGTTCAGCTTAGTCAAAGTGTCCTGTAGCTGCGTAGAGGTACTGAGCTTGACGATGCCGGCACGTTCGGAATCGATGTTGGCCTGGGTAGCCGCTTTATCTGCAGCTGCCTGGTCTTCTTTTTGTTTATACAGCTGGTCCAGGATCTGCTTCGTCGAATCCAAGGTCATCGAGGCCACCGCGCTGACCTTCTGTGACAAAGTTGCACCGCTGGTTGCTGATATGAAATTCGAAACTTCCGGAAGGGTCGTGGACCGTTCCAGATCTGAGCTCGTAATCGGTTTGTTATCTATCGGAGGAATTGCTGACGGAGGAATATAGGAGGTATCAAACTTTTGCCCGTTCGAAGAATAACCGGTAACTTTTTTAAATTCCGCATCGGAGCTGAAGCTGGAATTCGTCACTTTGTCATATACCGCACCGTTAAATAATCCGTAGCGTTTTGAAAAATCCTGCACCCCTGTTTGGGTTGCGCGAGGAGCCGCTACCGTTGCCGGTGCCGGCGAACTTTGTGGATTAGAGGTTTGCTGCAGCGCGGGAGTTGATCCTTGCAGCGAGGGCGCGCCTCCCTGCAGATTGTTCGGATCCCCTGTCCCTACAATGATGGCCATAATTTTTATTTTAAATTAATTATATCTTGTGCCAGCTGGCTGCCAAGTAATCATAAACCCACAATTCCCTGGTGCCGGCGTTATTAACTATTTTAATTTGATCCCAAGCGTTCTTCGGCCGGTGTGTCGGAGTAGCCGGCAACACTTCAAAAAAGTCTTTAAGAGATCTTATGCTGACCGGTTTAGAATTCAGGCCGTTATGATCATGTTCCTCGAACTGCGTTTGCTGGTCCGGGTTAGCGTTCGGCCGCTGGCCAGGCTGCACGTTCTTCGGATCCACCGACTGAGGGTCTGGAACAGACGAAGCGGACTGATCCGTTTTTTGGACCTTGCCGGCAAGCGGTTGAGGGGCGGGATCCGGAACTTCTATCCGATACCGCGCCTCCATGTCTTCCATTTGTTGAATTGGATCGTTTGCCATAACTAATTATTTAATGGTGCCTCTGAAGGTTCGTAGTAAAAATCTACATACCTTAACCGTGCATTATTAGTAATAGTGATCGCCGGCTGGACTGTCCGAGTAACAACTCCATCGGCTACATCGAAACCGAAAATATTTTCCCCGTGCAAATTGAATTGAGAATTTCCGTAACCGAAATACGCTCCCTGTTTTCTTGCGCCTTTGTGATCGATATAATCGACATCTACCGACTGTCCGCTGCTTAATCCGTCCACCGTTTCAACAACGATGCCGCGGATCCTGACCTGCCGGCTGAAGAAGCGCGGATTAAAATCAAACTGGTAGCTATCGGATCCACTTCCGAGATCATTAATGTCGGAAATCAAGTATGGTATACCAGGATTTCCGCTTGCTCCATTTTCTATCAGCAGCAAACGTTTTTGGTACCAGGAGAAGATTGCCGAATACCCCTGAGAGCTGATTGCTGGAACATGTTTTACAAACACTCTCCTGGTTCCGGGGACAGGACTGCCATATCTCACTAAATTAGTGCCTTCAGCATAAAACATGCTGCCGTCCACCTGAGTAACCTGGCATTTATAAACAGGGCTCGAAAGTGGCCGGAGAGGCTTCACCTTCACGCCGTCAAAATATCCGAGGTAGTAATTAGTGAAGCAGAATAGAGTGCCGTCAAAAACATACAAAGCATTTACCCTGGCATCCATGTCATACTCATCAAGCCAGCTATCCGAGTAACCGTTCCAGGTGTATATCTTTGCCTGGCCATGATAAGTGCTCGAAGCGTTCCAATACGGCTCAGCTGCCATGTAGATCAAATTGTTGTAAACAGCCATGGCCGTAATGACCCATCCGGCCGGAAGATCAAACGCCTGAGTGGTTGCCGTGGTGCCGTCAAGTTTATGCAGATAATTCTGGTCCGCGATCCAAAGGATATTGTTATACACTACCATCGGATGCGGAGAAAAATTATTCAAACTCGACTTGCTTTTAGTTGTGGTCCAATAAGTTAGATCCTTCGTATTAAGATCCAAACTGCACTGAATAACATTCGATCGGCTGGTAAAATACCACTTGCTATTATATTGAACTACATCGACAAACCCGCGGCCGTTATAGTCCTGCGTAGTGTCTTCAGATCCGTTTTGAGTAATGGTTCCATCATCAGCAACGTTGTAAAAATATCCGTCAGAATTTCCGTTACTACCAAGTCCAACTACGATCGCGCCGAGCCCGGTGCTCGAAGGACCCATGCCCCAAGCAATAACTGGTTCATTTACATTCAATGTCGAACGTACCGTTTCGTTTTTGTGTGCAGTAATACCAAGTACGCCCGGAGTATTGAAGATGTTGATTCCGTAAGACTGACTCAAAAAACCACCGTCCGGATAATTCACATAAGAATTACTGCCCCGGAGGAAGTCATGATAGTCTATTCTAAAATGTGGAAGACCTAAGTTTAACATGGCTTTTTATTTGAATTTAATGTGCTCGATGGCCCAATTTATAAAAATATAGATCCCGGTGCCAACAACACCGAACAGCGCAGTCATGACGGTGAAACGGCCGGTAGTCGTTTGGATCCATCCTTCCATAATTCGAACCCTTTTTTCGAGAGCTTCGTTTGTTTTTTCCTGGTTCCGGATATAGCTCCGCAGCGATTCGTGGTACGCTTCCATTTTTGCTTCGAGGGATCCTATCTCCTTACCATGGTTATAGTCATCAGCCATTTTTGTTTTTAAAAAATTAATTATAGAACTGTTGGTCTTGTTTGTATTTTTCGCTTTCCGGATTTAACTGCTTGGCGATTTCGAAATGCTTTTTTGATTCTTCTTTTTGGCCAAGGTACCACAACGCCCAATAGAGAATTTCGTGCGGAAGGTAGGTGTAGTACGGCCACCAGTTCATGTAGGCTACGGTTTCCGGTATCTGCAGCGCGGCGGCCGCGTAACATGCAGCGCGCTGATGGTCGCCTTTGTAATAATAATGCTCTGCCAGGCGCATGAATGGTTCGCGCCGACTGCTATCGGTAGCAAATGACCATAGGTAGGATTTAACAGCATCTTCTTCCTGGCCAAGCATTTTAAAACAGTCGCCAACAAAAATCATGGACTGAGCTTTTTCAGTCAGCCAGCGGTCCATTGAAATATGTTCGCTGAAGGCTTCAAGAGCTGAGTGCGGACGGTTGTTGTACATCAACTCCCTGGCAAAATAATGGCAGTTCCGATCGTTATTCGGATTTTTATAACAGTCGTACGCCAGGCCCCGGAGATAGTTTGACCGATCGGTTGCCGGATTCTGGTAATGTTCGAGTTTTATTACATCTTCGCCAAGCCACTGGTGCGTATGTTCAACATCTCCGTGAGTGAAAGTCAGGACTTCATGGATAACCCCGGTCCACTTCATGACTTTCCTGTTGTAGAATTTTGAATGAGCAAATTTAATTAATTCCTTTCCTGCAGCGTCGTGGCTGTAAACAAAATTGTAACTGAATTGAGTTACTCCTTCACCGATCAACCTGGTTATTTTTTCAAGATCCAATTTTGTATACATTTCGTCGCAGTCCGGCATGGCGATCATGTCATTCGATGCCAAAGAAGCGGCGTAGTTCCTGGCAGCGGCAAAATCAAAGATCCTGTCGCCGGCAGCGATCACCGCCGCTTCGTTTTCAAATACGAATTTTTTATTGATCGCTTCCGCTTCTTCTGTCGAAACTGTGATTAAGAATTTTTCTCCAACCGAAACCGCCCGGCAGCCAGCATCAGCGGCTACTTTCATAGTATCATCGCTGCTGCCAGTATCAAGCAAAACAACCTCGCCGCCCTGCTGCCGGAACTCTGTTAAAGAGGCCAGCAGCCGCGGCAAAGTTTTTGCTTCATTTCGTGCGATTAATACTACGGAAAAATTCATATTAAGGAAGAATTAATTGAGGCTTTTTAGGGATTAAGAAACTCATGTCGGGAACGAATATCATCGGCTTCGGAATCCAGGCTTTTAGTTTTTCAGCAAAATGGAAACCGGCACCGGAAGCAACGCCGCCGCCTGGTGATCGAAGGCCGCCAATATCGGCATAGCAACGGATCCATTCATAGTATCCGTTACTTCCATTACCTCCCCAATCGTGAGCCCAATACCAAGTATAAAGAGCAATATTGTCACTTAGAGCCTTGGTAACTGAATACTCAGGGCTTACGTCAGAGAGAGAATTAAATCGTTCTATAACGGCGTTGCTACCATCGATGGTGAAACGATATTCTTTCCACGCGTTAGTAGCGTCACCACTGTTCGCCCAACCAGACCCAAAGGTTCCACCAAGATCAATACGAACACCCTGTGAATAGTAGTTTTCATTCGCATAGGCAGAAAAATTAATAACATCATCTGAAAGTTTATAGAACCCGCACCACATGTCACCAGTGCCGCCAGCTAAAGCCCTGTATTCCAAAATGATCTTTTTGGGTTTGACAATATTGACTTTATTCTTCGTGTCAAAATGCCATCCCGTGCTATAAGCCTGGCCTCCGCTTACAGTTAAACTTCCAGAGGTGAGGGTCCACTTAGAAGTATCAAGGGATCCTCCATCAAAATCTTCATTCAGTATTTGAGTTGGATGAACAATGTCAGCCATATTAGTAGGTCAATTCTACTGCAAGCAATTTCGCATTTACCGTCAAGGTATCTGCGGCATCGGCAGCTTTACGATAAACCCGGAACTGGACCAATTTTCCGGCCGCCGGTGTACCGGCAATAGTTACGGCAGAAGTAGCAGCTGATACGCGTACCTGGTTTGCAGTCGAAGCGTTCGCATCAGTGACTTCCTGAGCAGTTCCAAAAGCCTGATCGACAGCATCGCCGTCGCCATAAGCTCTTGCAGCAATTCCCCAAACCGCAGCATTAGTAGTTGTGTCATTGGCAAGCCAATGGAATTTTGCCGTAAAAGTTCCACCTCCGTAGTTCGAAGGCATCACCGCTGTCCATTCAGCATATTGCTGAGTGGAAGGATCAAAATCCAATGTCTGAATGTTTTGCTTGTTGGTTGCCATTTCCGTCTTTGCCGGAGAAGCACAACCGTTGGTCGTCGAAGGCCATCCACCAGCTCCGGAAAGAACCATGGTATTGGCAGCAGGACCAGTCGGCCCGGTTCCCCCGGTTGGGCCAGTAGGCCCCGTCGGTCCGGTGTAACCTGTGTAACCAGTCGGCCCGGTAACAGTTGAAGCTGCGCCCTGAGGACCGGTCGGCCCGGTCGGACCGGTGTAACCCGTCGGACCGGTAACAGTCGAAGCCGCGCCAGTCGGACCGGTAGGACCAGTCGGACCAGTGGCACCAACAGCAGCGAGCAGCGACCATTTAGTAGTCCAGGACGCACCAACTCCCGGTTCAGTTGTTGCTCCGGAAGTGTGAGCTGAAGTACAAATGTAAGAAGATCCGTTGTCACTAACGGCATCGTTTACTGAATATGCGTGAGAAGTTTGCCATGCGCCTTGCCAGGAAGTCGAACCTCCGGCCGGACCGGTGGGACCGGTGGGACCGGTGTAACCCGTATATCCGGTCGGCCCGGTAACAGTCGAAGCTGCTCCCTGAGGACCGGTAGGACCGGTGTAACCGGTCGGACCAGTAACGGTAGATGCCGCGCC
>CAZWRK010000065.1:12939-21995 GCA_964635875.1 uncultured Aquaspirillum sp.
GAGGACCGGTAGGACCGGTGTAACCGGTCGGACCAGTAACGGTAGATGCCGCGCCTGTCGGACCTGTCGGACCTGTTGGACCGGTGTAACCGGTCGGCCCGGTAACAGTCGAAGCTGCTCCCTGAGGACCGGTAGGACCGGTGTAACCGGTCGGACCAGTAACGGTAGATGCCGCGCCGGTTGGACCGGTGTGGCCAGTGTAACCGGTTGGCCCGGTAGGACCCGTAGGACCAACATCGCCTTGAACTAAAAGATCCCAATAAGTTTCCCAGGAGCCACCAACACCTGGCTCAGAGCCTGAAGCTGACGTGTGCTTTAAAATGCAGATATAAGCCGCTCCGGTCGAAGAATTAAATACGCCATCTCCGGGGACGTAAGTTACCGAAGATCCACTCCATGCGCTGCGCCAAAATTTGATGCCGGCCAGAGAGAGCGTCGCGTTTCGTTTTGTCCATTGTCCATTTCCCATAAAATTTTTGTTTTTGTTAATTATCTATAGCTCTGCCTGCGGGTCCCGATGCGGGGCCTGCGCTGGCCGGCTTTTACTGAATAAAGAGCGATGACCTTTCCTTTTTCCCCGACATCATCTTTAACATTCGGATCTCCGTAGAGCCGCTTCTTCAGCTCGCGGTATTTATTCCACATTTCATGCGCTCCGCAAAAATCCATAGCGGCACCGATCGACATAGCCCTTCGAACAGGATTCATTAAGTTCGGTACGTCATACGGAGGAGTAATTGATAGATCTGCAAAATCTTCCTGAACCCAAATTTTCAAACCATTTACAACGTCTTCGGAAAAAGCCGGCCGAATCTGAATGTAGTCACCAAAAACTTCTACCGTAGGAGCTGAGGCATCATCTACTACGCGCGTAGTGTTTCCTTCAACGGTTGTTTGCCCGGCCACGTTCAACGGGATACACTCGACAAAATCTGAATTATTGGAAAGTCTGGCCTCGACTTTGTAGATCCGGAGAAGGTTGGAAGGGATCTCGTAATCGGTAACATCTTCCTGTCCGTCTATCCACATTATTTCACCCTGCATCTCCCACTCGCCGCCGAGCGGAACGATCCAGCTTAAAACTTCCCGGTACCAAAAATTGAGGTTGCGATCAACGTCGGTGTCCGGGTACTGAGTGGCGGTAATTTGAGGCCCTACGTTATACCGCGCGTCAGTTCTTAATGCAACGATGTCCATAAATGTTTTAAAAATTTAATTTCAGGTGGCAGGCCCTGCAGCTGCAGGACCTGAAGATCCAAAATTAAATCGCGGCATCCTTCCGATAACCCGGATTGTTCACACTGTTCGGATTATTCATGTTGAAGGCATTATTGTTTAAAGCTGCGGTTTCCATGTTCATGGAGCGCATAAACAACTTAACCACGGTAACAGGAAGTTCCACCATTTCACCCTTCATGACCGTGAAGGGATAGCCATTAATGGTAGCGGTTCGAGTGGCACCTTTAGTTTCACCCGGATCGAACGGAATATAAAATGGCATCTTTGCATCCATGGCCAGCTTCTTTTTTGTAGCCAAAGCCTTCTCACTAAGGTTCAGCTCGCTGGCATCCTGGATTCCCGGAATAGAAAAATCTTTCCCGGTCGTAGACGCGTTAATTTTATCCTGTTCCCCCGAACGCTTGGTTACGGGAGCTGGCTGTTCTTGCGAAGGAGCCTGTTGCTGCACCGGCGGCTGTTGCTGATCTACGACTTTCGCCGGAGGATCACCAGCACCGGGGTCTTCTTCATCCTGGATTTCAGGATCATGCTGCAGCGGATCTACTCCGTTATTCTGCATCATATCGAACTCTTCTTCCTGTCGTTGTGTTTGAGATTGATTATCCATAAATTTCCTTGTCATTTTTTATAGAGCTTTTGTGCTCAATTAATTTTTTTTCTAAAGAAGGGGAGCTCAGGGGAACTCCCCTTCTTTTATCTCACTTAGGACAAGTGGATGATGATGTAGTCGAAGGTCAAAGAACCCAAGTCTACAGCAGTCGAGCTGTCGTACATGTTGTTAATGTACACGCTGACCTCGTTTGCGGCGGTAACTTTCGCTCCGACCACGGCAGCTTTCGCTTCCATGGCGCGCGGATTTACCATCACAATGTCACCAACTTTAGCCCCGCTGATGGCAGCGGTTTCGATACCCTGCGCGGCAGCGGCGATCGAAGCGGCGTTCAGAACAAAAGTTCCGAATTCAACCCATGCGCCGGTTACGCCGTCGCGGATTTCGCCTTTTTTCGTAATGCTTGTAGCAGACATTTTAAGTGATCTTTCCTAAGGGGCCAGAATCAAAATCCTGGCCCCGAATTTAATTATTAAACGCGAGCGTGTTCGATGGCGACCAAGAAGTTGTCGTTCAAGATCTTCGCAACGAACGTAGCCTTCCAACCGGAAGTTTCGCGCTGGTTCAACGGGTCAGAAGTACCACCGGAGCCCAACGGCTTTACGATGTTTTCTAACGCGTGACCGGAAATGCGGGAAGTACCGTAAGCGAACTTGGCGATGACCATGGTGACATAGACATCGATGTTGCTGGTACCCTGGCCGGTGTACACTTTAGCATTGGTCGTTTCAAGGAAACGGATGCTGCTGTACTTGCCGAATTCACCGTCCATGCGGGAAGCAGGGTTGGCATAGAGCTCAACTTTGGTGAAGCCAGTGAAGCCGCGAATTTTCTTCACAGTGTAAGTATGCGCGATACCTACGAAACACGGAGGAAGCGGCACCGTGCTGATACCGGTGGAAGGATCCACGAAGGAGGTAATGTAGCGAGCATTAGCAGCCTTCAAGGTTTCCTCAGCGGTGTCCAAGTCGGTGGAGGCGAGCACGTCACCAGCGGCAACGTCAGAGGTCTGAGTGTTGCCGGAACCGGAATAAATGCGGTTCGTGGTGGCGGTGATCACGTCGCGGGTCAGCTGATCCAGCGTGTCGCCGGCCTGATCGCCCAACAGTTCGTTGGTTTCCATGCGAACCGGATCTTCGGTTTCCATGGTCAAGCGATCGGAAAGAATGATAAAGTCACCGTACTGCTGAACGGTCGCGGTGATGTCAGTTTTTGACAACTGGCTACCGGCCGGAGTAACGCCTTCTACCAACGGAGTGGTAGCCGCAGTCAAGTTGCCGTATCTGCGGAACTTGATGACGTTGCTGTTATTTTGCGGAATGTCCTTCACCATGCCGAAGCGGTTGTGAACCAGCAACGGAGTGGCTCGGAACAGTAAATCCCTGCTGTAGAAGGAATTTACATTGTCGATCTGAGTTTTTCCTGTAAGCATTTTAGTTTTTAAAGGAAATTAATTTTTTATTTTGCGGCAGGACTAAACGCCCATCATCTTCCTGCGCTGAGCATCTATCTCCTCGCGAGAAGCGTTGGACCAGTCCCGTGTCGCAACACCCGATGAGGATTTCCTCCCGGTGGGAGCGATCGAAGCGTCTTCGACTTCCGTGGCTACTTTTTTCTCATTGATGATTTTTTTCATCACGGGGTCAGCTGCAGCTTCGTCGAGTGTCATGCTATTCGCTTTCGCAAACCTCACGACACTGTTCACTACTTCTTTAGGAATCCCTGGGTTATCCAACCTAAAGTCAGTGACAGCCTGAGAATTCCACCGCTGATCTTCTGCCGGCTGTGAGGCAGAAGCTGCGGGTTTAGCAGGTGCCGCGGCCGCTGCCGGCTTCGGTGCCTGACCGCCACCATTTTTACCGAGCTTCTCCTTGAAGTGGTTTTTCTGGTGAATGGCGGTTTTTAAAACGTTCGCATCCTTCTGGATTTTTTCCAGCCGGGCCACCTTGTCAGGATCCTCGGCATCTTCTTCTTTCCAGTTAAGAATGAAATCCTCATCCTCTTTGAGCTGCGTTCGCTGCTCCGGGGTGAGTTCTAAACCATCGTCATTTTCTAAGTCGGTGTTGTCCGCTCCGGCTTCAGCCGGATCTTGCACTGGGTCCATAAAACTCCTTGTCATTTTTTACCGAGCTTTTGTGCTCCGTTAAATTTTTTTATTAAACAATTATCTGTACTGGCTCATCTCCGGTTTTTTCCGTGGCAGAGGCACCGCATCCAACATAAACAGGTCCTTAAAAATGCTGCTGAGCACTATGACCGAATGTTGTGTTGCCGCGGCCGCCAGGCCGATGTTCATGTCTTCGCGCAGATTCATAATATTTTTATAGTGATCTATGTTCTGCTCGACGACACTTTTGATGATCAGGTATTCCTTTGGGGAACTTTGAGCGAACCGCTGCAGCAATTCGCGCTCCTGATCGGAGAGAGTGGCTTTGAAGGGTTGATATTGATCTTCAGCCATTCAGATCCTTTCTACTGCGCCGGTACCGCCTGCGGAACCTTAGCCGCGGGAACCGTTGCGCCAGTGCTTAATTGTTTAATCTTTGCCATCCCATCACCGCCCTGGAACGCCGGGTTTAATGCCGGGTTTGTCGGACGTTGATTGATAGAATTAATATCCAGCGGCGATACTCCTGCCTGTTCCATGATGATGTTTAAAATCTTCATGAGCCTCTCGTCCTGCAACACTACCGGATTCGCTACTATATTCTGGAAAATATTTGTCAGGGTTTCGAGGTTGGTAGCCTTCGCGTCATTCTCTCCGGTCACGACTACTTTAATCGAATATTTCAGGTTCAAGTAATAATTGAGTTCAACCTTAACCTGCTTCGGTCCTTTAGCCAGCTGGTCTTTCACAAACGTACCGACAAGATCCATGATGTCCGCGGTCGGCATCGCGCTGTTCATCAGGATATACCGCTTCAGCGCATCGTACTGGAAAAGTTTTCTGCGACCGGTGTTATAAATCTCCAAGTCATCGATACTGTCAGTCAGATCAAGAATATGCTCCTTGGTCAAACTTTGGGCGAATGACGGCAGCATCCAGACATTGAATACGTCTTCGATGAACAACCCCATTTTCTCCCGGATGTATTCGAAAGTTTTATTTGCCGAAGACAGCTGCTGGCTACCGAGTTTGTACGGAGTACCTGAAGGCAAACTCTCTCCGGAAACTATTTCATAAGAATTACAGAGCCGGTCAGCCTGGTCTTCGATGCGCTTTAGCTCATCGACATACTGGCTGAAGGCCCGGATCTCAGTCGGAATGGCCGTGATCTCAGACTTCGAAGTAGTAATATCGCCGTCCTTCATGTCATCGTAAACATTGTGTACGGCCAAATTATCGCGGGTCTGGTAGACGTGAATAGATCCGATGCGGAGGCCCTGGTAGAACCTATTAGTGAGCTCATTGGCTTTTTCGATCAGCGGGAAGCAGAGTTCGTAGTTACCAACACCAAGCCAGCGACCCTTACGCCTGCGGGAGTGAACCTCCTTATAAGGGAAATTCTCCCGATCGGTTTCCTGAATGTAGAGAACGTGCTCGGTATTTCCGTCGTCTACGCCGGCAACGATCGCCATGACGTAAACAGTGCGGTTGCTGGAAGTCGGATCCGGAGCCTGATAGACACCGGTTTCGGTTTCGATCTGATTGCGCTTGTAGGCTTTGTACATGTCTTCCGGAATTTCGCCCCACATTTCATAAACTTCATAGTAAGGCGTGTACTCATCGACAAAGTTAAAAGCCGACTGCATTTGCTGGCCGTCAGTCGAAAGGAAATTAATTCGGTGAACAGACTTGCCGGAATTGATCAAACGCTGCACTTCGTCCTGGTCCCAAACCTTCTTTGAAAGAAGATCGTACTGGCAAAGCAGGTGCCTCTCGATAACCATTCCGTCCCGGAGGTTTTTAACCGCCGGGTCATTCATGAGGTTGATCAGCTCCACGTTGGCAACATCTATGTTACCGTTTTCATCTTTGATTTTTTTCCAAACAAAAGTTCCAAATACGGGAATATCATCGGAGATCTCGTTGAGCTTCACTCCGAAGCCAGTGGTCTTGGCATATCCCATAAACTCGCGCCTGAGCAGCCACGACTTCAGGTAAGCGTTTTCGGTTTCGGCTTTGATGTACACGTCCTTGGTGCCGAGGTTTACGGACTTAGACATCTGATCGTTGCGGTGGGTCATTAAGTCGTAAAAATATTTCGGGTTGCCATCGTCGTCGGTGGGCCCGGATTCGAACTGGTTATAAAGATAGAAGTAGGTGCGTTTCACCACTTCGTACTGATTATGCTTTAAGCCCGGAACGATCTCGATTTCGCGGGTCAAAAAGTTGTGTTTGAAATTATGAACCAACTGCTTCATGCTTCCCGGCCGGCGGCCGTCCGGGTTAGCTGTCATTTGGAATTGTTTGTTTGGATCCATATTATCTAAAAGTATTTAATTTGTTTGGGTTTCTCATTTTAGCCCGACGTTGTTCGATCGCCGCTTCCTGCTGCGGATCGAGCTGGCCGCGGGTTGCGTATTTTCTCCCCTGCCAGGCTATCGCGCATCCGGTTAAAAGGTCGAAGTGCCTGGTGGTAGTCGGTCCGACCGTAACCTGCAGCGCATCCTCTTTATTGAATTTTTTAGCTTCAAGCAGGATGCCCTGGTCAGGAATGTAAAGATCTTCGTCATCAAACGCCGCGGAGAGTTCGTTCATCATGATCGGCTTGGTGCCGATCGTAGTCAGCCAGCCGAGCTTCTGAGTAACCTGCACCTCGGTCAGTCCTTCCCGCATCTGCGTGTAAACGTTGTCATAAATGCCGGCCAGGGTGACGCAAGTGGTAAGACCGACGTTGTTGGCTTCCGGAATCGCGATACAGCCTCCGTACCAGATACAGGCTTTTTTAATATCGTGCGCGAAGGAAACCGGGTCGATCGTATTGCTCTTATAAGTCAGCACGACTTCTTTAGTGGTATAGTCGATTACGACAATGGTGCTGGAATCTTTTTTCACGCCCTGGCTAACGTCCGCGCCGCAGCCATACAAATGGCCGCGCACATATTCTTTGTAAAACAGGAAATCTCCGTCAGTCCGCATCGGTTTCCGGACCCAGGTGTTAAGCATCTGCTCGACCTTAACCCCGTTGAACATTTTATTCCCGGAGGAAATAAACGCTTCGGTCGGGGTCGAGGGGTGCTCCTGCTGCATCTTTCCTTTTTGGGTTTTCTTTTCCAAAAAGTACCAGTTCTTGAACGTCTGCGGCAGCATGATATGCAGATCCGATTCCAGTTTTTTGAGATACACCTCAGTGTCCTGATCGATCGGGACCTCACCTTCGACTTGGTTCGCCAGGTTTTGGTACCAGGGGAAGAAGAAGAATTTGAAATCCTTTACCGTCAGCTGCCGGCCGGACTGCTGCAGTTCCATGGCATCCATGCAGATGTCATAAAAGTGCCCGTCTTCGCCTTCAGCCGTCGATTCGATAAACACCAGTCCTTTGTTTGCAGCCGGCAAGGTACCGGTAATAATTTCCTCAGCTTTTTCCGGGAACTGCGCGCAAAGTTTTCCGAACTCGGTTATCAGAACGGCCTGGTAGGTACCGGAACGCAAAGAAGTGGAGATCATCATGAACGAGCCGTTTGAAAATTCGTACTCGCTCTTGCTGTCGCCGGTGGTCGTAAGACCCAAAAATTCTTTGAGCTCCGGCAACATGTTTTCCCAGGCGACTTTTATCTTGCGGAAAATAACAGTAGCGTCCTTCTGCGTGTGGGCGATGATGCCGATATTTTTATTTCGATTGAAAAGAGCGTAATCCAACAAAAACAAACAAATGAAAGTAGTGAACCCAAGTTGCCGCGCCTTCAGAATGACATTCTTCCAGTGCATATTCTTCAGCAGCCACTTCTGAGCTTCGCGCAATTTGAATTTTACCAACTGCCCGTCTTCGTTTACGACATAATACAAATTTTCAAGCCGCCACGCCCGGTCCAAAATCCTTACATCAAATCTTTCCAGCCCCATGTAATCCGTCGAGGGGATAGGATTCACATAGTCTTGGAAATCTTCGAGGTAACTATTCCCGACGCGGGCCGGGGCTTCGCCAATAACAGGATCAAGAGGCAGACTAACGCGATCAGTATTGTAAAAAGAACGGTCTTCAGAATTAGTGAAACCAACACTCTCGTCAGAGAGATGAGCTTCTGCCTCCCGTGCTGGCTGAGGTTGGTTGGCCACGGCGTTAGCCGTAGCCTCGGCATCCTGGATAAAATTTTCTGCCACAGCGTCTGCTGTTTTTTCTCCGGAGAGAAAAGATGCGAGTTTGTTGGCATGAGCGTTGGTGTTAGTTTCCATAAGTCCTATTCAATTTTGTTTTACACATCTACGTCATCAAATGGGTTGTGACTTTTTTCGGCTTTGTCCAGAATTTTATTCAAGTCCACGGTTCGCTTCAACACTTCAGTCTTGTCGCGCATATCGGTAAGGTTCGTAGCGGCGAACTTGGCAAACGTCGGATCGTAATTTTTCAAAAGCCCGTTGTCGATCAAAAATTCTTTGATGATCGCGCTGCAGGCTTCGTAGCTTTCAGCAAATTCCGGATAAGCCTTGGCCCATTTTTTTAAAATTTTTTCCGTAACGCCGATCTCCCTGGCGAATTCGGAAAAGTGCGGCGGGGGATTCGGAACCTGTCGTTCCTTCGTTCGCTCCTCGCCATTTTTCCAGTAAGCGGTTTCAATAACCGTGCGGTATTTTGGTTTATTTACGAACCAAAGATACATATTCTCAGCAAAAATCGGATCGTACGGCACAACATCGTAGCTCTTGGATTTTAACGCGTCTAAAAATTTTGCCGGTTTTTTTTCTGAAACTTGTAAGTTAGAAGGTGCCAAAATTGGGGAAGATTTTGCAGAGGGGCCCCCCGCCAAAATTTCGGCCGGTCGCGCGTCTTGCCCGCCGGGGGCGGTAGTGGGGGGTATGATTTCGGGTTTCGAATTCTGACCCTTTATAAAATTTTGCAGCGCGTCCCCGTGTGCCATTGTATTTTGATTTAAAGTCTTTTTGTTTCGCGCGGCGGGCAGCGCGTTAAACGTTGCCCGCCGTCCGCGCCTATGGCAAAACCAACAATTAAAGCATAGCGCAAAATATGCAAGATTACTATATAAAAAATTCCTGGTAAACGAACATCAAACAGCCCGCGCCGCCGTGGAACCACCACCGGCAGCA
>CAZWRK010000066.1:0-21534 GCA_964635875.1 uncultured Aquaspirillum sp.
CTTCGAACAACAGGGTGGTCGCGCCATTGGCCAGCGGGCCGTAGCAAATATAGGAGTGACCAGTAATCCAACCCACATCAGCTGTGCACCAGTACACATCGCTGTCCGACTTATGGTCAAAGACCCAGCGGAAAGAATTTGCTGCGCCGAGCAAATAACCGGCAGAGCTGTGTTGAATCCCTTTGGGCTTACCGGTTGAACCGGAGGTGTACAACACAAACAACGGATCTTCTGCATTCACCCATTCCGGCTCGCAGTCAGTCGGTTGACCAGCGCTCAGGTCATGCATCCACACATCAAGATCGGACCATGCAACTTGTGTCTCAGTCCGTTGATATACCACGACTTTTTCGACGCATTCGCAGCCACCCATGCCGATGGCTTCATCGACAGTGGCTTTGAGCGGAACCAATTTGCCGCCACGAACACTTTCATTGGCAGTCACAACGATTTTTGCGCCCGCATCCATAATGCGATCGCGCAAAGCACCCGCAGAGAAGCCACCAAAGACCACAGAGTGAATCGCACCGATACGTGCACATGCCTGCATCGCCACAATGGCTTCTGTCACCATTGGCATATAAATCACAACGCGATCACCTTTGGTGACGCCGAGGCTCTTCAAGCCATTTGCAAATGCACATACTTTTTCGTACAGATCACGGTAGGTAATGTTGTCTACTTTACCGTCATCACTTTCAAAAATCAGGGCAACTTTGTCTGCTTTATCAGCAAGATGGCGATCGATACAGTTGTAAGAGACGTTTAATTCGCCATCATCGAACCATTTGAAGAACGGAGCATTGCTGTCGTCCAAAACACGTGTAAATGGTTTTTTCCAAGTAATCATCTCGCGAGCAATATCACCCCAGAAGCCGAGGTAATCGGTGTTCGCTTGCTCGCACAGGTTGTTGTAACCCTCCATGCCGGATACGGTGGCTTTTTGCAGAAAAGCTTCGCTTGGCGGAAAGCTACGTGTTTCTTTCAAGACAGATTCGATGGTGGACATCACAAACTCCCAGTGAGTGGCGAATTAAAAAAGAGAGGGGGGCAAATGCCGCGCCGTGAGGCAAATGGCGCGGCGTGTTTGCTTCTTAGTGGTTAGATGCGCCAGAGGCACCAATGCCAGTCATAGAACGAACAAACTGTGCATCGAATTTTGCTTTTTCTTCTGTTGCTTGAGCAGAGGTGTCAAGAACAGAGAACAACCAGCTCGCAACGAAGGCAATTGTCATCGAGAAGATGGCAGGGTTTTTGTACGGGAAGATCGCAGCCTCGTGATGCATCACTTCTTGCCAAACGGTCGGGCCCAAGACAATCAGGATGACCGCAGAGAACAGACCCAAGAAGCCACCGATGACTGCACCGCGAGTGGTCAAACCTTTCCAGAACATAGACAAGAACAGATCTGGGAAGTTTGCAGAAGCCGCAATCGAGAAGGCCAAGCCCACCATGAAGGCAATGTTTTGCTTTTCAAAGATGATGCCCAGAACAATCGCGATTACACCCAAGACAACAGTCGTGATTTTAGAAACGCGGATCTCGTCAGCTTCTTTGGCTTTGCCTTTTTTGATCACAGAAGCATACAAGTCATGCGAAACCGCAGAAGCACCAGACAGTGCCAAGCCTGCAACCACAGCCAGAATCGTGGCAAAAGCAACTGCAGAGATAAAGCCTAAGAACAAGTCACCACCCACCGCTTTAGCCAAGTGGATCGCAGCCATGTTTGCGCCACCGATCAGCTTGCCGCCAGCATCTTGGAATTCAGGGTTTGTGCCCACCAAGAAGATCGCACCAAAACCAATCACGAAGGTCAGAATGTAGAAGTAGCCAATGAAGCCTGTTGCAAAGAAGACTGATTTACGAGCTTCTTTAGCGTTAGACACCGTGAAGAAGCGCATCAGAATGTGCGGCAAACCAGCGGTACCGAACATCAAAGCCAAGCCCAGAGAGATCGCATCAATAGGGTTAGACACGAGGCCGCCCGGGGACATGATGGCTTCGCCTTTTTCGTGAACGCTCACTGCTTTTGCGAACATCGCTTCAGGGCTGAAACCCACAGCAGCCAAGACCATGAAGGCCATGAACGAAGCACCAGACAGCAAGATCACTGCTTTAATGATCTGAACCCAAGTGGTTGCCAACATACCGCCGAAGGTGACATACGCAACCATCAGAACACCGACCAAGACCACAGCTGTGGAGTAATCCAAGCCGAACAGCAATTGGATCAATTTACCTGCACCGACCATTTGCGCAATCAGGTACAGCGCAACCACAACCAAGGTGCCGGTCGCAGCTAAGATCCGAACCGGTTTTTGTTGCAGGCGATAAGATGCCACGTCAGCAAAGGTAAATTTACCCAAGTTACGCAAACGCTCGGCAATCATGAACAGAATCACCGGCCAGCCAACCAAGAAGCCGATGGAGTAAATCAAACCGTCATAGCCCTTACCGAACACCATGGCGGAAATCCCGAGGAAGGAAGCGGCGGACATATAGTCACCGGCAATAGCCAAACCGTTCTGGAAACCGGTAATGCCACCCCCTGCGGTGTAGAAGTCAGAAGCGGAACGCGTACGGCGAGAGGCCCAGTACGTCACGCCCATAGTAAAGGCGACAAAGATGAAAAACATGATAATCGCGGACCAGTTTGTCGCGCGTTTTACTGCTTCACCTTCGAACGCACCAGCAGCCATCGCGGCAACTGGCAAGGTCACGAGAGCGGTTGCTCCCAGAGTATTTAACCAACGCTTCATTATTTAGCCTCCTCAACGATTTGTTGAGTGAGCTGGTCAAACTCAGTGTTTGCCCGGCGCACATAAATACCTGTCAGCACAAACGCTGACAAAATAATGAGAATCCCAACAGGGATACCCACTGTCATGACGCCATCTCCAAGCTTGGCACCCAGACTTGCAGGTGCAAAAGCCAAGACCAAAATAAAGCCGTAGTAAATTGCCAGCATCACGATGGATAACATCCATCCAAAGCTGGTTTTCTTCTGTACGAGCTCTGCGAATTTCGGGTTTTTTTGCACCCGATTTAATACGTCCTCGTTCATGCGCTTCCTCCTTGTGTCGCGCAGACCTCATCAGTCCGCTGCCAGATGACTGTACGAACTCATGCGATATGGAAGCAATCGTAATTTTTGATCAAGAAAATCAGTGGGACAAATGATGCATGGCAATATATGTTTAATAACAATTGGTTACATAACTATTTTTGCAAGGTTGACGTTTACGAAAAGCTTTGTTGCACGCATTTTTTTGCTTGAGTTTTTGCTTGCCGCATACCGAATGACAGGGGACAATCACATGAAAAGCAGAAATACACCATGCTGCTTTCGTCGCAAAAAAACACAATATAGCGACTGGATATACACCTAAGGAGAGGATGGACAGCAGTGGAAATTTACCAATTACGTACCTTTGTCACCGTGGCCCAACAAGGCCATTTAACCCAAGCCGCTGAACTCCTGCATCTCAGTCAACCGGCTGTCACCGCCCAAATTAAAGCACTCGAAGAAGACGTTGGATTACCGCTATTTGAGAGAAGCGCGGGCGGCGTCTCTCTGACAAGAGTTGGGCAAGAATTACTCCCTCAAGCCCAAGCTATTTTGGCGGCAGCCCGTGGGCTGATTAATCACTCCAAAGCACTCAAGGGACAACTCTCGGGGAAAGCTTTAATTGGAACGATTACCACGCCAGAAATGATTAATGTCGGCCCGTGGATTGCCACACTGGCCGAAAAATACCCACTGATTGACATCCAACTTCAGCATGGTGTGACCGGGCAAGTGCTCAATCGTGTGCGCAAGAAAGAGCTTGATGCGGGGTTTTATATTGGCAAAAACCCTTACGTAAACGTCAATACACTCAAATTAACTGAACTCCATTTCCGCATTGTCGCCCCTGCGTGTTGGGCGGATCGCTTTTTGCCTGCCAGCAACAAAGAACTTGGAAAACTACCATGGCTTGGCATTTCACAAACCTCAAGCCTTCATAAACTCACCAGCGAGCTGTGTCGGGAATTGAATATTTCCCCCAAAAAAATCGTAGAAGTCGATCATGTCCCAACGATTACTAGTCTGGTTGAGGCGGGTGTTGGATTAGCGATTATGCGCGAGGATGAGGCTGCGCCGTTGGTCTCGGAAGGACGCTTAGTGATGAGAAATGACATTCTAAAAACAGGCGATTTGCAGTTTATTTATCCTGCCGACCGGCAAGGCGACCCAATTCTAGAAATTTTGCTATCTGAATTGGTTGCGATGTGGAAAATATGACATCAGAACTGGTTGTACATTTAAATCGCGGTTGACATCAGAAAGCGTTAGCTTAGACTGCCATCATTCATCGCACTTTCTGAGCGCGCTTAGAAAGTGCGAATTTTGCACTCAACACTTTCTTCAATTTGCATCGAGGTGGTTATGATGCTTAATCCTTTTGCCGAAGCGGTTAGTGAGCTTGCTCAGGTCCTATCGCGAAATCAGCAACGCTTGATCAGCGCCCAATTTGAGGCCTATCACTCTCTTCTTGCTGGACAGAAAACCGCTCAACAAGCGGCCCCGCAGCTAGACAATACGATCGAAGCGTCCAACCTACTCATTTCAGCTCATGTTTGCGCCCACAATGATTTACTCCAGTTTTCGGAGCGCTGGCTGGGGCATTGGCAACGCCAAGTCGCCCAAAATGCACGAGAAGGCGGCGCGGAAGAAATGATTCCAGCCATGACGGCAGGCAGCACTATGATTGAATCCCTGTCACGCGCCTCACGACAGATCAATCAATTTGCCTGTACGAATATGGGGGCGGCCGCAATGCGAGGGGTTCGCTCTGCTCGCGCAGTTCTTAAACAACCTCCTCACCGTTAACATTTGATCGCGATGCTGAAGCCATTAACCAATCACCTACAAGCCTCAGCGTTTTGCGCCTTACCCCCTACGCTCTATTCGTATGTCACGCCCACCCCCTTAAGCACACCCACATTGGCGTTATTCAACCATGCACTAGCACAATGCTTTGGAATTGAATCGCCCGATGCCGACAGGACCCTCAGTTTGCTATTAGCGGGTATTCCGCACCCGCAGTGCCGCTACTGGGCAGCCGACTATGCAGGGCATCAGTTTGGTGTGTGGGTTCCACAGCTTGGAGATGGTAGAGCGATCCACCTCGGTGAGATTGTCGATACCAACCAAACACGCCACGAAGTTCAACTCAAAGGCAGTGGCCCAACGCCTTTTTCTCGGCGTGGGGACGGGCGCGCCGTATTACGCTCAAGCCTCCGCGAATACCTCTGCTCTGAAGCAATGGCAGGACTCAATATTCCGACGACCCGCGCACTGGCCTTAATCAGCTCGCCGCAAACTGTCTGGCGTGAAACCCAAGAGCCCACAGCAATTGTGACACGCACTGCACCTAGTTTTATTCGGTTCGGCTCTTTCGAACGATTTGCGCATTGCGGAGATCACCATACGCTGAATGCGCTGGCCCAGTTTGTTTTGACGCACTTTTATCCCGAATGTCAAGACGCGGAAGATCCCATCGCGGCGATGTTTCAGATAATTTGCCAACGAAGTGCAGAACTCGTTGCGGCATGGCAAGCAGTGGGGTTTTGTCATGGAGTGCTCAATACCGACAATATGTCGATATTAGGCCTCACACTCGACTACGGGCCTTTTTCATTTTTGGATGGGTTTGATAGCCACTTTATTTGCAACCATTCCGACCCTAATGGCCGCTATGCTTTCGATGCCCAGCCAGGTATTGTGCACTGGAATCTTCAATGCCTTGCCAGCGCCTTACTGCCGCTGAGCAGTCAAGATGCGCTAGTCGAGTCACTCAACCATTTTCCAGACCAGTTTGAACACGCCTTTGGTCAACGGCTCCAGAAAAAATGTGGTTTCACGCACTGGAAAGAAAGTGACTGGCCGCTATTTTCACAGCTCGTCGCTTTACTCGAAGCCGAGCGCACAGACTACACCCTGTTTTGGCGGACGCTTTCAGAGCACGCCACACAGCCAGCAGCAGTCGAAGCCTTATTTTCTGATCGCAAGGCCATACGCCACTGGCTTACACTCTGGCAAGCACGCTGCCAAAGCGACCAAACACTAGACGCTGCGCAAATACAAATGCAAGCGCACAACCCCAAATATATTTTGCGCAATCATCTGGCAGAAATGGCGATTCGTGCCGCGCATCATGGAGATTTTTCCATCACCGAACAGCTCATCAATGTTCTGCAAAGCCCTTACGATGACCACCCTGCACATCACGAGTGGGCGAAGCAGCCGCCCGACTGGGCGCGCCACCTCGTTTTAAGCTGCTCAAGCTAACGACTACAGCACCTCTACGGGCAAAGTAAACCAAAAACACGCCCCGCCCATGTCCGATGTTTTAAATCCAAACTCGCCACGGTGGTATTCAATAATTGAGCGACAAATATTGAGGCCAATCCCCATGCCTTCTTGCTTGGTTGTAAAGAATGGCGTGAATAGCTGCTCAACCACATCATCCGCAATTCCCGGCCCATTATCGGCCACACTCATCCGCACATATTCACCCACCCGCGCCATCGCCACGACCAACTGTCGGCGTGACGTGCCATGCTCTCGAAACGCTTCGACTGCGTTATGAATTAAATTAATCAGAACTTGTTCGATCATCACCGGATCCATGGCCAGCATCGGACATGCTATCAACCGGTCATCGACAGCAACGCGCTCAGAAGCCAAAAGAGGCCCCGTCAACATCAGCGCCGACGCCATCACCTCAGCAGGATCGGACAGCGTTAATCTCGGCTCGCGCTTTTTCACAAATGCACGAATTCCACGCACAATCTGCGCCGCACGCTGCGCCTGGGCAGCAATTTTTTCAAGCGGATCCTGAAAGTGGTGCGCCTCTTTCCCCTGCTGCAACAACCGCAAGCAACCATTCGAATACGTTGAAATGGTCGCTAAAGGCTGGTTCAATTCATGCGCTAAACTAGACGCCATTTCACCCATCGTAATTAAGCGGGCGGTATTTTGTAGGCGCTCATTTTGTTGGCGCTCACGTTCACTCAAGGTTTTGCGCTCGGTCACATCGGCATAAATATCTAGCCAAGCAGGCTCGCCATCCACCCACTCAATCAAACGGCGATGCAATTGGTACCAGCGTGGACTCCCCGCAAAGCAGAGCTCACCATCTACCGTTGAAACCAGCACACTTCCCCACCCCAAAGGCGAGACCAAACAAAATGGCGCATGCTCCAATGGCAAAATCTGCTCAGTAAAAGCCCTATTTGCCATCAATAAGGCACGATCGCGGCAAGAAGTCACACACACTACAGCATCTAAACCATCCAACACCGTACGTAACCGGACCTCGGCTGCGCGAGTTTCTTCGCGCTTTTTTTTCAGCTCGGTAATGTCATAAAAAGACGCAACCCAGCCCGCCTGTACATCGCGCAAAGGCGAAGCATGTAGGCGAACATCGATGCGCCCTCCGTCTTGGCGCAAAAACTGCAGCTCAAAACCAGAATGCGGTAAATCACCGCTCAAAATCCGTTGAATCGCCACAGCCCATGCGCCTTGCGAGTCGGGGGGCGTAAATGGATAAGGATGCGCCAAGCCCACTAAAGATTCGGGGGCCTGCAGCAGCATATCGGCACAGGCGCGATTGACGCGCTGAATACGCCCTTGCGCGTCTAACACCATAAGACCATTCGTCATGGAGTTTTCCATCGCGGCCGTCAACGCTGTTTCTGCATGCAAGGCGGTTTCCACCTCGTGACGGCGTTGAATATGTTGCCGCACTCGCCATAAGCTCAGGCATAGCAAGCACAGCGACAACGCCATTCCACCCGCTAACACCGGCAAGGCTAACCCGCGCCCCACTTGATAGCTGCTCGACTTGAGCCGTAAACCATAGCCAGGGGGCGAAAACTCAATTTCGTGGGACAAAGTGCCCGGCCGCTCGCTGACAATAAACTTGCTGGCCAAGGGCCGACCAGAAAGATCAACGATCGAAATTTGATATTTAGATGCAATCCACCACGGGACTTGATAATAGAGCAAGGCCTCTAGCCCATACGACAAGCGAATCACACCCGCATATCGGCCTTGCTCATAGTACGGGATAGCAAGATCAACAAAAGGCATTCTGTTTGCAAGGTAATACACATGACTATATGCAGGACCACTCACTTTTCGGGCTGTTTCTAAAACATCACGCTGCTCAAAACCTTTGACCAAGCTGCCTTCAATGGGAAGGGTATCGCGCAAGCGGCCAACATGCCACACCACACGCCCCTCTTTATCAACCCGCTCCACACGGACGACTTCACGATTTTCACGCAAAAATAGCTGTGCGGTTGCATCAAAATGCGTTTCGGTTAAGGCGTTTCGGCCGATCTCTGTTGTCAGTACGGTCGCCCAGTCTTGATGCGAAATGAAGTGCATGCGCATCGCCTGCTCTAGCCAGAGCAAATCTTGAATTAAGACGTCATTTCGCTCATCGCCAATATCGTGATAGACCAGCCATGCAAGAGAGCCTAACAAGCAAATCAACGCCAACAAGGTTGCAGAAGGCAGCCACCACACCCAGACAGCAGGAGAAAGAGAAGACGAAAACCGAAGAGAAGGTGGCATACAGAGGCATTAGAAAGGCGACCGAACGGCCGCCCATCTATCAAGAGAGTTTACTTACCGAGAAGATGTATGACTAAAGCGGTCGACCAGCTTAGATAAAAGATCCGCAGTATTCTGCATGGACTCAGACACCGCGGCGACCTCACGCACGATATTTGAATTATCCTCGGCCAAGCTCGCAATACGATTGATGTTAACGGCAACATCTGAGCTGGCCTGACTCTGCTCTTGCATCGCATTCGCAATATGGCGACTCTGGGTTGCGGCATCTTGAGAGCACGCAGAAATGGCATTTAACGACTCAGAGGTTGTATGGATCGCATCAATCCCTTGGCTCATCTGCCCTTGCGCAATATCCATGCACTGCGCGGCTTCCAGCGTATCACTGCGCACGGCATCAATAAGCGACGTAATTTCGACGGTCGCCGCACTGGTTCGTTCAGCAAGCTTACGCACCTCATCAGCCACCACAGCAAAGCCACGCCCTTGCTCACCCGCCCGAGCGGCCTCAATCGCAGCGTTCAAAGCGAGTAAATTCGTTTGTTCAGCAATTTCGTGAATCACAGTAATAATGCCGCCAATCGTTTGTGACCGATCGCGCAAACTTTCCATCAACTGCCCTGCAGACTGGATAGTTTTTGCAGTAGCTTCCATATCTTGGGCGGTATGTTGCATCTTGCTTCGCCCCTCTTTTGACAAGTTCTCAACCGATTGCGCGGCCATATAAGCCGCCTGAGTATCATCACTGACCACCTGTACACCACTGCTCATTTCTTCAACCGCAGCGGCAATATTGACAGAAGAAGCGCTCTGCTCATTTGCTGAATGTGCAGCACGTTCAGACAAGCGGGATAAATTTTCTGCGGCAGTCGCAAGCTCGTGTGCATTGCTTTTTACATCGCATAGTGTCCGCGCAAAGCTATCCACCAGATGGTCTAAAGCCATCCCAATCCGCGATACTTCGTCACGCCCAGAAAAGCCCGAGCGCGGAGCCAAATCAAGGTTTTTGCTCATCCCCACCATCAACCGCTCAATGTGACTCAATGGCTTGACCATGCTGCGCAAAACACTAAACGTCAAAACAAGGAAAATCACAAGGACACCGCCCATCGAACCAATTGTTAGTCACAGCGAAACTTGCGCAGCATAAAGTTGATCCTTGACGTATTGCTCCATCTGCCCCAACAAATCACTTTGAATTTTCTGAAATCCACCAATACGCTTTGATGCGGCACCAAACCACACCGCAGGCTCTACGCCAATCGACTGACCCGCAGGCGTTTGATACACCTTGTCACGCAATACACCGAAAGCCTGTGAATCGTCGTTTGCGCGCAATACCTTGGCCTGCTCTTTGAACACAGGAGAAGCTAAAAGGTCAAACTGATCTGCGCATTGCGACTGCCGGTGCATCATCTCTAGCGCTTTGACTTGCATGCCCAAATTAGCAAAGGCCCCTGCCGAAACCACGCCATTAACAAAACCACGTTCACGGCCTGCATATTCTTTTTCGCACTGAAGAGCCAATAAAGCAGACGTTTCACGAATTAAATGAGCATCCTCATTGACAGAAGATAAGGAAGAAATCAGTTTCACCAAATCACCAATCAAGGTGCTATAGGCTTTAAATACCTCAGGTGCATTTGCAAGTTTACTGTCGATCTTTTGACGATTCAGTAACAACTCTTGAGCCTGCGTTAAGCTTTGGCGCGCGCTGTCACTTAAGGGCGAATTGCCATTAATTAATGTATTAATCGGTGCAGAAAATGCGCTAAGTGCTGCATCGGCTTTTTGGCGCGCATCTTGCAGGTCAGGAGAAGGCGCGGTCGCTGCCCCGCTCAAAAAGCCATTTGTTAACCCTCGTTCACGCTGCAAAGTATCGATGAGAGTCGAAGCCGATTGCGCAACGCTAATCAGATCCTGCGTTCTTTCCATCGAATGTAATTTAACTAAACGGCTGCTCGCTTGCATGGTCGACAACACCATCAAGCAAAGTAATAACGGCAGGACAAGCAACATGAGCCGTGGCGCAAAATTTAAGCGTGAGATCATAGCGGAACAGTCAAAAATCGGTGTTAATGAGGAAGCTTTATCTAAATAAAGGCATCAAGAACGTATTTTTTACAAAACTTTTACGTTCTACAACAGAGAATAGACGAATCATGCTTCCTCTGCCTTAATCAGCACAAAAAACACCGAAAATAACAAAAGTCAATCATTCGACTTGGGCTGTAACGCAGCAACTGCCATTTTCTGCATTTCCAAGGTACGGATCTGCATACTCAGCATACCCAAACTCATCGTGAGCCAACCTTCAACAACCTTCAGCTCAGCGAGTTTTCTTTCGATTTCTTGCTCGGTCATCGGTGGCATGAGGTTGGGCACAGAAGCGCTTGGCAATTGCCACATCTGACGAAGCATGGCGAACGGATCAGTCGGATTAAAGTCAGGGGGCATCGCATGTACTCCTATCGACAAATCAAATAAAAAAACGGGCAATCTATTCAGATTGCCCGTTGAGTATAGCGATTATATTCGCGCATTCAAACGCAGATCACTCGATGACAGAAGCCGCAGCCAAAGCCACCATATTGACGATACGACGAACTGAAGAAATCGGCGTCACGATATGCACAGGCTTAGACAAGCCCATCAAAATCGGGCCGATGGTCACGCCATCCGCAGCCGATACGCGCAGCAAGTTGTAGCTAATATTTGCGGCTTCGACATTCGGCATAATCAAGAGATTTGCGCTGCCTTTAAGGGTTGTTGACGGCAAAGCCTCTTGGCGAATCGACTCAATCAATGCCGCATCACCTTGCATTTCGCCGTCGACTTCCAAATCTGGGCGTGCGGCACGCACCAAATCCAAAGCTTCGCGCATGGTGACCGCAGAAGGGTTGTTCCATGAGCCAAAACGGGAGTGCGACAACAGCGCGACTTTTGGCACAATACCAAAACGGCTCATAGCATTCGCCGACAATTCGGTGATCTTGGCAACCGTTTGTGCATCAGGCGCCGCATTCACATAGGTATCAGAAATAAAGATATTTCCGGTCGGCAACATCAGCGCATTCATCGCCGCCATGGTGTCGCAGCCTTCGGCCATCGGGATGATTTCACGGATCAAATCCAAATGCATATGGTAGGTGCCAAAGGTACCACACACCATCGCATCGGCTTCACCACGGCGCACCATCAACGCACCAATCAAGGTGGTTTTACGGCTCACTTCGCGACGCGCCAACTCTTGGGAAACACCACGACGCTTCATCAGCTCGTAGTATTCGTTCCAATATTCTTTAAAGCGCGGATCGTTCTCGTTGTTCACCAACTCGAAGTCTTCGCCAACACGCAGATTCAAGCCTAAACGCTTAATGCGAGACTCCACCACCGAAGGACGACCAATCAAAATCGGGAAAGCCAAACCTTGCGACACGATTTCTTGGGTCGCATGCAATACACGCTCATCTTCACCCTCGGCCAACACCACACGACGTTGCGAGTTTTTAGCGGCGGCAAACACCGGTTTCATAAACAGATTGGTTTTGTAAACAAACTGCGTCAGTTTTTCTTCGTAGGCCGCAAAGTCCTCAATCGGGCGCGTTGCAACACCAGAATCCATCGCCGCTTTCGCCACAGCAGGCGCGATCTTAATAATCAAGCGCGGATCGAAAGGCTTTGGAATCACATATTCAGGACCAAAAGACAGCTCTTGATCGCCACCATAAGCCGTCGCAACCACGTCGTTTTGCTCTGCCATCGCCAAATCAGCAATCGCATGCACGGTAGCGACCTTCATCTCTTCATTAATCGTGGTCGCGCCGACATCCAAAGCGCCACGGAAAATAAACGGGAAGCACAAAACGTTATTCACTTGGTTCGGATAATCCGAACGACCGGTGCCGATAATGGCATCTGGACGGACTTCTTTCACCAAAGGCGGCAGAATTTCTGGCTCAGGGTTGGCCATCGCCAAAATCACCGGATGCGCGGCCATGGACTTGACCATCTCTTGGGTCACCAATTTGGGACCGGACAAGCCCATGAAAATATCGGCACCCACCATGGCATCAGCCAATTTACGCTGACCGTTATCAGGAATAGCGAAACGTTTTTTCGATTCGTCCATTTTGTCATCGCGGTCTTGGTAAATCACGCCTTTGGAATCGCACACCGTGACATTTTCACGCTTCACGCCCAAAGCAACCAGCAATTCCAAACACGCAATCGCTGCCGCACCCGCGCCGGACGCCACCACTCGTACGCTGCCCATGTCTTTTTTGACTAAGCGCAAAGAGTTTAAAATAGCCGCGGCCGCCACAATCGCCGTGCCATGTTGATCGTCATGGAACACCGGAATCTTCATGCGTTCACGGCATTTTTTCTCAATATAGAAGCATTCAGGGGCCTTGATGTCTTCCAAGTTGATGCCACCAAAAGTCGGCTCCATCGCGCAGATAATATCGACCAATTTATCAGGATCGTTTTCATCTAGCTCAATGTCAAATACGTCAACACCGGCAAACTTCTTGAATAAAACGCCTTTACCTTCCATCACCGGTTTGCCAGCCAGCGGGCCAATATTGCCCAGACCCAGTACGGCAGTACCATTGGTGACCACGGCAACCAAGTTGCCGCGGGCGGTGTATTTGTAGGCGTTCAGCGGGTCTTCCACGATAGCGTCGCAGGGTGCAGCTACGCCCGGCGAGTAGGCAAGTGCCAAGTCACGCTGGGTAGCCAGCGGTTTGGTCGGGGAGACTTGGATCTTGCCCGGCTGCGGGAACTGGTGAAAATCGAGTGCGGCTTGGCGCAATTGCTCGTCCATGTGGAACTCCTCAATATGGGTTCGGATCAGTCATTGTGTACATTGTGGGCGGGCATTATACCTTGCCCACCGTATCATGTTTGGCTTGGGAAGGCTGAGGGCACAGGAATATAAAAAAGTGGCGCGAACACACGCGCCACTTTCTTTTTTTACATTCCCAACACGCCCGGCAACCACAAAGAAACCGCCGGAATATAGGTAATCACCATCAAGAACACCAACATCACCAAAATCCACGGAGCGCAAGCCTTGGTGACTTCAGTCAAGCCCATGTGAGCAATACCGGAGGCCACATAAAGGTTCAAACCCACTGGCGGTGTAATCATGCCAATTTCCATATTCACAGTCATGATGATGCCAAAGTGAATCGGATCAATCCCCAAAGACATCGCCACAGGGAATAAAATCGGCGCGGTGATCAGCAAGACCGACGATGGCTCCATAAAGTTACCCGCGATCAACAGCAGCACGTTCACCACCAACAAGAACATCCACGGCGACAAGCCCATGTCGTTAATCCACATCGCAATGTTTTGTGGAATGTTTTCACTCGTGAGCAAGAACGAGAACAGCACTGCATTGGTGATGATGTACAGCAACATCGCCGACATGTTGGCCGAATCCATCAACACCTTCGGCACTTGTTTCCACGTCAAATCTTTATAGATAAACAGTGCGACCACAAAGGCATAAACCGCACTCATCGCCGCAGCTTCCGTTGCGGTAAACATGCCGGAATAAATCCCGCCGATGACCACCACAATCAAAAACAAACCCCAGAAGCTTTCGCGGAAAGCCTGAAAACGCTCTAACCAGCTGGCTTTTTCCAAACGCGGATAGTTATTTTTCTTTGCAACCGCCCACGTGACGCCCAACAAAATCAAGGCCAATAACAAGCCCGGCACCACACCTGCAATAAACAACTTACCAATCGAACTATTGGTTGAAACCGCGTAAATCACCATCACAATCGACGGTGGGATCAGAATACCCAAACCGCCCGAAGTACCAATCACCCCCACACCGAAGCTTTTTGGATAGCCTTGTTTAACCATTGCTGGCAGCAAAATCGAGCCAATCGCAACCACGGTTGCCGGACTCGAACCGGAAACAGCTGCAAACAGGGCACACGCCACCACACCCGCCAACGCCAAACCACCATGCCAGTGACCGACCATCGACGAGGCAAAATTGATCATCCGCCGCGCAACACCACCATGGGTCAGAAAGTTACCGGCCAGAATAAAGAACGGAATCGCCATGATTTCGAACTTTTCAATACCGGTAAATAACTTCAATGCCACCGAAGCAATCGGCACATCGGTCATCGTAAAGAGGAAAGTTAAAACCGTTAAACCGAGGGAAATCGAGATCGGCATCCCCGTCAGCATTAACACCGCTAAAAGCGCAAAAATAATTAGGCCGCTCATCGCTTATTTCCCCTTACTGGTCGAAACATGACCTGCATGCGCATGTTCAATCTCTTCGGCCTCAGCAAAAGCCTCACCGATCGAAACCGGCGCATCACTTTCAATGCCTTCAACATGGCCATGATCGTGGTGCGGTAATTCACCCGTTTTTAGAAATGAATACGTCACTTGCAAAAAGCGGAAGCACATCAAAAACGAACCGAGCGGAATGGCTAAGTACACCACCCAGGTCGGCCACTCCAAGTCAGGCGTGACAGGACCTTCGTACAAATCCGTCATATCCAAACCAAAAGCATGGTGAATGGCGTAATTCATACCGTTTTCCCACACGAAATGACTGCCTAGTGAGCCAATAATCGCTGTAAACAAAGCCCCCGCCAGCAAGCCCAGCACGACAAATTTATTCCGCAGCGGGGTCTGAAACTGGTTAATCAGGACGTCAACGCCCACATGAATGCCGGTGCGCACCCCATAGGCCGCCCCAAATTTGGCCATCCACACAAACATATAAATGCACAACTCTTGCGCCCAAGACATATTAATGCTGAGCATGGCATCGCCGAACAAGGCGGTGCCTGCCGCATAACGATGAACGACCGAAGCAAAGATAATGAGCGTTGCACCGCCAATCAGTGATGCAATGATGATTTCTTCGAGACGATCAAGAAGCTTTAACATAATCCCACTCCTGATACAGAAGGGCGTCTGTTCTCGGCAAACATCGCAGCGATATCGACTCAACTGCCTTGCCAGAACACACGCCCTTTATTGAAGCCTTAATGGAACAATTAGTTCGCAGTAAAACCAGTTTCTTTGTAGATCGACTTGATCAGATCCGCACCGATACGGCCTTCCATGCTCTTATGCACTGGCACAAAAGCTTGTTTCCATGCGGTTTTTTCTGCGGCGGTTGGGACATAAACCTGTGTTTTCCCAGATTTTTTCACAGCTTCCAGATCTTCATTGCTCTTCTGCTCAGCCACTTGGTTGGCGTATTTCGTCGCGTCTTTCATCGCGCCTTCTAAAGTGGTGCGCACATCAGCAGGCAAGCCGTCCCAGAATTTTTTGTTCACAATCACCGCATAGCCCAAATAACCATGGTTGGTCATCGTCATGTGCTTTTGCACTTCGTGCATTTTTTGGGTGTAGAAGTTTGAGACGGGGTTTTCTGTACCATCGACCACGCCAGTTTGTAGCGCTTGGTACACTTCAGAGAACGCCATGACTTGCGGGATCGCACCGACTGCACGCATTTGCGCTTCTAAGACTTTAGAAGACTGGATCCGCATTTTTTGGCCGCGCAAATCAGCCGGGGTTTTTAGAGGCTTATTCGCAGAGAATTGCTTGAAGCCGTTATCCCAAAATGCCAGACCTTTAATGCCTTTGCTGTCGAGCTTGGACAACATTTGCTGACCGACCGGACCTTGCGTCACTTTGTGCAACTCAGCGTAGTTATCAAAAATATACGGTAAATCGAAGGCTTCGAATTCTTTCACGCCCAAAGGACCAAATTTGGCCAGCGACGGTGCCAACATTTGCACCGCACCCAACTGAAGCGCTTCCAGTTCTTCTTTATCTTTGTAGAGCTGGCTATTCGGATAAACCTGAACTTGCACTTTACCTTTGGTGCGTTCTTCTGCCAGCTTTTTGAAGTACTCGGCCGCTTTGCCTTTAGGGGTGTCTTGTGCCACCACATGGCTGAACTTAATAACAATTTCGCCTGCAGCAAATGCCGCTGGAGCCGATGCCAAGCCAATGGCAACCATCAATGCAGAAAGTTTGAATTTCATCGAGAGTTCTCCTCAAAATTACCGTGATTTCAGTTTTTATATTGTGCTGCTCATCACTCAATTTCTGTAAAAGAGTGAAATAACAGCCTTGTGAAATCAAACATTAGAGGCTTTACGCGAACGAAACCATTAGGGTATTCCGCATTAGGGTTTACCCTAATGCACAAAATAAAATAATGCTGCGCCGCAACATTCGATACAAAAACGCAACCGAAAACGATTTTTAAGAGAAATTCACTAAGAAAATGATTTCATACAAATCTAAAAGCCGACCCTTGCGACCGGCCATCGGACTGGGTCATGTTCGCCACAACAAACAAAATCGTTCCGCCCTGCAGCACAAATGCGTAGACACACAGAATAACCAATAAATTAATGTTATATAATTCTACAAACTGATACGGCAGAAACGATTTTTTTATGCAAAAAAACACCAAAGCCACAGCGTATACCCGATGGTTATTCTGGGGTTGGCTGTTATACGCCATCGGCAGCATTCTCCTGTTGAACTGGCAAGCCGTCCTGAAATTTGGGGTTCAGCTTTGTCAGTAAATCTCATCACCAAAAACAATCACTAAGGAGAAGCCATGTCTGTCATGAGCATCAAGGAGCGTATCGGCCAGCTACGTGGCGAAGCAGATAAGACGCTGACACGCGTGCTGTGGTCATTGTTAGCGGTCAGTCTATTGCTGGCACCGTGGCATGGAACTTGGCTCGAAGCCCTGCTGGTCGGCATCCCTGCTGCGGGCGTGCCATTCGCACTACAACGCCTTTCCCAACCTGGTGCGCTGTATACCCGCCTCGCGGTCGCGGTATCGTTGATGGTGTTTTCTGCGCTGATGATTCATCAAGCGCGAGGGATGATCGAATTTCATTTTGCCATTTTCTGTTTTCTGGCTTTTCTGCTGTCCTACCGTGACTGGAGGCCAATCGTGTTAGCTGCAGCCGTGATTGCAGTTCACCATGTGAGCTTTTACTTCATGCAGGACAGCCAAGTACCGGTATTTGCCTACCCCAGCACGGGTAATTTTTGGATCGTGCTCGTGCATGCCGCGTTTGTAGTCGCAGAAACGGCCGTATTAGTGCTATTTGCCCGCCGTATGCGCAGCGAAACAATGGAAGCGGCCTTGGTCGCGATGCTGGCAGAAACGATTGGACATGGCGATTTAGCAACCCATCTGGAACCTGCAGAAGGCGAGCCCAGCCCGCTGTTTGAAAGCATCGTCTCAATGCGAGCTTCCCTAGCAGATCTCATCGGTACCGTGGCGCATGAGGCGGTCGCCATCAAAGGCGTCTGCAGTGAATTGTCGAATTTATCGCAGAACGTGAAGCAACAATCTGCGCGACAAAGTCAAACCTCGCAGCAAATGGCCGAGCGCGCACGCACGCTCGCCGAGAATGTCGCGCAGAGCAATGACAGTGCACAGCGCGCACACGAAATCACCACCGAAACCGAAAAAGTGGCCGCGGACGGCAATGCGATCATCGCCAATACGATGGCCGAAATGAATGCCATGGCAGGCACCATCCGCGATACCGCTAAACGTATCGAACAACTGGGTGCGGCGACAGATCAAGTGTCAGGCATTGTGAACGTCATTCAAGCCATTGCTGAACAGACCAATCTACTCGCGCTCAACGCTGCAATTGAAGCCGCCCGCGCCGGTGAACAAGGTCGTGGCTTTGCGGTGGTCGCGGACGAAGTGCGCAAACTCGCCGAACGCACCGCGCAGGCCACGACCGAGATTCAGCAAGTCATCCAAGGCATTCAGGACAGCAAAACGGTAGCAGTTTCCAGCATGGATGGCATGGTCGAATCAGTCGGTCGGGGCGTCACGCTGACAGGTGAAGTACAACACTCTATTTCGGAGATTGCACACTCGGTTCACGAAGCCGTTAACGTGGTTGCAGCCATTGCCCAAGGACTCCATACGCAGGCCGATGCAGCGAATGCAATTGACGCGCAAGTCGAGCAGGTCGCGGATGCAGCCCGAGAAAACGATGGCCTCGTCGCACGAATGGCGGTCCTAGCGGTGGAGATTGACACGACCGTCGGCCGAATCCAAAAAGGCGTCGCGAAACTCAGAGTGGAATAATCAAACCAAGGGGGTCGGGATGCCGCCATTAAAAGGTGCGATGAGCGGCGACCTCTTCACCCCACGCAAAAAAACGCACGCCCCCATCATCTGGAGAACGTGCGAGAGAGGAAAAAATGCTTTTTTAGATCAAATTATGCTGTTTGACTTTCCTCCAAACCGAGCTTGTCTTTCATTTGGTCACGCATCACGAATTTTTGGATTTTTCCGGTAATCGTCATTGGGAAGCTTTCGACAAACTCGATATAGCGCGGAATTTTGTAATGTGCGATTTGTCCCTTACAAAACGCGCGAATCTCATCATCGTCACATGTCGCGCCTTCTTTGAGCTTGATCCACGCACACAGCTCTTCGCCAAATTTACGATCCGGCACGCCGATCACCTGAACATCTTGCACTTTGGGATGACGATACAAAAACTCTTCAATTTCACGCGGATAAATATTCTCCCCGCCCCGAATCACCATATCTTTGACGCGCCCGACAATATTGCAGTACCCCTCCGCATCCATCACCGCCAAATCACCGGTATGCATCCAACCTGCTGCGTCAATCGCCTCAGCCGTGCGCGTCTCGTCTTGCCAATAGCCCAGCATCACCGAGTAGCCACGGGTTAACAGCTCGCCGGTCTGTCCGCGCGGCACAATCCGCCCTTCGACATCAATAATTTTGACTTCAACATGCGGATGAATCCGCCCAACGGTCGCGACACGTTTTTCAAGCGGATCGTCAGTGGCACTTTGAAAACTCACGGGGCTAGTTTCGGTCATACCGTAAGCGATGGTGACTTCCTCCATGTGCATTTCTGACACCACCCGCTTCATCACCTCAATCGGGCACGGGCTGCCCGCCATGATGCCGGTACGCAACGAAGACAAGTCATACTCTTCAAATTCGGGATGATCGAGCATGGCAATAAACATGGTCGGCACGCCGTGCAAAGCAGTGCATTTTTCCAGCTCAACGGTCTCTAATGCGGCCAACGGATCAAACGCTTCCGAGGGATAAATCATCGCTGCGCCATGTGTCACACAGGCCAAATTGCCCAACACCATGCCGAAACAATGATATAGCGGCACCGGAATACAGAGCCGATCTTGTGCAGAGAGGCGCATCGCCTCGCCGACAAAAAAGCCATTATTCAGAATATTGTGGTGCGATAACGTCGCGCCTTTGGGATGCCCTGTTGTACCCGACGTAAATTGAATATTGATGGGATCATCAAATTGCAGCCCTTGCCCAATCTCGGCCAAGGCCGCCCGCTCACCCTCCGAAGCCGCGGTCAACAACTCAGGGAAATTCAACATGCCACGGCTTTGCCCCTCACCCAGCCGAATCACCCAACGCAATGCCGGTAAACGCGGCGCATGCAATTCACCCGCTGCACACACCTTTAACTCCGGCGCTAAGTCATACAACATCTCTAGATAATCGCTGGACTTAAAGGCAGGCGACACAATCAACGCCTCGCAGCTGACTTTATTCAGCGCGTACTCCAATTCCGCACGGCGATACGCCGGATTAATATTGACCAGCGTCAGACCGGCTTTTGCTGTCGCAAATTGCGTTAAAACCCACTCGCTATTATTTTGCGACCAAATCCCAATTCGGCTACCCGGTTTCAGACCCAAACGCAGTAAACTGCAGGCCAAATTTTCGACCTGCTGGTGAAACTCTGCGTACGTCCAGCGAATAGATTGGTGACGCACCACCAACGCAGGTCGATCGGCAAATTGCTGGCAGATCGCATCAAAAAATTGGCCGATCGTTTGGCCAATCAGGGGCGTTGCATGCGCGCCGTGCACATAACTAGGTAAAGCGGACATCGATGTTGTCTCCGTACATGTCGATAAACTCGCAACAAACGTCTTTATTTTTATGGACTCAGTGTAAACAATAGGCATTAACTTACTATTACGTTAACGTAAGCACAAGCCCTCAACAAGTGCGCAACCATCAAGCCGACTTTGAAACCCACACCATTTAGGACGCACAATCGTGAAAAATAGCTACAGTATTAGTGAGCTCGCAGAAGAACTCGGCACCACACTCCGCACCTTGCGTTTTTACGAAGAGCAAGGCTTGATTACACCGCAGCGCGAAGGGCGGCAAAGAGTCTTTTCAAGACGCGACCGCGCCCGCCTCAAACTCATTTTGCGCGGCAAAAGAATTGGTTTATCAATCAATGAAATACGCGAAATCATCGACCTCTACGATGCCTCTCGCGATGAGGCAAGCCAGTCCCTCAAACTGCTCGCGGCCATTTCCGCACGCCGTCGCCAGCTCGAACAACAAAAACATGATATTGACCAAATTTTGGATGAAATAGACCGCCTCGAAGAGCACTGCCGCCACGTCATCGAAGGGTTCACCGAAGACCAAAACTGATGTTTTTTTGACCACACAGCGATTTTTTACCAAAACATAATTGACGCTTACGTTAGCGTAACTTAAATTAGAGGAACAAAACGAATTCAACGGAGAAGAAACCCCATGAACAGCCTGCCCTTTGACCTCGGTGAAGACCTCGACATGCTGCGCGACACCGTGCGCAATTTTGCCAATAACGAAATTGCGCCCCGCGCCGCGGCCATTGATCACGACAACCTCTTCCCAGAAGACCTCTGGAAAAAATTTGGGGAGATGGGCTTGCTGGGCATCACCGTCGATGAAGAATACGGCGGCGCAAACATGGGCTACCTCGCGCACATCGTCGCGATGGAAGAACTCTCCCGCGCTTCCGCCTCGGTCGCATTGTCCT
>CAZWRK010000067.1:0-6866 GCA_964635875.1 uncultured Aquaspirillum sp.
AATCAATCCGCCGCGCGCACAATCACCACCGGCACTTTCGCTTCACGCAAGACGGACTCAGCCACGCTGCCCATCAACAAATGCGCCAAACCGGTGCGGCCATGCGTGCCCATCACCATCATATCGGCGGCTTGTTCGTTGGCGTAGCTGAGCAAAATTTTAGCAATCTCGGAGCCTGCCCCCCAGCACTCCAACACCTTGGTGCGATGCGTCACGGTGCCCGCATCGACCTCGCTTAAAATCGTTGTCAGCACTTCTTCGCCGTGGCGCTCGGCCATCATCCGCGCCTTCATGCCGTCGCGTTGGCTGCTGTCCTCAAAAACCAGTTCATACATATTGACGACATGCACCACATGTAACGTCGCCTGCGCCTGCCGCGCCAAACACACCGCATGGGTCAACGCTTGACGCGCCAAAGCACTGCTATCCACTGCCACCACGATATTTTGATACATGAACGTTCTCCAAGAGAAAAATGGGCCAGACCTCATGCAAGCAGAATAAGCGGATTACGGCGAAAAAAGCGTAAAATTTGATGAATTTTTTCCTCACGGCAAGGCACACAATGCAGCACATTATTTATCTACATGGTTTTTTATCAGGGCCGCGCGCGGGCAAAGCCGAACAATTGCGTGAATATATGGAAGCACAGGGACTCGGCGCGTATTTTCATGCGCCAGCATTGCCGGTCGATCCGCTCACCGCAATTTTGCACGCCGAAGCCGAGATTATTGACTTGGATTTTGCGCCGTTTTTACTGGTCGGCAGTTCGCTGGGGGGATTTTATGCCACGGTTTTGGCCGAAAAATGGAATGCTCCAGCGGTGTTGATCAATCCGGCGGTGCGCCCCTATGAACGCGCACAACATTTTGTCGGGGTGCACACCCATTACCACAGCGGTGAAACCGTGATCGTCAAACCCGATTTTCCCCACACCCTTGCCGGTTTAGAGCCGGACAGCATTCAGGCCGATCGTTATTGGTTGCTGACGTGTACCGAAGATGAAACGCTTGACGCCCAAGCGGGCATTGAATACTACGCAGGTTGTCGGCAAAGCATCGAGCAAGGCGGAAACCACGCCTTCCCGATGTTTGCCAACTATCTCGAAGAGATTGTCAATCTAGCCAAAGCAGGCGCTTAGGCGGTCAGTTTAACGAGGGCTTCGCGATATTTTTCAGCGGTTTTTTCGCGAACTTCGAGCGGAACGGTCGGGGCGGGCGCTTGTTTATTCCAGCCGCTCGCTTCGAGCCAATCCCGCACAAACTGCTTATCGAACGACGGCGGATTGGTGCCTTCGGCATAGCTTTCGGCAGGCCAGAACCGGCTCGAGTCCGGCGTTAACGCCTCATCCATCAGCACCAAAGTGCCATCTTCATCCAAGCCAAATTCAAACTTGGTATCGCAAATAATGATGCCGCGTGTCGCCGCATATTCGGCAGCCGCCACATACAAGGCAATCGCGGTATCACGGACTTTGGCGGCCAATTCGGCACCGATCACTTGCTCACACTGCGCAAAGCTAATGTTTTCGTCGTGATCGCCCACAGCGGCTTTGGTCGAAGGCGTGAAAATCGGTTGCGGCAGTTTGGCGGATTCTTTCAAGCCCGCGGGTAATGCGATACCGCACACGGTGCCGGACTTCTGATATTCCTTCCAGCCCGAACCGGCCAAATAGCCGCGCACAATCGCTTCGACCGCAACCGGCTTGAGGCGTTTTGCGACCACTGCGCGCCCCTCAACCAGCGGCACATCATCTGCGCTCACCACCGATTCAGGGGTATCGCCGGTCAGATGATTCGGTACCAAATCTTTGAGTTGCTCAAACCAGAAGTTTGAAATGGCGGTCAAAATTTGACCTTTACCCGGAATCGGGTCGTCCAAAATCACGTCAAAAGCAGACAAGCGATCCGAAGCGACCATCAACATCCGCCGATCGTCAATTTCGTACAAATCCCGCACTTTGCCGGAGTAGATTTTTTTAAGACTAGAAAGCTGGCTCATAAACAATCCTTAAAACAGAGTCGGGCGAGGTTACAGGGTGTCTTTAATCGCTCGCGCTTGATCCAGCGCGTCTTCGACTTGCGCGGCCAGCACCGTGAAGTGGCCCATTTTGCGACCGGCACGCGCTTCGCGTTTGCCATATAAATGCAGATGAATATTCGGCGCTTCGCTCAGAACCGCCCAATTCGGTGCTTGACCCTGACTGCCCCATACATCACCCAACAGATTCACCATCACCACCGGCGACAGCAAACGGCAATCGCCCGGCAACAGATGGCACATGGCGCGCACTTGTTGCTGATATTGGTCGGTGACACAAGCGTCAATGGTGTAGTGGCCGGAGTTGTGCGGACGCGGGGCGATTTCATTAATCACTAAAGCATCATCGTCCAACACAAAGAATTCGACCGCCAACACGCCGACGTAATTCAGGGCTTCTGCGAGCTGCATCGCCATCGCTTGCGCCTGTTGCGCTAGATCGGGTGCAATCCGTGCAGGCACAATCGACTCATCGAGAATGCCATTTTCGTGGCGGTTTTCAGCAACGGGAAAACAGGTCATCTGTGCCGCGCTAACGCGGGTCACAATCGCCGACACTTCCAATTTCAGCGGCAGCATTTTTTCGAGCACACAGGCTTGGCCGCCCAAATCGGCATACGCGGCGCGCGCCTCTTCGGCAGTTTTCACACGGACTTGGCCTTTGCCGTCGTAGCCCAAGCGCGCGGTTTTGAGGATGCCGGGCAAGTACGGTGTTAAATCGCAGGCCAGCTGTTCGACCGACTCAATCGCCAAATACGGAGCAGTTCGCAAACCGGCTTTGTTGATCCAACTTTTTTCTTGGATGCGATCTTGAGCAATCGCCACGCAATCACCGGACGGACTGACCCGAGTGCTTTGCGCCAAAAAGCGCATGGAGTCGGCGTTGACGTTTTCGAATTCGGTGGTGACGGCGGCACAGGTTTTGGCCATCGTTTCGAGCGCGGCGCGGTCGTTGAAAGGCGCGCACAAATGCACGTCAGCAAACTCAGCGGCGGGGGCATTTTCATCGGGATCGAGCACGGTGACGCGATAACCCATGGTTTTGGCCGCGACGGTAAACATCCGCCCGAGCTGCCCGCCGCCCAAAATGCCCAGCATGGCGGGTGGAAGAATTGCATGCGCCATTATGCGTCCACCTCAGGGAGTTCCATCGCCAGCACGGTTTGCTTTTGCGCTTCGCGGAAGGCTTTTAATTTTTCCGCCAACACGGGGTCGGTTGTCGCCAACATCGCCACCGCAAACAGGGCCGCATTCGCTGCACCCGCTTCACCAATCGCAAACGTCGCGACGGGAATGCCTTTGGGCATTTGCACAATCGACAATAAAGAATCTTCGCCGCGCAAGTATTTGCTCGGCACCGGCACGCCCAATACCGGTACATGGGTTTTAGCTGCCAGCATCCCCGGCAAATGAGCCGCCCCGCCTGCACCGGCAATAATGGCTTTTAGGCCGCGCGCTTCAGCACTGTCGGCGTACTCAAATAAAAGCTCCGGTGTGCGATGCGCAGAAACCACGCGGGTTTCAAAGGAAATGTCGAATTGCTTGAGAAAGCGGGCGGCGTTTTCCATAACAGGCCAGTCGCTATTGCTGCCCATGACGATGCCGATGTGTACCATGTCGAGATGCTCAGAAAAAACGTGATGGTAAGCCAGTCCGAAGAGTGGCCGTGAATGCTTTTTGAGGAAAAGCGTAATAAACCCTTAGTTTTTCGCCTGTTGTTGGCGAACTTTGGCGGCTGCGTCGCTCTTTGGGAAGCGGCGCAAAAGCTTGTCCCAGCTGGCTTTGGCCGCGCTGGCATTGCCTAATTCGCTATAGCAGTTGCCGATATTGCGCAGTGCTTCGGGCACTTTGGCATGCTCGGGGTTAGCATCAACAAATTTTTGCTGCGTCGTGGCGGCTAACTGATATTGCTTTTCGGCGGTGTAGGCCACGCCGAGCCAATACTGAGCATCGGCCGCTTGGCGCGCTTCGGGATTCTTGCTGATAAAACCTTTGAGTGCGGTCACAGCTGCAGCAAAGTTACGCGCCCGCAAAATGTCCAAAGCCTTATTAAACTCGGCACTCACCGCTTCCGCATTTGCAGCGCTGGTATTGCTGGCGGCTGCAGTCGCCGGTGCGGCGGTCGTGCTCGCCGCTGGCGTAGAGGCGCTGGTCGCGGGAGCAGAAGCGACCGGCCGCGCCGTGCCGCCTTCGAGCGGCGCAAGACGCTGATCCAGATCGTTATACAGATCGTTTTGGCGCTTTTGAGTGGTTTGCAAATTGTAGTTCAGCAGCTCAATATCGCCGCGCATTTTGGCGTTTTCCACCGTCAGGCGCTCGACCTGATTGACCATTTCCAGCAATTTTTCGTTGCCGATTTTGCTTTCAAGCTCGGTCAAACGATTTTGGGCGCGCTGATCAACTTCTGATAAACGCCGGCGAGTATCGTCCACATCCGAGACGCTGGCACAACCAGCAAAAAGGAGGACGCACAAAATAGACAGAGGTGTTTTCATGGGCAATATCGTAGCGACAAGAAAGGGAAAAGGCGCTGCCGCCAGATGAGGCAGTCAGCGCCAACGCATGCGCGAAAGCGATTACTCGCCGTCGTAAACGATGTCGTCGCGACGGTTTTCAGCGTGATCCGCTTCGGTGGTGCCGCTTGCACGCGGTTTTTCTTTACCGAAGCTCACCGCTTCAAGTTGTGCTTCAGGCACGCCCAACACACGCATCATTTTTTTGACGCTCTCGGCGCGGCGCTGACCCAAGGCCAAGTTATATTCGCTGCTGCCGCGAATATCGGTATTGCCTTGAATCACCGCTTTACGGGCGGTGTTTTTCTTCAGATACACCGAATGCGCTTCGACAATCGGCTTCGCTGCGGCATTGATGGCAGAGCTGTCAAAGTCAAAGTACACGCTGCGTTTGGACAAGATATTGGCCGGATCTTTCAGCGGATCAAGACTGCCATTGGCCCCATTCGCGCCGTTCATTCCCGAGCCGTTGATGCCCATCCCGCCATCCATGCCGGAGCCGTTGGCACCATTCATGCCGTTCATTCCGTTCATGCCGTTACCTGCAGCGCCATCCACCGGCTTGGTGCTAGAACACGCCGCCAAAGCGCCGGTGACCATCACTGCCATCAGAATTTTTTTCCACATCTTTAAGACCTCTCTATACGTTTAGCGACACACGTCGTGCCATCACAACTGCCCACCGATTGAGAATTAGCGCGGCGGGAACGGCCCCCAAGCTGGAGCACGAATTTCACCACCCGGTGTTGTCAGCTTCGTACGCGTCTGACCATCGCGGCTGACGGTATACAGTACACCCCGTCCACCTGACTCGCTGGCATACAGCACCAGTTTGCCATTGGGCGCAAAGCTCGGAGATTCATCATAAGGACCCGTGCCGATTTGATTGGCAGGCCCGCCCCCAAATTCTTGCAGCATTACCTTATAACGTCCACCTTCACGGCGGACAAAGGCAAATGCTTGATTATCGGGGCTGACCGCAGGCGACACATTGTAGTTGCCCTCATAGGTCAGGCGCGTCGCCGCACCACCACTCGCAGACATCGCATACACCTGCGGGCCACCTGCGCGGTCGGAGGTGAACAAAATCCGACTGCCATCGGCAGAATACGCGGGTTCGGTGTCAATGCCCTGACTAAAGCTCAAACGGCTAGCCGCGCCGCCATCAGCAGGAATCTGATAAATCTGAGAATTGCCCTCGCCGGTCAACACGACCGCCAAGCGACTGCCATCAGGCGAAAACGCGGGGGCTGAATTAGACCCCTTAAAGCTTGCAACAGCCTTACGATAACCATTCGCCAACATGTGGACATACACCACCGGCTTTTTGGTTTCAAACGAGACATACGCCAAACGACCGCCATCAGGACTCCATGTCGGCGAAATAATCGGCTCCGAAGAACGCAGAATCGTTTGCGGGTTGCCGCCGTCGGAATCAGCCACTTGCAACGAGAACATCTTGCCTTGCTTCAACACATAGGCAATTTTGGTATTCGCCAAGCCACGCTGACCGGTCAGCGCTTGATAAATCATGTCGGCGATGGTGTGCGCTAAAGCGCGTGACTGATTCGGCGCAATCGAAAAGGTGCTACTGGTCAACACCTGCTTGCGTGCTGCATCGACCAAGCTAAATTCGACCGTCACTTGGCCGGCGTTTTGCGCCACCACTCGACCCACCGCAATCGCCATCGCGCCGGTGGGCGCCCATGCCGGCCAGTCAATTTGATTTGCGGCCACCGGCTGATTCGCGACCGTTTTAGTGTCGATCATGCGGAATTCGCCGGTGCGTGCCAAATCGCTATTAATAATGGCACTCAAGCCACCGGGTAAGGCATTTTCAAGCCCAAAAGGCACAATCGCGACGGGATGCCGATTGGCACCGCCCCCGACAATTTCAATGGTCATATCGGCGCGCGCGGTGTTGGCAAACAGCACCAAGCCCGCCGCCATCACACATGCCACATTCCATAATGCTTTGATTCTTTTCACGGTCGCCCTTCCTTTAAAGGTGATTTAGCAGGCCGGATTATTTAGGCCGGAATTCCAGTTTAATTTTGCGTACTTCCGAGAAGTTCATCCCAGCAGGCAAGGGTGGGAATATCCGTGCCGCAAGCACCGCTTTTTGCACCGCTTCATCATATTGATCATTGCCGCTGGACTGCAAAAGCTTCACGTCCCGCACTTCCAAACTTGGCAACAAGGTCACTTCGACCACCGCTTTGGGGTTGCCATGAATATCGTCGGGAACTTTGACCAACGGCCGCACCCGCGAAATCACTTTCGCCGCATATTCACCCGCACCCGAATGACTGC
>CAZWRK010000067.1:6966-21130 GCA_964635875.1 uncultured Aquaspirillum sp.
TTGGTGCTGTCCAAATCCGCCAGCAAATCATCGGCGAAAGGATTATTCACCTTGGCTGGCTTGGTGCTCTTGCCATCGCCCGCCGCACCCGTTCCGGTGCCTTTCGTTGCAGGGCCGGTTTCGGCTTTAGGATTGGGTTTTTCTGCCTTTTTATCGCTGCTGCTGTCCGATTTCTTACTGTCTTTTGCGTCCGATTTGCTATCGGATTTAGCGTCAGCCTTTTTGGCATCGGCTTTTTTATCCGGCTCGGCTTTTTTCGGCTCGGGCTTGGCTTCGGGTTCTTTTTTCTTCTCGGGCTTTTTCTCTTCTACTTTCTTTTCTTCGGGTTTTTTCTTTTCAGGCTCAGGCTTTTTGTCCTCAACCTTTTTCTTTTCTGGCTCGGGCTTTTTCTTCTCCGGCTCAGGTTTTTTCTCTTCGACTTTTTTCTTTTCTGGCTCCGGTTTCTTTTCAGGTTCCGGCTTTTTCTTCTCAGGCTCAGGTTTCTTCTTCTCAGGCTCCGGTTTTTTCTCTTCGGGCTTTTTCTTCTCGGGTTCGGGTTCCGGTTTTTTGTGTTCTTTTTCGACTTTTTTATCTTTAAAAGCGATATCAGGTCGCGCCTGCGAAACCGGTGGCGCAAGTTTCACCGGCGGTAATTTGGGCGCGGGTTCGGGTTCCGGCGCAGGCGTCGGTTCGGGTTTTGGCTCGGGCTTCGGCGCAGATTTAGGCTCGGGCTTTGGCTCGGCAGGCGGCGCTTTGGCAGCACGACTGGCGGCCGCTTCTTGACGCGCACCGCTCGCAGGCGGCGGCGCAGACCACAGTTCAATCGCGACCGGCGGCGCGACTTTTTTGTTCTGCTTTTCGCTAAAAAAAGACAAGGTTAGCGCCAGCGCGATCAATAAATGCAGGGCGATCGAAACCAGTGCGCCAACAAGGGTTTGTTGTGAATCGTGTGAACTCATGATTCCGATTTGACGAGCAAGCCGACACGTTGAATATCGGCTTTTTGCAGGGCGGACATCACGTCCATGACTTTTTCGTACACGATGGTTTTATCAGCAGAAATCACCACCGGCCGTTCGCGTTCATCGAGCAACTTGTTTTGAACAGCGGGCACCAAATCGGCCAGAGAGGCGATGGATTCGCTTTTACCTTTGTCGCTCATCGAGAACGCGCCATCTTTTTCGATGACGATTTGCAGCGGTTCGGTATTGACCTGCGCGCTTTTCCCCACGCTCGGGAGATTGATCACGCCGGGGGTAAACATTGGCGCGGTCACCATAAAAATCACGAGGAGCACCAACATCACATCGATATAAGGCACGACGTTGATCTGGCTCATAGAACGACGAGGGCGGCGATTGAGCATCGTAAGCAATCAGGGCCAAAAACGAAAAACGCAATCATAACACTGGCCGCCGACGGCCGCGCACTCTTAGACTAGCCCCGCACCCTTGAAAGCAACCACAAACCCGCTGCCACCGTCACCATGCCGCCTAATTCCAAAGGCTGCGGCCATTCGTTCAACTGCAGCGCGGCGCAACTCACCGCCACCACCGGAATTGCCAAGGCATTCAGGCTCGCAGTGTTCGCGGGCAGACGGTTGAGCAAACTCATCCACAGCAACCACCCCAAGCCGGTGGACAACGCCCCCGAGTAAAACAAAGCCCACATAAAGCTCGGTGACCACACCGTGGCCTGCTCTGGCGTCCACCACGCAAATAAAGCCAGCGGCACAATGCCAAACACCATTTGCCATGTCGTCAGCGACAGCGAATCCACGGTATGCGCGGCGCGTAAACGCTTGGCAAACACCGAGCTGGCCGCCCATAAAAACCCGCCCGCAATCGCCAAAATTTGACTCAACAGCGAGCCTTGAAGCTGCCACGGCTGAATAATCAGCATCAAACCCGAAAACGCCAGCAACACCGCAAACCATTGCCGCCGATGCACCGGCTCATCTAAAAACAAGCGCGACAGCAATAGTGTCCAAAACGGCATCGTAAACACCAGCACCGCCGTTTTACCCGCGCCGCCACTGACCAAGGCCATCACAATCGCGATGGTATACGCCGACGTCTGCAGCAAACCCAAGCCCACAGACGGCCACACCGCTTGCGGCTTGAGCGGCTTACGCAACACCAGCATCACCCCAAACAAACTCACCAACCCGACCACGGTGCGCAAAAACGAAAACGTCACCGGCCCCGCCTCCTGCAGCGCGACCTTCATCACGATCCAGTTGTAAGCCCAGATTAAAATCAACAACACAAAAGCCGCGATACTGCGCCAATCACTACGCGAAGCCGACATGAGCGAACACTCGTTTGAGGAGAAAACGCGGATTGTGCGCGAGAGTCGCGGCGAGGAACAGTGACAAAATGCACAATGTCGCCCCCTAGATAGCCCGCTTCGCTTTTGGCGCGGCGGCAGGCGCTCGCCCCCACCGCGTGCCATCCCCTATAATCCCCCCATCTGTCTGCCCAATCATTCTCAACATTGGAATTCCTGTTATGCAAGATACACACGCTTGGTCGGGTCGTTTTTCCGAACCGGTTTCTGAATTGGTGAAAACCTATACCGCGTCGGTCAATTTTGATAAACGCATGGCCGAATTCGATATCGAAGGCTCGCTGGCCCACGCCAATATGCTCAATCGCGCGGGGATGCTCTCCGACGACGACTTGGCCGCGATTCGCCAAGGCATGAGCGAAATTCTCGAAGACATCCGCGCCGGCGGCTTTGAATGGAGCGTCGATCTCGAAGACGTTCACATGAACATCGAAAAACGCCTAACCGACAAAATCGGCGATGCCGGTAAACGCCTACACACCGGCCGCAGCCGCAACGACCAAGTCGCCATCGATATCCGTCTGTATTTGCGCTCGGCCATCGACGCCATTGTGACCTTGCTCGAAGACGTGCAACGCGCGTTGGCTGAACTGGCCCAGCAACACGCCGACACCGTGATGCCCGGCTTTACCCATCTGCAAGTCGCCCAGCCGGTGACGTTTGGTCATCACCTTTTGGCCTATGTCGAAATGTTGATGCGCGACGCCGAGCGCATGACGGACTGCCGCAAACGGGTCAACCGTCTGCCGCTGGGCGCGGCGGCGCTGGCTGGAACCACGTTCCCAATCGACCGCGAATACACCGCCAGCCTGTTGGGTTTTGAGCAAGTGTGCCAAAACTCGCTCGACGCTGTGAGCGACCGCGACTTTGCGATTGAATTTGTCTCCGCTGCCAGCTTGGTGATGATTCACCTATCACGTTTGTCCGAAGAATTGATTTTGTGGATGAGCCCGCGCGTGGGCTTTATTGATATTGCCGACCGCTTCTGCACCGGCAGCTCGATCATGCCGCAAAAGAAAAACCCCGACGTGCCCGAGTTGGTGCGCGGTAAATCTGGCCGCGTGACCGGTCATTTGATGGGCCTGATCATGCTGATGAAATCGCAGCCGCTGGCCTACAACAAAGACAACCAAGAAGACAAAGAACCGCTCTTCGACACCGTTGATACCTTGGTCGATACCCTGCGGATTTACGCCGATATGGTGCGCGGCATTTCCGTGAAACCCGAAGCGATGCGCGCGGCCGTCTTGCAAGGCTTCGCCACCGCAACCGACTTGGCCGACTATTTGGTGCGCAAAGGCGTGCCGTTCCGCGATAGTCATGAAGTGGTCGCCCGTGCGGTGCGTCATGCCGAGCAAAATCGCTGCGATCTGGCCGATTTGTCGCTCGAAGTCTTGCAAGGCTTCTCGGCGTTGATCGAAGCCGATGTCTTTACCGTTTTGACGCCGGAAGGCTCGTTGGCAGCACGCGACCACCTCGGTGGCACCGCGCCCAACCAAGTGCGCGCCCAACTGGCGCGGCACTTTGCCCGCTTAGGCTAAGACACCTCCGCCCCCGATTGTGCTCGGGGCGAAGGCTGGTAACGGATGGCTCGCCCCCATCCGTTCTTGTTTTTTGGCGATGACAGGATGACTCACCATGTCCATACAAGAAGATGATCCGATCTGGAATAGCATTCGGCACGATGTCGCCCAAGCGGCCGCCGCCGAACCCTTGCTCGCCAGTTTTTTGCACATGACCGTCTTGCGGCATAGCCGCTTTCAAGATGTGCTGGCTTTTCATTTATCGAGCAAATTGCTGTGTGATGTAATGGATGGGCGCGCCTTGTTGGAGCTGTTTCACGAAGCCTACGAAGCCGAACCCAAGCTGGTCGAAGCGGCCCGCGCGGATATTCGCGCCCACTTTGAACGCGACCCCGCCTGCGGCAATTACGCGACGCCGTTTTTGTTTTTCAAAGGCTTTCACGCGATTCAGTGCTACCGCATTACCCATTGGCTGTGGCAACAAGATCGCAAAACGCTGGCGTTATTTTTGCAAAATCGCATTTCGGAAGTCTCGGGCGTCGATATTCACCCCGCCGCCAAAATCGGATGTGGCGTGATGCTGGATCATGGCACCGGCTTTGTGGTCGGCGAAACGGCCGTGATCGGCAATGATGTTTCAATTCTGCATGGCGTCACCCTAGGTGGTTCGGGTAAAGTGTGCGGCGACCGTCACCCGAAAATTGGCTCAGGAGTCTTGATTGGTGCGGGGGCGAAAATCCTCGGCAATATCCATGTCGGCGATGGCGCAAAAATCGGCGCAGGTAGCGTTGTGCTGGAAGCGATTCCGCCCCATGCCACCGCCGCCGGTGTCCCCGCCAAAATTGTCGGACAGGCCGGACAAGCCATGCCCGCCTTTGAAATGGATCACCACATTTAAGCACGCTCGATACGACCGCGCCTGTAGCCAGCCCGATCGATGCGGACTGGCTATTTTTTTCTCGACCTTACTTTGCTTTGGAGCATGCCCATGTCGATCGGCCAAGGCCTTACGCTCATCCACGATAATCGCGCCGAATCGCTGTGCGAATTGATCACCCGTTGGATGACACAGCAGCCGTTACCGAGCCTCTTTGAAGATGAAGTGGTGCTGGTGCATAGCCGAGGCATGGCGCAATGGCTGAAACTCCATTTGGCCGAACACAGCGCCGCCCGCATCGCAGCAGGGATTCAGTTTGAGTTGCCGTCGGGGTTTTTGTGGCGGATGTATCGTCAGGTGCTGGGACACCAGAGCGTTCCCGAAGAATCGCCGTTTGATAAAGCGCCGCTGACATGGCATCTCTATAGCTGGCTACCGACATGGGTACAGCGCCCCGAACTCAGCCCACTCAAGGCCTTTTTAGAAGACGATGACGACGGCCAAAAACACTATCAACTCGCCGCCCAACTCGCTGACTTATTCGACCAATATCAAGTCTACCGCGCCGACTGGCTCGAACGCTGGGCGGCAGGCAGCGACCAAATTCAAGACGGCCAACAAGAATGGCGCGACCTGCCGCCCGATCAAGCTTGGCAAGCGCATCTGTGGCGCGCAATTAGCGCCAGCCTTGCCGCCGATGCCCACACCCATCGCGCGGCGGTGCATCAGCGCTTTGTTGAGAAGCTGCACGCACCACGAAAATATCCGTTCAAAAACCTCCCGCCACGGGTGATTGTGTTTGGCATTTCGAGCTTGCCTGCCCAGACCGTCGAAGCGCTGTATGCCTTGAGTCGCCATTGCCAAATCATCATGGCGATTCACAATCCTTGCCGACATTACTGGGGCGATATTCAAGAAAGCCGCCTCGTATTGCGCCAAGCAGCGCGCGCGCGTGGCCATGCCCGAATCGGCTGGGATCAACCGCCCGCACTAGCCGACCTCAGCCATTTGCACACCGAAACCCATCCTTTATTGGCGGCGTGGGGCAAGCAAGGCCGCGATTTTATTCGCTTGCTCAACGACGATGAGCGCTGGGCAGCCTACCAAGCCGAACTCGGCCATATTGAGCTATTCGACGACACCCCACCCGCACCCGACACCAGCACCTTGCTACAAAAAGTGCAGTGGTCGATTTGCGATTTACAGGCCCCGCCCGATGTCGAAAACGGCGTCGAAGCGTGGTCGGTGCACGCCGATGATCGCTCGATCGAATTTCATATCGCACATAGCGCCCTGCGCGAAGTCGAGATTCTGCATGATCAATTGCTCGATATGTTTGCTGATCCGGCGCTGAATTTGCAGCCGCGCGAGGTCATGGTGATGATGCCCGATCTTGCAACGTATGCGCCGCTGGTCGAAGCAGTATTCGGCCATCTCGACCGCGATGACGCGCGCTATATTCCGTATGCCATTTCCGATCAAGCCGACCGGCAAAGTCAGGTGCTGTGGCGCGCGCTCGAAACCCTGTTGCACTTGCCCGAGTTACGCTTTTCGGGGGTGGAATTACTGGACTTACTTGACGTGCCCGCGTTTCAACGACGCTTTGATTTTAGCCAAGCGGATATTGGCCTGTTGCGGCGCTGGATCGAAGGCAGCGGCGTGCGTTGGGGGCTGCATCAAGCGCACCGCGAAGCCTTGGGATTGGGCGCGAAGTTCGACGAGAATAGCTGGATGTTTGGGCTGCGACGGATGTTGCTCGGCTACGCGGTCGGTGATGCGGGCGAATGGCAATCGATCTGGCCGTATGACGAAGTCGCCGGACTTGAAGCCGATTTAGCGGGGCGCTTGGCGGCCTGTGTCGCGGTGCTCGAACACTATTGGTCGCACCTCTCCAAAGCCGCGACACCGGAACAATGGCAAGCGCGATTGTTGGCACTGCTCGACGACACATTAGCCCTTGAAACCGATACCGAACGCCAGCTCCAAACCCATCTCGAAACCGCACTCGACGCGTGGCGGCTGCGCTGCACGACCGCCCACCTCGACGCGACTCCGCTGCCCTTGGTGGTGGTGCGCGACGGAGTGTTAAAAAGCGTTTTGGAAGATATGGATGGCGGCAGTGTCGCCTTGCATTTTCTTGCGGGGCGGGTCAATTTTGGCACGCTGATGCCGATGCGCGCGATCCCGTTTAAAGTAGTGTGTTTACTGGGCATGAACGACGGTGACTACCCGCGCTACCAACCACCGTTAAGCTTTGATTTGATGGCGCAACATCCCCGTGCGGGCGACCGGTCGCGACGCGAAGATGACCGCTATTTGCTGCTCGAAGCCTTGCTCTCGGCACGAGAGCGTCTGTATTTGAGCTATGTCGGCCGCAATATCCACACCGACGCCCCGCGCCCGCCATCGGTGCTCATCACCCAATTGCGCGACTATTTAGGCCGCGTCGTACAGCTTGAAGCGGGCCAGACGGCGCAAGACTTTTTACAACGGCTCACCGTCGAACATCCTTTGCAACCGTTTAGCGTGCGCTATTTCACGCCGCAGGCCGATCCGCGCTTATTGAGCTACGCCAAAGAATGGTGCGAGGTCCACACCCCGCTAGAATCATCGCCCGCCCAACTGGTGCCATTAACCCATGTCGAGCCCGTGGATGTCCGCGCCTTGGGACAGTTCTTAAAAAGCCCGACGGGGCGGTTCTTTCAGGAACGACTCGGGGTTCGATTTGAAGAAGAAACCCAGCAAGAAGAACATGAGCCATTTGCGCTCGGCCCGCTCGATCATTTCCAGATTAAGCAACGCCTGTTTGAGGCCCTGCGCGAGCATATTCCCGCGTATTTACCGACCGATGACGACGAGATCCGCGCCGTGCTCGACCTCCAATTTGAGCCCATTTGGCAGGCAAATTGTGCGGCACTACGCGGAGAAGGGCGCTTGCCGGTGGGCTTAAGTGGCCAAAGATTACTCGAAAGTCTGCGCGAAACGGTATTCGAGTTATGGCAACACTGGTGTATGACCCGCTGCGAATATCCGACCTCCCTCAGCGCCCGCGCCTTGAGTATCACGCTCGACGGCATCGACATCAGCGGAACCCTCGATGCCCTCTATACCACTGCCGACACCGCATCGGCGATGCCAGTGCAACTCTTGGTGCATACCGGCAATAGCTTTAGCTTGGGGACGCTAGCACAACATTGGCCGCGCCATTTACTCGCAAGCGCCGCCGGTTATCCTGTCACCACCTTGATTTTGGGCGAAGTCGAAAACAAGCACGCGGGCAGCGCCCAAGTCGTGTGGCCGCCGCTTTCAACTGCAGATGCCATCGCCCATTTGAAAACCATCATCGATGCCCGCCAGCATGGGCTGTGTGCGCCGCTGGCAGTGGGCAAACGCTGTGCGCAAGCGTGGCTAGAAATTGAACTCGCGCCCAACGATAAATTCAGCGAAGAGCAGCGCCGCGAACGCGCCTACAACGCCGCCCGCGACAGCTACGAAGGCGGCTACCAACGACGCGGCGAAAATGAAACCGATTTGGCCCTGCGCCGCGCCTATCCCGATTTCGATGCCCTTGTCGAAGCGGGATTTGAGCACTGGGTGCGCACCCTGTATCAGGCGCTGTACGCCTTCACTTTATTCCCTGCCCAAGAGTCTGCCCAATGATTGCCTGCGATCCGCTTACACTCCCTTTGCTCGGCACCCACTTGATCGAAGCCAGTGCGGGTACGGGTAAAACTTTTACGCTCGCTGCACTCTATGTGCGCCAAGTGCTGACCGGCCTGCTACCGCCGCAAATCTTAGTCGTAACCTTTACTGAAGCGGCGACTGAAGAGCTGCGCGACCGCATCCGGCAACGCCTGATCGAAGCCGCCCACGCTTTTCGCGCGCCACCAGATCAACCGCCCGCCGATCCTTTTTTGCGCGATCTACGCGAGCAAATGCCCAATTGGCCCGCTTGCATTCAGCAATTGGAATTGGCCGGACAGTGGATGGATGAAGCGGCGATTTTGACGATTCATGGTTGGTGTCAGCGCGTGTTGCGCAGCTATGCCCTTGATGTCGGCGGCCTCTTCGACCTGAAAACCAATCCCGATCTACGCGATTTGATGCAGGAGGCGGGGCGGGATTATTGGCGGCGTTTTGTCTATCCGCTGAATGCCGACACCGTGCAAGCGGTGCACGCGCTGTTTAGCACCCCCGACGCGCTGATCGAGTCGCTGTACGGGCTGACCCATCGCAATCACCCTTTGCCCACCGTCAGCGCGCCTGATTTGAGCACGCTGGTCAGTGAGACCCAGCAGCGGCGGAATGAGGTGTTAGCGAACATCAAAACCGCATGGCGTGAGGCGCAACATCTGGACAACCTGCGGGAATGGCTCGAAGCGCTGATCACAAATAAACAAATTCCGGCCGGTAAATTAAATAAAAGTAATCGCGCTAGTTGGCTACAAGCGATCGAGGATTGGTTGAATACGCCCGATCGTGCGATACCAGCGCTCACAAAAACAGCGTGGGAGCGGCTGTCTTGCGCGGGATTGCAAGGGGTGGCGAATGATTCGAGCGCGGATTTCTCGCATCCAGCGCTGACCGCATTGGGCGAGATTCAGGCCCAATTGGACGCGCTACCGTCGTTGCGGGCGGGGATTTTGGCGCATAGTCGGGCGTGGATTGAAACGCGTATGGAGCAGGCCAAGCACCGGCGCGGGGAGATCGGTTTTGATGACATGATTCATCGCGTGGCGCGGGCGCTTCACCCCGACAGCCCACACCGTGCCGCCCTTAGTCAGCAACTTCGCACCCGCCTGCCGGTCGCGATGATTGATGAATTTCAGGACACCGACGCCGAGCAATACCAGATTTTTCAAGCGATTTATGGCGAGGATGCAGACCCGAATCAGGTCGGATTCTTTATGATTGGCGACCCCAAACAGGCGATTTATGGGTTTCGGGGTGGCGATATTTTTACCTATATTCACGCCCGCCATCACGTGACCCAACACCATACGCTGCTCACCAATTACCGTTCGACCGAGACACTGGTTGAAGCCGTGAACGCGCTGTTTTCGGCAGCGGGTGAAGCGCCTTTTCTCTATGAAGAGATCCCTTTTCATGCGGTCACGGCGCAAGGGCGCAGCGGACAACTTTTGCAACGCGGGGCGGTAAGACCGGCAGTGCAATTGTGTGTGCGTGAGGACATCACCCAAAAAGCGGCTTACTTCAAAACGATGGCGAAGGCCGCCGCAGCGGACATTGCGGATCTGCTCCAACATGGCCAATGGGAGAACGCGATGCCGGTCAGCGCGCATGATATTGCGGTTTTAGTCCGCGACCGCCACGAAGCCAAAGCAATTCGCCACGCCTTGCAGGAGCGGGGGATTCGATCGGTGTATTTGTCCGATCAAAGCTCGGTCTTTGCCAGCCAAGAAGCGCAAGATCTCCTGCGGTGCCTCAAGGCGGTGTTGTTTGCAGAGGACGGACGCTTGCTGCGCGCGGCACTCGCGACGGCAACGCTGGGTTGGACATGGGCGCAATTGGCGCAATTTGAGCAAGACGAGCAGTTTTGGGATGCACAAGTCGCGCGTTTTCAGGGCTATCGCCGTCGCTGGCAACGCCGTGGCGTGCTGCCGATGCTGCATCAGCTTTTGCATGATGAGCACCTGCCGCAACGCCTGCTGGCCCATCCGCAACGCGGGGAACGCCAGCTTACGAATCTGCTGCATCTGGGTGAATGGCTGCAATCGCAAAGCCTGAATCTCGAAGGTGAGCTAGGCCTCATTCGTCATTTGGCCGATCGCATCGCAGAGGGAGATCGGGCGGGCGTCGGCACGTTGCGCCTCGAAAGCGAATCGAAATTAGTGCGCGTGGTCACGATCCATAAATCGAAAGGCCTGCAATACCCCATCGTTTATCTGCCTTTTGTGTGCACGAGCAAACCACTTAATCGCAATGTGCTACCGGCGTTTCGGTGGCATGAAGCCGTGCCCAACACCGAACCCCAGCAATATTGCCCCAAGCTTGATCTCGATAAACACGATGAGCAGGGCTTTGTCGCGATGCAGCGGGAGCAGCTCGCAGAAGATATTCGCTTGATTTATGTCGCGCTCACACGGGCGGAGTCGGCGCTGTGGCTCGGCGTTGCGCCGCTCCAAGGGCGCAACAGCGGTTGGTCGCAAAGTGGTTTCGGATATGTGCTGAGTCAAGGCCAGCCCCAAGAGAACACCGAGTTCATGGCCGCGATTCAGGCATGGCAACACGCTTTTTGCCCACCCACGCCCGAGCAGGACGATGTACCAGAAGTTTTACACGCAGTAGACAGTCCGCCAGCAACGGCGTGGCGGGCGTTTACGGGGCGAGTACCGCGAGATTGGTGGATTTCGAGTTATAGCGGATTGATTCAGGGCCATCACACCAGCCCGTCGCCAAAAAGCTTCGCAAGCCTCGATGAACAAGACGATGCCGAAGAGTTTGAAGATGAGGAAGTGCAGGATCAAATTGCCGGAAAAAGCCTACGCGACTTTTATCGCGGCCCACAAGCGGGGGTGTTTTTACATGGTTTACTTGAGCGGGCAGGGCGGGTCGGCTTTGCGGATGCGGCAACACATCCCTTCTTGCAACAACACTATGCCCGCCACCGCGCACCCGAGACAGAGCAAGGCTGGGAAGATTTTTTTGCGCAATGGCTGCCCACATTTTTAGCCACGCCGCTGCCATTGCCGCACGCTTCAAGCCCCTTTTCTTTCGATACGCTGCCTGTTTCGCGCTACCGGATTGAAGTCGAATTTATGCTCGGTGTCAGTCGGGTACCGCTTGAAACGATTCACCAGCACATCTGCGCCCAGCTTTGGCCGGATCTGCCGCGCGCAAGACTCGAAGACCAACTGCAGCATGACGCGACCTATCCGATTTTAAATGGCGTATTTAAGGGATTTATTGATCTGCTGTTTGAGCATGAAGGGCGCTATTACATTCTCGATTACAAGTCGAATACGCTCGGCCAAACAGCGGCCGCGTATACCCAAGCGGCGATGCAGGCGTGTATGGTTCGCCACCGCTATGACTTGCAGGCGGTGCTGTATACCTTGGCGTTGCATCGCCAGCTCAAACAACGGCTCGGCGAACGCTATGACTATGCCCAGCATATGGGCGGCTTTGTGTATGTGTTTTTGCGCGGAAATGGCAGCGTCGTCGCAGAAACACCGAGCCAAAAGCTGATCGAAACCTTGGATCAACTCTTTCAATAATGTCCGAATAAAAGACGCAATATGAACCAAGATTCCCTTTTTAAAATGCTCGGTCAATGGGTGGCGCGGGGACGGTTGCGGCCACTGGATCAAGAGTTCGTACGGTTTTTGGCGCAACACAGCTCTGATCCCGATCCACTGGTGCTGTTTAGCGCGGCGCTATGTAGCCACCAATTTGGACGGGGGCATCCTGCACTTGAGCTGAATTTGGTAGAACTGTCGGACAGCGAGCAGCGAGAGCGATTGTCGCTGCCATTGGATGGCCCAGAGACACCCGCAGAATGGTGTTTGCAGACGTGGTTGGCGCAGTTAGGGCATGCTCAAGCGTGGGCGCAGCGTTTGTGCGATTCGCCCTTAGTCTCGGGGGCACCGCAGGAACAGCGGGAAGTACGCCCGTTGGTGCTGGAAAATGGCCGCCTCTATTTACGACGGTGCTGGGATCAAGAGCATCGTGTGGCGGAAAAAATTCGGGCCTATCTGGCCGATACGGCCTCTTTTCGGATGGAACCGGCACGTATTGAGCAAGTGCGCGCACATCTTGATGTACTGTTTCCCGCTTCGAGCGCACAGAGCAGCGATGAGGTGGATTGGCAAAAGGTGGCGGCGGCGCTCGCTATTCAACAACGCCTGAGTATTATCTCGGGAGGGCCGGGCACGGGCAAAACGACGGTTGTTTCCAAGGTGCTGGCTCTACTGCAAAAGATGGCAGCGGCGCGTGGTGAGGCGGCGTTACTGATTCGTTTGGCAGCGCCCACCGGCAAGGCTGCCGCGCGACTCACCGAATCTATCGCCAGCAATATTCGAACCTTGCCCGAGGGATTTTCTAGTGCGGGCATTCCCAAAGAAGTGACGACCTTGCATCGCTTGCTAGGCGCGCAGGCGCATAGCCGCCACTTTATCCACAATGCCAATCATCCTTTACCTTTGGATGTGCTGGTGATTGATGAAGCGTCGATGATCGACTTGGAAATGATGTCGGCCATCTTGGACGCGCTGCCACCCCATGCGCGCCTGATTTTAATTGGCGATAAAGATCAATTGTCGTCGGTAGAGGCGGGGGCGGTGTTGGGTCATTTGTGCCAAGGTGCACGCAATGCCTATCAGCCATCGTGTCGTGATGTGTTGACGGCCATGACAGGTTATCCACAGGAGAAGCTGGCAGTGGCAGCGGACTCTGCTGCGCAGATTCATGAGCATATTGTGATTTTGCAAAAGAGCCATCGGTTCAAGGCAGAAAGCCTGATTGGTCAATTGGCAAAAGGGATTAATGCCGGTCGAAGGCGGTTATTGAATACATTTGCATCACAGCAAAACACAGAACTACAGCTCATGTCGTTAAGCGATAAAAGTGACCCCATGTGGCGTGCAGTGTTTTTGAACGGGGCGTGCCAAGCAGAAGATGAAAGCAATAGCTCGGGATATCGGGCCTATTTGCAGAAGATGCGAGAATTTGAAAACCATCGTAGCCATAATGCGGCAGAAAGAGATGCCCAAGCGAAAGTAGTGCTCAACACATTCTCCACTTTTCAGGTGCTGGCGGCTTTGCGTAAAGGGCCGTGGGGCGTGGAAGGACTCAATCAGCACATCGAAGGTCTTTTAAGTCAGGAAGGCTTGATTCAACGCGAAAGGCGGCAGGACTGGAGTGAGAATAATGGCGCGGGTTGGTATGCGGGTCGGCCGATCTTGGTAACGCGTAATGATTACACGCTTGGTTTGATGAACGGAGATATTGGGATCACTTTAAAGTTTTATGACCAAGGTGAAGTGCGTCCAAGCTTGCGGGTGGCGTTTTTGCTGGCAGATGGGTCTATTAAGTGGGTTCAGCCCAGTCGGCTCCATGATGTAGAAACGGTGTTTGCCATGACGGTGCATAAGTCTCAAGGATCAGAGTTTGATCATACGGTGCTGGTTTTGCCGGATCAGGCAAATCCGGTGCTGACGCGGGAGTTGGTTTATACCGGCGTGACTCGAGCCAAAACGCGTTTAAGTTTGATTTTGCCCAAGCCTGAGCTATTTGATGCAGCGATTAGCAAGCGGACTTTTCGGGCGAGTGGATTGGCGAGTTTGCTCGGCCATTAAAGTTATAGCGACTTCGAAAGAAGTCGCAAGCAAAGCATAAAACCCAAAAGCCCGCTTATATGAGTAAGCGGGCTTTTGTTTGAATGGGGAGCTTGGCGGTGACCTACTTTCACATGGGT
>CAZWRK010000068.1:0-20870 GCA_964635875.1 uncultured Aquaspirillum sp.
CCAGAGGCTCAGCAAGAGGATGCCCCCAGTCCCGCCAGGATTCGGGATCGGCAGGCTTGGCCGGCGGCACCAGCCCGTCCCGGATCGCGACCCACGCGAGGAATGCCCCGCCCCAGTAGGGAACGGCACCCGCCACATCGGATATGGCGAGTCCTCCTGCCTGAGCGTAGGCGGCCAAGCGGGATGAGATGACGCCGCCGTCTCGCTCATGTTGGCCGGTCTCCTGTACTGCGCGGTGGAGCATGTTTACTTTACGACGCGAGGGGTAAACCCGAACTGTTCGTTATCGTGGAACAGCGGAATGCCCGGGTCGTCGCGGTACGGGCTGCGGAACTTGCCATAGCGTTCCGCTTGCTTGCGAGCATTCACCATTCCTGGCTCTGTCGACAGGTAGAACGATCGATCAAGAATCGATCCATCTGCCGGATTGCCACGGCTAAACCCGGTAATGCTCTTTCCCGGCATGTTGTTGTAGAACTCAGCCAAACCGGCATCTCTGTTACCTGGCAAGAACGCGCGCCCCAGACCTATCATTGCAGCAGATGGGATGCCGTAGGCGGCAGCCTCCTTCGCTGCGGCACCAATGCCGTTCGTTGCATATTGGTCGCCGACCCGAGCGCCGATGTCAGCAGCCACGATGCCCGGCGCGAGTGGAGAGGCATTCGACAGGTAGCCACCGACGCGGTGCCCGTAGTCCATGGCCGTGCGCCCCGGAACCCCAGCCCGCTCCAGCGCCGCCCCGAGAAGCCCCGGCAGCATCTCCGACACATCCCGATAGCGACGCGCGCTGATCTCGCCTTGGTACGGTAGGCCAGAGAAGATCTGACGAGGCGGAAGGCTGCGGTTCGCGGCGATCTCCGACATAAGGTCAGCCATCGGTCAGAATCTCCGTTCGTCGAGAAGGCCGAGCCCTGCCGCTGCCGGCACTGCAATGGCCGGTCCTGCGAGTGAGGTCAGGATCGAGCCAGTGCCGGTACTGTTCGGTGCCCGCTTGTTCATGGCTTCCAGAAGCATACGCAGTTGCACGGGATCGTTGATGTTGGCCCCCGTCGCGGCTGCGGCGCGCTTTAGGTTGAACATTGCGTCTTTGGCCGGCGTCGGCTTCAGGCCGAGCTCGCGCGCCAGATGAGCCGCCGTTATCCCAGCCACCTGATCTCCGCGCGAAGCCGCATCCACCAAGTATTCCTGCACCTTGGGGCTGCTCGCGTCGCCATAGGAGTTGTTCGGCTTGAAGCCTTCCGACATCAGGTCTTGACGGGTGGCGGGAACGCCCGCAGACTCACCACGAACCACAGCGGGAACAGCAGATGCCGGCGGCGATGGACTTTGCGAAGGCGCGGGCTGCGGCGCAGGACGTGTCGGCTGAGCCGGTGCCCCCGACATCAGATCGCCCGTTGGCGCACCTGTCCGACGCGCAGCTTCAGCAAGAGCTTGCTCGGCTTGAAGCGCGTCGGATTGAGCGGCAGCGGCAGCGCTCCGCGCGTCTGCAGCAACACCCCTGGCTTCGCTAGCCCGCGCCATGCCGCGCCCGTAGCCCGTCGCCAGAGCGCCCGGTATCTCCCCAACGCCCTCAATGATGCGCCGCGACGCAGGGCCAAGGTTAGCCCCAAGCATTCCAGCCGGCGCCCCCTCCAACACACCCGTCATGAGGCGTTGCATCTGCCCGCCCGGAGAAAACAAAGCCGCGCGCGCGCTCTCCCGCACCGGGTTCAGTTCCGGCAGCGTCTCGGCATAACGCGCCATGACCGCTTTCTTCGGATGCGCGTCGGGCAACTCCCGGGCATAGGCCTCGGTCGCCTCTCGCTTTGGGTTCATCGGCGGCGTTGAAAACGCGTCATACATCAGCGGCGCGTTGAGTGCAGCAAACGTCAAACCCGCACCCTCTGCAGCCGGGATGCCAAGACTTTTGGCAAGGCCGCCGCCACCGCCATGCGCGAGGCGCCCGACAGCACCACCGGCAACCCCGGCCATGACCGGAAGATAGCCGCCCGTCTTGTCGTAGACCTTGCCCACCTCGGAGTCCTTGAAGCTCCTGTCCTTGGCAAGGATCTCAGAGCGCATCAGGTCGGCGCGATCTACTGCGCGATCATAGTCGCGCTGCGCGCTCGCCTTGCGCTCCTTCTCGGCCTCGATTGCCGCCTGGTTGTTCTGGCGCACGTAGTCGGCGGAAAGTGCCTCTAGGCGCTGGATCGTGGATTCCGTCGCGCGGCGATCAGCGCCGTTGGAGAATGACCCCGTCTGCACCTTGCGCTTCGCTGTGGCGAGCTCCGCGGCCTGCTCAGGCGCAAGCCCCGGCACCGCTGGCGTAGCCTCGCCCCGCTTACCCTGCGCCTCTGCCGAGCCGACAAACGGCCCCATGAGATCGCGGCCACCAGCAGCGGCATAGCCGGCGCCCAGGATCTTTAACGCAGCCGCCGGCCGCATCGCCATCATGGCAGCCCGCGTGCCAAGGTCCGTCGCGTTGGCAAGCGACGGATCGTCAATCATGTTGCGGCCGGCACGGAGAGTGCCAGGAACGCCAGTTGCCTCGGCCACACCCCTCTGGATGTCGGCAGGCCCGATCGTCGGCGGCGTCCAGTTCTGTTCCCGAAGTGCGGCCGCATCTGTCTCAGTCGGGTCGGCAACGTACATGAGATCGCGGATCTGCCGCGCAGTCTTGCGGGCCTTGCCTTCTGGCCGCATGCGCGCAAGCACGTCGGCAGTCGTCAGGTCAGACATAAGGTCAGCCATTTAGCGCGTCCCCGGTGCGAGATAGTCCCCAAGCAGCCCACCGCCCATTGCAGAGAGCGGGAGAGGTACGCGAGACGGCTGGCTCAGTTGCCGCAGGCGGTCGGCCTCGCGGCGCATGTTGTGGATGTGCTGGGCGATGGCGGCCGTGTCACTCATCGGCGTGGAAAGGATTTGCGCCAGCGGCCTGTTGCGGCTCTCGTTTGCCCGCTGCACGAACCATTGCAGGATGGCGTTACGTGCCTCCTTTGGGCTCGCCGTCTGCACAGCCGCGACGAGCCCGGACTCGGTGTCCATCTGCTTTTGTGCCTGCTGCCGCCGGTTCGTCTGAGCGCCGCCGAGGGCCTTTTGCGTTTGCTCCGCCGCTACCTGGTCACGCACGGCGCGCGTGAAGGTCACAGCCGCCTCATCCCCGAACAGCTGCCGGATGGCATTCCGCGTGTGGTCGTTGGCGAACATCTTCGAGATCGAGTGCGTGTCGCCCAGGTTGTCGAGCTTGTCCTTGACCTGCTGCAGGAAGTGGACACGCACAATGTTCTGCGCTTCCGGCGCGAGAGCCTGAAACTCGCGGAGTTGCTCGCGGAACCGAGGGCCTGCCTTCTGCGCAAAGGCGTCGCCGAGTTCCTGGCCAATCTCGGAGAACCGCATGTCCGCCCATTGACGGTTTGCACGGCCCCAGACCGGGTTGGCGTACTCCATCAGCCGCGTGATGTTGTCGTAGATCGGCTGGACTGCCGCGGCCAGGTCATCTCGGCCTTCCCGGCGGTATCCCGTCATTTGCCCGCGCACGGCTGTCCGCGCATCCTGCAGCTGCCGCATCGACGTCATCACCTGGCGCCCCATTGGGCTACCGATGGCACCAGAAGCACCGGCCGGCGCCGCGACGGAGCCCGCAGCGTAGAACTGATCCGCCGCTTTGCGCATTGCCGCCGCGTATTCACCGGAGCGACCCTGCGCCATCTGCTCGAAGCGGTTGAGCAGACGCGGCAGCCAGTTGACGACGGCCTGCTGATCTGTCGGCCCGGAGTAGGCAGCACGATAGCTGTTGCGCGCGAGGTCCGTCGCCTGCTGCGTCAGTGCCTCGACGTCAGTGATGTTGGCGGGCCTCGACGTGCGCGGCCCGGTCGCGACGCGGGGAGCGCCGGGCATATTCTCGACTGTCGCTTCAAACGTCGGGCTCAAATCCTCCTGGCGACGGCGCAGGGCGTTGCGCGCCGTGGTCGCGCTCAACATGTTGCCGTTGTTGGCCAGATAATCGAACCTGTCGGCAAGGGCGCTCTCCTGCACACGACCCAACGCATCGAGATCCGCATTGCGCGGCTGGATACGCCTGCCGCCCTGCCCACGCATCGCCGCATCAGAACCCGCAACCGTCTGCGCCTCGCCGAACATGAGCGGCGAATCCGCATGCACATTGGTCAGCTCGCGCAGGTGAGCGTCGGCCGTTGCCGGCGTTACGTTCGCCTCCGTCGAGATCCGCTGTACGGTTGCCGGAATGGCAACGGCACGGTCGCCGCCTGCGCGCTCCATCTCCTCGCCCAGTATGTCGAGCGCCCGACGTCGAGCCGCCGCACTCCCGTTGCCGGCGCCCGTGGCGATCTGGTCGGCCAGCTGGTCGACCGGCGTCGTTCCGGCCGGCGCCTCGCTCAGCCCCTCAACGGCCTTCTGGTAGGCGCCAGACCGGCCTTGTCCAGCCCACAGGCGCCGCGCCGCCGGGATCAGCTCGCCAGCGCTGCCAAGACCAAGCCCGATTGCGCCGCCAGCAAGCCCACCGCGGAGCGCGCCCTCGAGCTTGCCGCCCTCTGCATCCAGCGCCCCTTCCGCAGCGCCGTAGCCAGCACCAACAGCGCCACTTTGCGCAATGCGACTGCCGAATGTTGCTGCTGGACCACCAGGGACCGGCAGGAGCACACCCGACGCGATGCTACCAACGGTGCTCAGAACGGGATTGGCCGCATGTGCCGCCCGCCCCTTGGCGCGCTCCATGGCGAGGTTTTCGTCGTAGGGTCCGAACGTATCGCTACCGGCAGCATGCAACCCCGCCTGAACAGCCGCCGCGGCCCGCTCCATGAGCGGCGTCACGATTGGCATATGCACCGTGCGCGGGGAAAGCGCGGCGATTGGCTCATCCTTTATGCCGGCCTGAGCCCGTGCATCAGCCCACTGCCGCGTCGCCTCTTCGCGCTGCTTCTCGGGCAGTTTCGCGATCTCGGCCCTCACTTCCGGTCGAGGCCGCGAGAAGTCAATGTTGAAGCGCGGCTTGCCATCCTTCGGCGCCAGATGCGCGAACACATTATCGGACGGCACCGACATATCAGCCGACAGAAGGTGCGCGAATGCGTTGTCGTCAGCCACCGACTTTGACTCCCCACAGCCCGAGCTGCTTGATCACAGCGTCGCGCTTGTCCGGATGCTGCTGAATGAGCTTGTTGGCATCGTTGATGATCTGCGCATCCGTCTTGCCCGCCGGTCGCTCCGTTTTCAGCCCCACGCCGCCGCCAGGATTCTTGCCTTCGATCTTGTCGACAATCTCCCGGTTCTTCGGAAGCAAGAGGTCGCGCGGCTCGATCTGCTTGCCGCCAGTGTAACCCTGGTTGTAATTCTGCGCGCGCGTCTGCAACTGACTGTCGAGCAGCTCGATCGCCGCGCGGATGGCAGCCTTCTGTGCCGTCTTGCTGTCATTGACGTTGAACGACTTCTTCCAAGCCTCGATGCCAGAGACGCTGCCGCCGGACCCACGGAACGCCTTTTCGAGCTCGTCCGCGACGGCATTCTTGGTGATCTCGAATTTCGACTGCACTTCTTGCGAGTGCCGCGAGAACTGCTTGCCAACTGCGTTCGCGACCGGATTCGTCACGCCCGGCACAAAGTCGGAGTTACCAAGTTCGTCGACAAGATCATTGAGCCCGTTGATGTGACCGAGCGTCGTGTTCAGCGCCGTGACGATCGCGTTGTCCTTGCCACCCGGCGCGAAACTCTTGGCCGTCTGCGCCCGCCGCGCCCAGTTCGTGAGGTCGAATCCAGGCTCGACCTGCCCGACGTCGGCCAGGAGGCGCTGGATCTGCGGCGACTTCAGAGCAAACGACCCGGGCGGCTGCATGCGGCCCTCGATCACGGCCTTAACCTGCGCTGCGCGCCCGGCCGGCAGCGTCTTCAGGTATTCCTCGCCCGTGAGCCCCGAACTCCCGCCCTGCTCTGGCGCCTGGGCCGGCGTGACTTGACGCGTCGCCGTGTTCACAAACCCGAATTGCTTGTTACCGTACTGGTCGGTACCGATTTCCTTAAAGTCGTCCTTCGGCGTGGTCAGGTCACGCTTCGTGGCCTCCAGTTTGAAGAAGTTGAGCTTCGTGTTCTCAAGCGCCGCCGGATCGAGCGATGTCGCCAGTTCTTGATATCGCTTGTAAGCGTCATGCCCAGCGGCGCCGCCGACGCGGATTGTCGGGATGAGGGCGGCCATCTGCTTCTGCACAGCAGCGACATGGTTATTGACGTACTCGGTCGCCCGCGCGTCGAGGTCGGCAGCAGGCAATGCCCGGGGCGGCATGCCACCAGGCTGAGCCGCAGGCGACACCTGGGCAGACGGACTCTGCTGCGGCTGCGGCGCGGCCACGCCATTCTGGCGCGCCATGAGCGCGCGAGCGGCGGCCTGCGGATCAACAGCGGGCGCGGCCGGTTGGCCGCCGAGCTGCGGCGGGAGTTGCGCGGCCTGCGGCGGCATCTGTGCGGGCGGGATTGGGCCACGCTCCACAGGCGCCGGAACTGCGGGGGCGACAGACGTCTGCGCTTGCGGTGTACCGGGCAGCGTCTGCGCCAGTTGCGAGCCGCGTCGGGCCTCTTCCGCCATCTGCTGCTCAAGCTGGAACTTGCGCGCGAGCAACCCGCTCATGAACTGCGCGCCCTGGTCAGGACCCAGCGAATAGATCACTTTGGCGGCTTCCGGAGTGTCCTTCAGGAAGGACGGCACGCCCGTAGCGTTCGGCCCGAACTGCTGTTCCCACTGGCGCTCGCGGAATGCTTTGATTGCCGCGTCACGCTTTAGCAGAAAGTCGCGCGTGTTGGCATCTGCACGCTTGGTTCCGGCGTCCAGGCCTGCGTTCCAGTCCTTCCCCTGCGCCGCGGCAATAAGCATGCCGAGCCCGCCAGAGACGAGCGGGTTATAGGCGACATGCCCCGCCAGACGGTCGAAAAAACCGGGCTCTTTATCGTCGGCCATGCTGTGGCGGTCTCCCGGCGGAGAGGATTGCTGATAGCCCGCAACGGCGGGAGCACGCGACGGCGGACTTGAACTCGGAGGAGGCGTCTGGGCGTAACCGAACCCGGCATTATCCTGCGCTGTTGGGTCGCCGGGTGGCGTTGACGGAACGCTGTAGGTTCCATCCGGCGCAAGAAACGCATGCGAGCGATCCGCGAAAGTCTGGTTCTTATACTGGCCCGTCTGCGGGTCGTATCCAGTCCAGTTGGCGCCTCTCGGACCCCAGTTCCGATACTTGCCAGGCTCGCGCCGTTCGAGGGCAAGCATCACTTCCGGCTTGGCGAGGAAATGCGTTGCGCCGCTGACCGGATCTGCCTCTTGTCCCGCGGCGCGGCGCTCTGCCCATGCCGTCAGATTGCCGAACTCTGGATGCGCCAGAATGCGCGGCAATCGCGCTTGCTGTGCCGGTTCTATGGTCGGCTGATAGATGCGCTGCGAGACGTGAAAACCGAGATCCTGCCCGCTCTTTGCGGCGCGATTGATCATCGCTCCAAGCGCGTTGCGTGCATCGTCGGGATTAGCTGCGTCCGCTTCCATGAGCGACATTGCTGCCGCCTTCTGGTAGGGGCTCAGCCCTCCCCACAGTTCGCTACTCGACGTCCACGTTCTCCAGCCGCCCATGTCAGCCGAACAGCCCCTTACCGCCGAACCAGCTTGATTGCGGCATGCTGAACGACGAGCTTCCACCGACGCCGCCGGCCATATTGCTGAGCCCGCCCATGGCCATCATAGGATTCCCGGTCATGGCCCCGAGCCCAGCCATCAACCCGCCGCCGATCATGCCGCCGATGTTCATCGGCGTGGTCGTCGTGCTGGTCCCGTTGCTCGTGCCGCCGAGGCCAGCAATCGGCACCGTGAGGCCTGCCTCGTAGTTCGTCGCATTGAGCGGCGCCTGCCGCACCGCCGCCGCCTGCGCGTCCTGCATGCTGCCGGCCTGGCCGAGGAGTTGCGACGGCGCGAGCCCCGCCTGCATGGCACTCGCCGCATTCGATCCAGCCGCCTGACCGCCTGCGTTGAGCAGGCCTGCCGCGTTAAGCTGGTTCGTGCGCTCGGTGTTGTAGTTGCCCATGCGGGCGTTCATTTCGTTTTGACCGATGGCGCGCGTCATGGCGTCAACGGTCGCGGCGTTGTCGCCGAAGCGGCCATAGCCAGCCATTTGGCTCTTCACGGCGTCGGCCGTCCGTTGGTTCGTCGCGTCGAGAACCGAGTTGAGATACGGGTTACCGCCCAACATGCCGCCCGAGGCCGTCTGCTGCAGCGCATTGGCCCCCGTGCCATAGCCCTGCATGCCAGTCTGCGCCAGTTGATTCCATGTCGACTGCGCGGTGTTCGGCTGCCCGGCCGCATCAATTAGCCCCTGAATGCCCTGCTGTGTGGCATCCGAGAACGTCGGCATGAAATTCGATAGGTCGCCGGCCTGCCCACTGGCCTTCGACAGAATGTCCATCAGGTTGCCCTGTGCCGGCGCCCATGGATCATTCTTTTGGCTTGTCTTCGTTGTTTGGCTTGAACCCATGGCCGCTGCTCCTTAACCCTGCTGACCGAACTTGAGCACCGCCATTGGCGGGATCATCCGCCCCCCTTGCGCGTGGCTTGCACCCGCAGTCATGAGGTCTGACGGTGCGAGGCCCTGGCTGCCACCTGTGTGCTGTTGCATGGGATTTCCGGACGGATGCGCGCCGCCCGTGAAATTGGCCGGCAACATCCCACCACCAATGAGGCCCTTTGCCCACGGCATTTGCGAATAGGCCTGCTGCAACTGCGGCGACGCCTTGAGGCCGAGCGCCTGCGCCCACTGCCCGAGGGCGCCGCCCATGCCGCCCTGCCCCGCCAGCATGCCGAGCATCTGCGGGAACCACTGCGCATTCTGGCCGCTTGCCTGCATTGACGGGCGGCCCGCGCCCACCCACGGAGGCGTGTGCCCAGCCATCCCGGCCCCGCCATTCATTCCGCCGCCGGCCCACGGTGGGTTCTGCATCCCGGCATTCGTACCGCTGCTGCTTGATCCCATAAGATTAGAGATCCTTCTCCAGATAGACGTGGGTCATCTTGTAGTCTGGGAGCATGCGGCTCCAGCCCTTGCGCATGTTGGCGCCGATCTTCTGGCACCCTTCGCTGCGCGCCCAATCCTCGATCTCGGCCATGAGATGCACCCAGGCCTCGGCGTTGTTGCCCGTGCAGAATGGTAGGTTGCACACCTTCATGCCGCTGATCTCGTGGGCAAGCTCGGTTGCGAGAACCGAGCGGATGGAAACTCCGTCCCAGACCACCCAGAGTACCCAGTTCTTGCGCGCGATCTGGTTCAGGATGGACTCGACCGAATAACGCCCGCGGCTGCGCTGCGCGACACCCTCGAACGCCTGCAACACGTAGGGCTGCGCCGTGATGAGGTCGTGCAGCTTGTCTGGATGCACCGCGACGAGCTGCGGCTTCCGATCAACCGCCAATGACGAGATAGGAGAACGTGCGGTCTGTGCTGGCTGCGTTTGCATGCGTGATCGTCATCGTCCCGGCGGTTACAATCGATGCATAGGTGGTCGAGAGAGCGGCGGCAGCGTTGCTGGTCGTTTGGAACATAAAGACCTTGGCGCCAGCGTTGAAGTTCTCGTTGGTGACTGTCGTGCTCGTCGCGCCGGCCGTCAGCGTCACCGTTCCGACCGCGTTCGAGCGGCCCCGGATCAGCTGATTGATGGCGAAGATGAGCTTGCGGAGTTCGCGCTCCTCGGGGCTAACCTCACGCACTCAGCGCGCCCCCTGACGTCCGTAGTCGGTATCTATGCCCTTGAACTGGGTCCAGCTGGCGCCCGCCGTCGTCGTGATGCGCGCCCGGGCGATGTTGCCAGAGATGCTCGCCGGCACTTCGCCCGTGTCCTCCATCGCCTCGGCCGTATCGTAGACGATTGCGTCGCAGTCCTTCTCGCGCATCGCAATCGCAACCGTCGCCGTCGCCGTGTCGATATAGGGCGTGGTGCCACGGATCTTTTGCCGGCCGTTCTTCGCCCCGTCCGCCGTCACCCACTGCGCCGCGCGCGGGTTGCCCGAGAGGTAAGACAGCTTGTTGTCGGTCCCGAAGATGCCGAGCAGCCCCGCGCCACCACGCCAGGCCGGGCTATCGAGCGAGAACGGCAGCGCATCAAGCGTGCCGTAACTCGTGAGCCCGTCGAGCGTCACACCCTGCGTGAGCCACTGCGCCATGGCGTAGATCGGGATCGTCGCGACAGTCGCCTCATCGAGCGCCCAGTCGTAGCAGATCACTCGGCTAGGCAAAGACGACGAGCTTGATCGCGGGATGTAGGCAAATAGAACAAGCTTCTGGCTCGGATCAATGCCACCAAGCACCTGCGATTCGGTGCCAGGCTTCACGTCGTCCCTGAACCATGATGCCCATTCGCCAACGCCGATCGGGGTCGACGACGCGGCACCGACGTCGAATTTGTAGAAGCCGTCTCGGGCCAGGTAAAACGCCAGCCGACCAAGGCGCACGAGGCTGTAAGGCGCCGCCAGGCCGCGGCCGTTCTCGACCTCATCGAACTGGAACACCACCGACTGCCCGGCCTGAAACGTCATGCGCGTGATGCGTTCGGCCTGGAAGATATAGCCGACCTCGCCACCGATGAAGCCACGCACCGGGCCGCCCGACTGAATGTCCTGATAATCGGAGTTCTGCAGGCCCGGCGTCCAGAAGTCTGCATTGCCAAGCCCAGACCACTGCACGCGCCGCTCATTGTTGAGGATGCCGCCGAGCACGACAAAATCCCGCACAACACCGATGTAACGGCACTGCGGCGGCGAGCCCCCCAAGGCCGTAAAGTTCGTGGCCCCACCCCGCACATCGAACTTCTGCACGACGTCGCCGATGTTCGTCGCCAGCATGTAGCCGCCGAAGTTCGTGAACTGCCAGCGCTCGGTCCCGCCCGCGTGATAGTTGCCGCCAACCAGTCGCGAGACGTCGCTCCAGGTTGACGTGCTCGACAGTTTCCACAGCTTCGTTCCCGTGCCGGCGAACTCGAACACGGTCCCGTCCGTTTCAACCATGGCCGCCGCGCCGAGCGCCTGCGCCCCGAGAGACGTCGAGACCGGCGACAGGTCAGGCAGCGGCTTGAAGCCTGTTATCGCCGGCAGACAATCCCACGCCTCAAGGCAGGTGTCCGTGTTGACCGACGATGCGTCAGGATGCCAAGGCCCGAACCGGATCAAGGGATGTTCACCCGCGAGCGCGAGCGCAGCTTGCCCGCAAACCGAAGCCGGTCAGATGTGCGATTGGCGCCCAGGATCATGCCCCTGCCCTTCGCAAGATGGGCCACGGCAAGCTCAGTCTCCTGCATCCACGAGAACGCTTCAAACAAGCACAGCTCCAGGTAGATGAGCCCATGCGCCGCCAGCATGTTGCCCGTCTTGTTGCTCTCCGTGATGGCGGGGAGTTGGCGGTAGTAATCGATAAAGAGCGCCCCATCTGCCGTTGGCGTCACCGACAGCAGAGTGCCCTCGATCGTGTAGTAACGGGGCTGCGTCCCGTAGTCGTTCTGCGCCTCGACGTAGAAGCGCTCGGGCGGCAGATACTCCACGCCCCAATAGGCCCCGTCCACGTAGAGCTTGCGCAGTTCCAGGCAATCCGCCGGGATGGTTCCTTCGCCCGCCGTGAGCGTGATGCTCTGGCCGTTGTACTCGAGAACCGATGAGCGCAGCGCGGGCGTATAGGTGGCGTCGTTCTCTCCAGACCCGCCACCGTTGTAGAGACGATCCTCGCAGAAGCCCACGAAATCCGGGATTCGCGCCGCAAACTTTGAGTCCGAGCGCGCGCAGTAGGACTGGATCGCGGATTTCAGCGTGTCGTAATCGGCGACGGCCATATCAGACCATCACTTCGGCGGTCTTCAAATACCGATACTCGTTCGAGTTGAGCAGCGCCCGCACCTTCGGCCAGTATTCCGGCGCGGTCACGTCCTGGATGCCGTGTTTAATCGCCCAGTCATACTGCACCGTGATCGGGATCGAGGCGATACGCCACATGTCCGGGTCGTCGCCGCTCCCCTTCGACACGTAGTAGTCGCGGCCCATGCCCTGCTTCGCCTTGTTGAGTTCCAGGATGCTCTCGACGTCCTGCTCATAGGCGATTTTGAACCCGCCATCTGTCGGCACGAACCACTCGGTTATGCCGGTCAGAGGATCGTGGTTGAAGAGACGCTTGCTCATGTCCCATCCTTCCTTGGACGGCCGCGGCGACGCTTCGGCGGGTCGATGTCATCGCCCTCAATCGCTGCATCAAGAGCGCGTGGCGATGCGTGCACCTGCGCCAAACGAACTTGCTCGGCGAGAAAGTCCTCCACGACGTCATCACCGTGCTCGGCCGCAAGCTCGCGCACTTCTTGCGGCAGGTTGTCGTGCAACTGCATCATTTGCTCGGCGCGGCGCTTTTGCTCTGCCATGGCATGCGTCTGCGCGCGGTCCTTGGCGAGTTTCGCTGCCTCGATCGCGCTAGACCCGTCCAGGAACACCGCCAACTTGGCCGCGACAAACGCATCCGCGATCTCGTCGGGTAACTCGACCATGTGCCCATCGAGATGCACGCCGCCTATCCCGTCGTGGAGGTCGACGCGCCCTGTGCCAGCAAGTGTGATCCGGACTGATTTCATCCCACCCCCAAAAGGAGGGCGGCCAGGGAAGCCGCCCCCAAGTCAAGCCGACGTGCCTGGAGCTTAAGACAGGTCAGCAACCACGCCGTTGCCGCGCTCTTCGCGGCAGGCAAGCGTCAGTTCGGCCTTCAAAAGACGCTTTTCGGCGTTGCCGGTGCGCGCCAGAGGCACCGTCGCCCACGGCTGCAGGAACTTCACCTCCCAGGTGTTGGGCGTGAGCACCAGAGCCGAAGCGCCCGGATAGAGGCCGTTCGTGGCGGAGCGGCCAGTACCTGCGCCCATGAAGCGGTTTGGGACGAACTTGTGCTGACCGAAGTCGGACTTGTAGACATCAACGGCGCCGTAAACCATCGTCTTGTTCTGGCCGTTGATCTCGTTGAACTGCGTGGCGATACCGGCGAACGTCGAGGCCGTCTGCTTCTTTGAGCCGGTCATCATCACGACAGACGGCTCGCCGCCCGCGTCCCACACGCTCTTGATCACCGCCTTGAGCAGTGTCTCGGTGTAGGTGCGGCCGGTGCCATCCGTGGCCGCGGCCACAAGGCCGGTGCCCGAGTTGAAGCCGCCGGACGATCCCGACGCACCGCGCGAGACGTTGGTCGTGATCCACGCCTCGGCGCCGGCCATCTGACCGCCGGTCGAGGCGTTGCCAAGCACGCTCGCGTAGTTACCGCACAGCCGCATCTCCATGTCGCGCTTCAGAGCGCGGCCAGACTTCGCGACCTGATACTTGAGCTCGTCGGCACGGCCCGCCGCCTCGACGGCACGCGCCGTATCCGACACGATCACGGTCTCGTTGAAGAGCTGCACCACGTTCTTCAGCCGATCCGGCTGGGCCGTGGAGGAGCCAGAGGCGTCGTCGCCTTCCACCGTGATGTTCGTCGGCGACGGATTGCGGAGAGTGTCACGCAGCCACTCGGGCGTCCGGTTCTTCGCCGTACCCTTGCGGGCCATGCTGTAGAACGGCGTTTCGGTCGGCGCGATATTGACAATCACGTCGCTCAGATCCTCGCGAATACCCGTCATCGCGAAGGTCTGCACTGCGTTGGTCGGAACAGTCATGTCCTTCTAGTCCTCTTATTAGAGGAGCGCGCCGATCGCGTCGGCCGCGTCCTCCATCGACCCGGTTTGCGCGAGACGCTGCATAGCGCTCGACCGCTGGGCCTCTTTTGGGTTGCTCGTGTCGCGGGCGCTGCCTTTGACGATCCGCGGCTTGCTCTTCACCAGCTTGATTGCGGTGCTCTGAGCCTTCTGCGCGTTCCGGTAGGCCAGCGCGTCCTTCGCCAGGGCGTAGAACCGCGCGTCGATTGTCTGGTCCAGCGTCTGCTGGTCGATGCCGTAGAGCCTCGCCAGGTCGTCGCGAACCGTGCGAGCGACGTCGGGCTTCTGGATCTCAGGCCATAGCTGCAGGACCTTGCCACGTTCGCGGGCGTGCTTGGCCGCCTGCAGGGCCTCTAGGTCGCGCTGCTGCTCACGCTGCATACCGTGCATCTCCGCCTCTATGGCTTGGCGCTGAGCCTCCATCTCCTGGGCGAGTTGCATTTGCCGGTGGTACGCACCGGGATTGTAATTGGGCGAGTTCTCGTTCAGCAGATCCGGGTTGAGCCGCGGCGGCTGCAACAGCCTCGCGTAAATCTCACCCTGCCTGATAAGGTTGCCGCGCACCTGCGTCGTCTCGTAGATGGCGCGATCGTACTCGACCGGGGGAGGCGTACCGCGGCGCACTTCCTCGATCTCAGTCTGGAGCTGCTGCGCGCGCTGGTAGCCGTCAAACACATCCTTTAGCGCGAGACGCTGGCCCGGCTTGCCCGGCTCATCGCCCGGGATCTCGACGAACGTCTCATCATCAACGCTCTCGGCATCGGGCTCAGCCTGCGTGGCGAGCACAGCCTCTTGCTTCGGGCCAGGCTGGCTGTTGCCACGCGGCGCCGGCTGCTGCTGTGCCTTCTCGGTCCACTGGCCCGTGTCTGGATTGCGCGGCTGGCCCGGGGCCCGCTCGGGGGCGGTGCCGTCGCGCACGGCCTCGAACGGGGCGAGTTTTTCAAGGTCGGGCATCGCGGCAATGGCGGATTCGATCGACCCGTCCATCTGCTGCATGGCGGCGGTGTTATCAGACATCGGTAAGCTCCAGTCGCTTCAGGGCTTCGTGCCCACTACTTATCGTTGTAGTGACGTGATTTCTGACCTTGCGGAGCGCTGCTAGCTCAAGGGCGGCACCGCGGCGCGTGTCGTCATCGGTCGGCGCCGCCGTTGCCATCACCTCGATGAGGCGACGCTCCTCGGTCTCGAAAAACGCGGCGACGCTCGGATGCGCGAAAAGGTGTCGGACTTGCTCTGAGGCATCGATGGCCCGCGCGAGACGTTCGCGGCGGGCGTCCAGATCGCGTATCAATAGAGCGCCCAGATGTTTGACGCGGTCAGGCCCGTCGAGTAGACGCGGACGATATCGCGCAACGGATTATAACCGACCTGGAGCGGAACGAGGTTCGTTGCGCCCGTGTCGTAGTTGTCCGCAAACTTCAGGCGCGCAACCCCAGCAGTGCCCACGAGGAGGCCGCGGCAGGCGCCTAGCGGCAGGTCGCTGCCATCCGCAGCAGTGACAAATACCGGCTTAGCCGGGCCGCTGATATTCGGTCCCATCGTTCCTCCTAAGCGTCGAGCCGGCCGCCTGGCCGGAAGCTGCCACCGTCGTCTGGTTGCTTCGCCGCAGCCTGAGATGCCGCGTGCATGGCAAGCTCTTTCTCCTGCGCCATCTTCATGGTCGCGAGTTCGCGCTCCTGATCCATGCGCATCAGGGCGAGTTCTCGCTCCTGCTCGAGACGCATGGTCGCGAGCTTCTGCTCACCATCGAGCTTAATGGCGGCAATCTGCTGCTCGCTCTCGGCCTTCACGAGGGCAATCTCGCGGGCAATCTCGGCATCCCGTTCGCCGCGCTGTGCTTTCAATTGCGCTTCAAGCTCGGCAATGCGCTGGCTGCCCTGCAGTTGTGCCGCCGTCTTCTGCGTCTCCAACTGGTGCTGAGCTGCCGCGAGCTGCTGCTTGCCCTGCATGTCGGCCTGCGCAAGCTGCATCTTGCCCTGCGCCTCGACCGTCTTCGGGTCCGGCCCCTTCGGCGGCGGCTGCCAGCCGGACGGGATCTCCTTGAAGAACACGCCAGGGTTTCTTTCGCCCATGACCTCGGCCATACGGGCAAGCGTCGTGCGATACTCGGGCAAACCGCAGATTGGGTTGTCGAGGCCGCCCTCTTTCAGCAGTTGCTCCTGCTTCGCAGCAATGCCGTTGAGATAGGCTAGCTTCTTCTCGCGGTTTTCGGCCGCCATGCCGACGTGAACCGAGACGGTCATCTCATCGGACCATCGGCGGGGGTCCGCCATGATGGCCTTGCCCTTGACCTTGACCTGGCGAGCCGCGTCTTGGTTCGTCACGATGAGGCGGAGCAGCTTCTCGAATGCCTCTTGCAGCCCGAGCCCGAGCCAGCGGGCCACCATCTCGATGCGTGCGTTAGCCGCCGACTGCAGACTCTCGATGCCCTTGGCCGTGTCGGTGATGGCCTGCGGCTGGATGCCCATCGCATGACGGTTGACGCCTGACGCCTCCTCGGAGCGTCGGTCCCAGTATTCGATGGCCTGGAAGGCGGGCGCCGTTACATCCGGCGTTGCCAGGATATAAGCGAGCTCGTTCGGGTTGCCGTCGACCGGGATCACATCGCCGACGTCATGGTCAAGCAGGCGGTCGAACAGGGTTGCGTCGTTACCGCCAGCCTTACGGTTGATCAGCATCCGCGGCGCGAGGCTCTGCGTCAGGCCGTCCATGGCCTTGCGGGTGATGACGGTTCGAATTTTCTGGATATCGATGATGGTGTCAGCGAGCGACCGACCGATGAGGCGGTGCGCAACACGGATCGGGGACCACACCACAAACTCGGATTCAGGCGCCCGCTCGTTCTCGAGGATGGTTGAGCCGACCCGCACGACGCGGCGCAGTTCAACGATGCCGTCTCCGTCAAAGTCGACGTTGACGTACTCGACATGGAGCTTGACCTTGCGGCGTCCCTCCTCGCGCGAGGCCTGGCGCCGGCCGGAATCCGGCTCATCCGGGAATCGCGACTGAATGCGGACGTCGGCGACCTGATCCGTCTCGAGATCCTTGGCGCCCCAATCGCCGGACGGGTCGAGATCGTAAGCCTTCTCTGGATACTGGCGCAGGACGTCGATCATGTAGCGATCAAACACCCCGCCGTGGTAGTCGGCATCTTCGATCGACTTTGCGCGCCGGCTGACGCGAAAGTTCTCCGGAGGAAAGCATTCGATGCGGGCGCGGCCGACGCGGGGCGTCTTCTGCACGATAATGGAGAACGTCTTCAACGGCAGCGCCGGGCCGCCAGGCAGGCCAGGCAGCATACCGCCAGCGCCCTGCGGCTGCGCCAGGAGGCCAGGCAGCGGCGCTGGCTGTGGCCCCGCCACGACTGGAAGCGCTGGCGCCAATGGCGCCATTGGCTCCGTGGCCTCTGGCATCTCAGGTGCGCCGTCTTCGCCGTCCTCTGGCGCCAATGGCGCGTCTGCCTCTGCGCCATCCTCCTGCATTTCGAGGATATCGTATTCGGGATCGGACAAATACCGCTGCAGTTGGTCGGCGGTCAGGCCCTCGATCAGCCGCGGCGGCTTCGGAGACGGCGGCTCCCAGTACATGCGCAGGATGCCCACCCTCTGCAGGAGCGCATCGAACGCGAAGTCATGCAGGTTGCTGTCGCCCTTGTTGTCCTTGAACCAGACGTGCCGCAGGTAGTCGGCGGCTTCCTTCAAGTTCGGGTCGTTGTCGGGCAGGCCGTTGTCATCGCAGGTAATGAGATCATCCGATGACGCGAACGTCCGCATGAGCATCGGCATAATCCAATTGATCGTGTCCTCAATGTCATGGGTCACGACCTTGGAGCGGTTCGGAACCTCGTCGCCGTAGGGGCGGGCGTGAAAGCGGTCCATGGCGTCGGACTGCGCGATGGCAAGTTCCGACGTGTAGTAAGACGCAGCGTCCGTCTCCTCTTCCTTCAGGATTTTGAGGAGTGTCGGCTCGTCCATGGGGCTCCGCTTGGGGGATGCAGTCAAGCCACGGTCCCCAGGCGGGCGCGGCGCTCGTGGCTGCGCTCGACAGGCTTCGTCGTCGCCTCTCGAAGCATCATCACGGCGTATCTGGTCGCACTCATCAGGTCGTCAACTTCCTTCACGATCTTCCCGTCTTTGCGGTGGTAGGTGCGGAACTCGGAGAACCAGTCATTGAGCCCGGCGAAGACCTTGAACCGGCCCGTTCGCATGCGCTCAAGCATGTCCATAATCCCGGCCTCAACGCCGTTTCCGCCCTCTTCGTGGCTGGCCTGTTCGTCCAGCATGTTGAGGCCGGCGCTGCGGTATTGATCGGCGAGCTGCAGGCCCGAACCCTTATCGCTCTGGAGACCGTCATGCGGCCAGGCGACAGGTATCCACTTCCCCCACGCGAGCACAGCCGCGGCATGAACGACAGGAACCTCCTTCGACTTGCGATAGCAGTGCGTGACGTAAACGCAGTCTGCGTCGCGGTCCCATGCTATGCGCGCCGCAGCTGTCGGATGGTCCCAGCCAAAGTCGAGACCGACGATCTGCACCCAGTGGCGCGGTATCTCGCGCGGCTCGCAGGTGATCTCAGATTCAGCGATCGGGAACACGGCACCAGAGCCGAGCATGGGAATGCCCTTCGACCGGGCTTCGCGCTCATGCTCAGGGAACGCGGCGAGGAGTTCTGCCTTTTGCTTGGCGCTGAGATGCGGAACGTCATCCCAGCCGGCTTGCACACAGAATGGCAATTTTATTTCTATCCACTCGGAGCTAGTGGGAACCGTTTTGCGCGTTCGAGTACCCGAGGAACTTCCGGACCACGTCAGTTGCGCCTTCCAAAGGCGTGAACGTCGCGATCAAGTGCCCGTTGAGCGTCATCAAGCGCGTGATGCATTCCGTGTAGACGTCCGGCGGGCATTCCTCGTCGAGCCAGATGAAGTGCTTAGCCGTGCCCTGGAACTTCTTGCGACCCTGGTCGTAACTCTTAAACCCCAGCTTACTCACACCGCCGGACACGTGCTTGACCCGCATTGTGTCGAATGCACCGGCAATGCCGCGTTTCGCGGTTGGCGTGCCAAGGATCAGATCGCCAGGGATCATTCCAGTCCCGATATCACCTTCGCCACCCTCGCCACCGATGCCGGTCAAAGCGAACTGGATGACGTCGCGCGTCGTCTCGGATGTGTCACCAGCGGCCCATGAGTCCGTTGGCTCGTCAAAGCGCTTGCCTTCCCACCAATCAGGATAAATCCCGGTCAGGTGGCACGTCGCCTCGTAGGCACCAACACCCCACGTCTTACCGACGCGGTTCGCGGCGATCATGGCGCGTTCCCAATCGGTTGCGCCTGCCGCGAAGAACTGCATGTGTTTCGGGTAGAGTTCTCGCCGCAATGGACCCGTTTCAGGGTACATCGCATAGAACCTACGCCGCTTCGCCCTTCGCTCCTTCTCTTCCAGAAGGCTGATCAGCTCCCGTTTTTCCGAGGAGCTGAGCGAGGCGAGATTCAAGCTGGTCATCGGTAAGCTCGATCCTCACGTCTGCGTCGAGCTGCAATCTGTCGCCATAGGTCTTGGGCTTCAGCTTTGAAGCCGCCCACTTGCGAGCGTCGATGCGCACGCGAGCCTTGTTCGGGTCAGGCTCGGTGTCGGCGATCTCGATTATTTCCTCCGCGTGCCAGTCCGCTTGCTCCTCGCGTGCGCGCGCGTACATCGCTTGAAACTCGGCATCTTCCGCCCGCCACGCGATAACGGTCGAATATCCTGGCATCCCATCATCTTCGCAGATGCGTATAAGCGGCCTGCCAAGGGCCAGTTCGCGGCAGATTGTCATCTGTGCCGCGAGTTTCTTTGTCTGTGTCCACTCTACGGGTCGGGCCATGGTGTTAAATTGCGGCTCCCGCCATACCGTTTGCCTTCCTCATGTCATAGGCACGCATCACAGCGGTGAGGGTGTCCCCGATGTCGAAAGAACCGGCAGGCTTATCTTCGGAATTGGTGTCGTCCTCGGGACGGCGGCGCCCGAACTGATGGAAGCCTAGGAAATTGAAGATCGTCCCGAGGAACGTGCTGAGCAGGGAGACATATGCACCCATGCCGATGTTCGCCCACTGGACGGCGGTAGCCGCAGGCGCAAGCGAGCCAGTTGCCATGGTGGCGATGAGGCCGGCTTGGTTGGCGGCCAAGCTCTCGCCTTCCTTGGTGATGCCGGCCACCTTCATGGCCTCGGCATACTGAGCCTTCACCTGCTTGATCTCATCAGCAGTGGCGATGCGGTCAGCGGCGATGGCCTGCTCGGCACGGAGCGAAGCAGCCGCGGACTTGAAGTCCTCGCAGCGCTTCTTGCACCCGCCACGGCTGGTCTCATAGGCGACTTTGCCCTCGGCGTCCTTGATGCGGGGCTCGTAGCTCTCAGGCGTGCCATAGGACTTCGACCAGTCGTACTTGGCTTCCAGCCGAGCAAGCTCACGCTTCAGCACGTTGACATTCTCCCCGCTGTTGTCGTGGCGGGTGGTCTGAAGGCGGGCGGCGGCGATGTCGTTGGAACGGTGGCCGGTCTGAAACGCGATGTGAGAGCCGAGCTCGCCAACAGCGGCCAAGGCGAAGAACGCTCCGAGCCCCGCGGCCAGTGCCGTTTCGCCTGACTTCCAAGCGGTGTCGACGAAATTGAGCAGGATGGCGACGGCGACCGTCAGAGCGGCGAACACGCCGGCGAGGACAACAGACGCAAGCAAGCTCTCTCCGCCCATGTACCAGCCAGCGGTGCCCGACATGACGGCACCGAAGAACGTGAACACCCGGCCGAGGTGGCGGGCTATTTTCTGCAGTTCATCGAGGGATGCGGAAGGTGATGCGTGCATGTCGTTTATCTCCTTGGGGCGGAGACGCTGTTACGCAGCGAGGCGGTAGAGGTAGAGGTCGACGACCTCGCCGTCTGGCGGGTCCGGATCGTCTCTGGGGTCTGGGTCGCCTGGGCGCCAGCCCTGCATGAGCAGTGTCAGACAGGCGAGAGACCTGGCTGCGTCGTCGTCTGTCGGGGCCATGGATTCTAGGCGCCGGACGTGGGCGTCGTAGTGATCTGTCAGCGTCATGGGAGGCCGTTTCGGTGCACGTCTTTGATCGTGTCGAGGATGTACAGGAACAGGACAATGAGCACCGCGACGGCTACAATGCCCA
>CAZWRK010000069.1:0-20789 GCA_964635875.1 uncultured Aquaspirillum sp.
GCGTTTACCGCTATGCGTGCCCGTGGTGCAAAAGCGACCGATATCGTGGTTCTTGTTGTAGCCGCCGATGATGGTGTGATGCCGCAAACAATTGAAGCGATCCACCATGCCAAAGCAGCCGGTGTTCCGATCGTTGTCGCGGTGAACAAAATTGATAAGCAAGGTGCAAACCCTGAGCGTATCCGCCAAGAACTGGTTGCTCATGAAGTGGTGCCTGATGATTGGGGTGGCGATACCCAATTCGTTGAGGTGTCTGCTAAACAAGGTCTCAATATTGACGCTTTGTTAGAAGCTATTCTGTTGCAAGCGGAAGTCTTGGAGCTGACAGCTTCGGTGAATGCGCCTGCTAAAGGCATCGTTGTTGAAGCCCGTCTGGATAAAGGCCGTGGCGCGGTATCGACCGTTCTGGTTCAGTCTGGCACCCTGCGCAAAGGCGATGTTTTGTTGGCCGGTACCGTATTTGGTCGTGTTCGTGCCATGATGGATGAAAACGGTAAGCCCGTTCTCGAGGCCGGCCCTTCGATTCCGGTCGAAATTTTGGGTCTATCGGATGTGCCTGCTGCGGGTGAAGATGCAATGGTGCTGACCGACGAGAAGAAAGCGCGTGAAATCGCCCTGTTCCGTCAAGGTAAATTCCGCGATGTTCGCTTGGCTAAGCAGCAGGCTGCGAAGCTGGAGAATATGTTTGCTCAGATGGCAGAAGGCGAAGTTCGTACTTTGTCGCTGATCATCAAAGCCGACGTACAAGGTTCTTACGAAGCGCTGGCCAGCTCCTTGCAAAAACTTTCGACCAGCGAAGTGCGTGTCAATATTCTGCATTCCGGTGTGGGTGGCATTACCGAGTCGGATGTGAACTTGGCGTTGGCCTCGCAAGCCGTCATTATTGGCTTTAATACCCGTGCAGACGCGCAAGCACGTAAAGTTGCCGAAGCGAACGATGTTGATCTGCGTTACTACAACATCATCTATACCGCGATTGACGAAATTAAGGCTGCGTTGTCGGGCATGCTGGCTCCAGAGAAGAAAGAGCAAATTCTGGGTACAGTCGAAATTCGCCAAGTGATCTTCGTGTCGAAAGTCGGCAATATTGCGGGTTGTATGGTGACCGATGGTCTGGTGAAACGTAGCGCGCGCGTTCGTGTGATTCGTCAGAATGTCGTGGTTCACGATGGCGAGTTGGATAGCCTGAAACGCTTTAAAGACGATGTAAAAGAAGTGAAGCAAGGCTACGAATGTGGTCTGCAGGTGAAAAACTTCAATGACATCGCCGAAGGCGACCAATTGGAAGTGTATGAAATTGTCGAAGTTGCCCGCTCGCTGTAATTTTGCGCGGTAGACTTTAAAAAGCGGGCGCAATCAGCGTCCGCTTTATTCTTTCTGGCGCGGGGATGCGCTGGATGATGTCGCGTTTGGTGGTGTTGGCGCGATCATTTCTGGAGAAAAAATATGGCCCGGAAAACATTTTCTCGGTCGGATCGAATTGCAGAGCAAATTCAGCGTGAATTGGCTGAAATGATTCGAACCGAGCTTAAAGACCCTCGCGTGGGTTTTATTACTTTGACCAGTGTTCAGGTGACGCGGGATTATTCTCACGCAAAAGTGTATTACACCGTAATGAACTCGGAAAATATTGAAGAGACGCAGGCGACTTTAGAGCGCGCAGCAGGGTTTTTGCGCGGAGGTGTCGCACGCGTGTTGAAATTATTTACGGTGCCGCAACTGCATTTTGTGCACGATAAATCTATCGAGCATGGTATGTATATGCATGATTTAATTAGTAAAATTGCGCGAGAAGAAGGCTTGGATACACCAGAAAACCTGCCTAAGGATGATGCGTGATATGTCGATGTCGGCAGACGTTTTTCAGCCCGAAGTGATTATGGGGCGCCGTCCAATTGATGGTGTTCTATTGCTGGATAAGCCGCTTGGCATGTCGAGCAATCATGCTTTGCAGAAGGCTCGCTGGCTGTTGCAGGCATTGAAGGCGGGTCATACTGGTGTGCTGGATCCAATGGCGAGTGGCTTGTTGCCGGTGTGTTTTGGCGAGGCAACTAAGTTCTCGGCTTTTCTGCTGGATGCGGATAAAGCGTATCGCGCCACGGTGCGATTTGGTCAGGTGAGTAGTACGCTGGACAGCGAAGGCGAGATTCGTGATAGCGGCGAGGTCTCTTTTGACGAGGCTGCCTTGCGGGATATGCTTGTGCGTTTTACGGGTGAAATTGAGCAAGTCCCGCCAATGCATTCGGCGCTCAAGTTTCAAGGCAAAGCTTTGTATGAGTATGCTCGGCAAGGGATTGAAATTGAGCGGAAAATTCGTCGCGTTACGATTCATAGCCTGACGCTTATTTCTTTCGATGGCCAGACTGCCGTGCTAGATGTGGCCTGTTCAAAAGGGACGTATATTCGAACGCTCGCAGCAGATTTGGGCGAGGCGTTGGGGTGTGGTGCGTATCTGACAGGCTTGCGCCGGACAAAAACGGCAGGGTTTGATGTTGCGGATGCATGGACTTTAGAGCAGCTCGGCAAGCTGGCTTTTGCCCAGCGCCCTGCTTTATTGCTCAAGCCCGATGTTTTAGTGCAGCATTTGCCGCAGTTCTCATGCTCTGAAACAGAAACTGATGCTTTGCTGCACGGTCAGCCCGTGCGTTTTGAGCCGAAAGATGCGATAATCTCGCAAACTCGGCTGTATGATATTCACGGCTGTTTTTTCGGTTTGGGTGAACGTCGGGCACAAGAAAACTTGCTTTGGCCCAGCCGATTACTGGCTCGTAAAGCGACGTAGCGAGCGGGGGTACTAGGAAGTACGGAAGGGTTTCGGCTCGCCGTTCTTGACCGGGGCGTCAGCCCCATCATTTATTTGGAGTTTTTTCATGGCTGTTAGCACTACCCAGAAGGCAGATATCGTCAAGGATTTTCAACGCGTTGCTGGTGACACAGGCTCCCCTGAAGTTCAGGTTGCTCTGTTGACTGCACGTATCAATGATTTGACACCGCACTTCAAAGCCAATACAAAAGATCACCATAGCCGTCGTGGTCTGTTGAAAATGGTGAGCCGTCGTCGTAAATTGCTCGACTACTTGAAGCGTAAAGACAGCGATGCGTATCGCGCTCTGATCGCTCGCTTGGGTCTGCGCAAGTAATTGTTTTAGGCAGTTTTTTACTGCACTCGGCATCACATAACTCTTATTTTTGAGTTATGTGATGCCGTATTTAAATCCGCTCTTATAATTGTCATTATTGCAACGGGATAAAGCCTCTACTCGTTGGTATTCTCTCTCCTCCCCAGAGTATCAAGGCGTAGGGGTTCCCGTTGCACCCATTGTGTATTCCGACAGGATCTCAAAACGTGTTCAATAAAATTTCTAAATCTTTCCAATATGGCAAGCACACTGTCACCATCGAAACCGGTGAAATTGCTCGTCAAGCTTCCGGCTCCGTTTTGGTGAGCATGGATGACACCGTTGTGATGGTTGCCGTGACTGGCGCAACCAGCGTGAAGCCTGGCCAAGACTTCTTTCCTTTGACTGTGGACTACCTTGAGCGTGCGTATGCTGCAGGTAAAATTCCGGGTGGCTTCTTTAAGCGTGAAGGTCGCCAATCTGAAAAAGAAATTCTGACCAGTCGTCTGATTGATCGTCCAATTCGTCCGCTATTCCCCGAAGGCTTTTTTAACGATATTCAAATCGTTGCGACTGTCATGTCTTTGGACTCGGAAATTGACTCCGATATTCCTGCGATGATTGGTGCTTCGGCTGCGTTGGCACTGTCCGGTCTGCCGTTTATGGGTCCGATTGGCGCTGCTCGCGTTGGTTATATTGATGGCGAATACGTCCTCAACCCGACCAAAACCGAGCTTGCAACTTCTGCGCTTGATCTGGTTGTGGCTGGTACAGAAACCGCTGTTTTGATGGTTGAATCTGAAGCCAAAGAACTTTCTGAGTCCGTGATGTTGGGTGCTGTTGTTTTTGGTCACGATCAAATGCAAGCCGCCATTAAAGCAATCAACGAATTGGCAGACGAAGTCAATCCTGTCATGTTTGACTGGCAAGCACCGGCAAAAGATGAAGCCCTCATCCAACAAATTCGTGATGTTGCGGGTCAAGATATTGCTGCAGCTTTCCGGATCCGCCAAAAACAAGCGCGCACCGTTGCATTGAACGATGCTTGGACAAAAGTCAAGTCGGCACTGATTACCGAAGAAACTGACACCCTTAAAGCTAACGAAATCAAAGGCATCTTCAAAAGCCTCGAGGCCGAAATTGTTCGCGGTCAGATTTTAGCGGGCGAGCCGCGCATTGATGGTCGCGATACTCGCACTGTTCGTCCGATTTCGATTCGTACCGGCGTTTTGCCGCGTGCCCATGGCTCCGTTCTATTTACCCGTGGCGAAACACAGGCATTGGTTGTGTCGACGCTGGGCACAAAACAAGACGAACAAATCATTGATGCATTGGCCGGTGAGTACACCGAGCGCTTCATGCTGCATTACAACTTCCCACCGTACTCCACCGGCGAAGTCGGTCGCATGGGCCCGCCGAAACGCCGCGAAGTGGGTCATGGCCGCTTGGCGAAACGCGCTTTGGTCGCTGTTTTGCCGCCAGAAGATGAATTTAGCTACGCGATGCGCGTGGTTTCTGAAATCACCGAATCCAACGGTTCGTCCTCGATGGCCTCGGTGTGCGGCGGTTGCTTGTCGCTGATGAACGCCGGTGTGCCTTTAAAAGCACACGTTGCCGGTATTGCCATGGGCCTGATTTTGGAAGGCAATCGCTTTGCTGTGCTGACTGACATCTTGGGTGACGAAGATCATCTGGGCGATATGGACTTTAAAGTCGCAGGTACCGAAAACGGTGTGACCGCGCTGCAAATGGACATCAAAATTCAAGGTATCACCAAAGAAATTATGCGTGTCGCCTTGGATCAAGCCAAAGAAGGCCGTGTTCACATTTTGGGTCTGATGAAAGATGCCGTCAGCGCACCGGGCGAATTGTCTAGCCACGCACCGCGCCTTTACACCATGAAAATTAATCCGGATCGTATCCGTGATGTGATTGGTAAAGGTGGCGAGACTATTCGTAGCATCACTCGCGATACCGGTACTTCGATTGATATCGGCGAAGAAGGTGTGATTACCATTGCTTCGATGTCTCAAGATGGTGCAGATGCTGCGCGTCGTCGTATCGAAGAACTGACTGCTGAAGTTGAAATCGGTCGCATTTATGATGGCGTTGTGGTGAAAATCCTCGACAAAAACGTTGGTGCCATCGTGTCGATCATGCCGGGCCGCGATGGCTTGGTTCACATTTCACAAATTGCTGATGCACGCATTCAAAACGTGGCTGACTACCTCAAAGAAGGCCAAGAAGTTCGCGTGAAAGTCTTGGAGCTGGATGATCGCGGTCGTATCCGCTTGTCGGTGAAAGAGGCTGCTCGCGAAGATGCTGCTGCAAATGGCAATGTAGCTGCGCCAGTGCAAGAGTAATTCTTTTTATTGCGGTTGTTTTTAAGTGCCGCAATAAAAAGATGAGATAAAAACGCCCGGTGATTGTTGCCGGGCGTTTTTATTGTCGTGGGCACAAATGCAATACAATAAAAATACTGTTGCCTTGCGCGGTGTTTTTCGTGCAAATATTGTTGTATCTATAGATTATTAAGCATTTTATGCCATAGATATGGTTTATCTCACCCAAGGATGATGATTATGCAGCCTGTTTCAGTCAGTCGCAGTACCTTTGATGAAGTGATGGTTCCGAACTATGCACCGGCCAGCTTTATTCCTGTCCGTGGCTTGGGCGCACGGGTTTGGGATCAATCTGGGCGTGAATTTATTGATTTTGCAGGCGGTATCGCTGTGAGTACCTTGGGCCATTGCCATCCACAGCTTGTTGAGGCATTGACACAGCAAGCGCAACAGCTTTGGCACGTTTCCAACGTCTTGACCAACGAGCCAGCTCTACGTTTGGCCTCTAAGCTTGTCGCAGCGACCTTTGCCGAAAAAGTGTTCTTCTGCAACTCCGGCGCAGAAGCGAACGAAGCCGCTTTTAAACTGGCGCGTAAATTTGCAGTGGATCATTATGGCGAAGCCAAAAATGAAATTGTTTCGACTGTGAATTCCTTTCATGGTCGGACATTGTTTACGGTTTCTGTCGGGGGGCAGCCGAAATATGTAGAAGGTTTTGCTCCAGCACCGGGCGGCATTTCTCACGTTGAGTACAACAATATTGCGGCGCTTGAGGCTGCTGTGTCGGATAAAACCTGCGCGATTGTGATCGAGCCGGTTCAAGGCGAAGGCGGTGTGTTACCCGCGACCCGCGAATATCTACAAGCTGCCCGCGAAATTGCCGATCGTCATCAAGCCCTACTGATTTTTGATGAAGTGCAAACGGGGATGGGGCGCTCAGGGGCCTTATACGCGTATATGGAATATGGCGTGACACCGGACATCTTGTCGTCAGCTAAATCCTTGGGTGGCGGCTTCCCGATCGGGGCGATGTTGACGACCACGGCGATTGCGCAAAGTTTTGGCGTCGGCACTCATGGCACAACTTATGGTGGCAATCCATTGGCGTGCGCGGTCGCAGAAAAAGTCTTAGATGTTGTGAATACGCCAGAGGTGTTGGCTGGCGTCAAAACGCGCCATACACGTTTTGTTGATGGTTTAAAAGCATTGGGCGAGCGTTATGGTGTGTTTGGTGAAGTGCGCGGAATGGGACTATTGTTAGGATGTGTCCTCTCCGAAAAATTCAGCGGACGGGCGCGCGATATTATGAAAGCTGCAGAGGAAGAAGGCCTTATGGTCTTGATCGCAGGCTTTAATGTTGTGCGCTTTGCTCCATCGCTGGTGATTGACGAGGCCGATATTGATGAAGGTTTGGCTCGCTTAGATCGTGCACTGGCTCGTTTTACAGCCTAGTCTTGACCAAAGAATAGAGGGCACTGTCAGAGTGCCCTCTATTTTTATGATGCACACAAAAGGAGGTGAATATGATGCTCATCAGACCGGTACAAGTCGCTGACCTCCCCGCGATGGAGCGCATGGCCATTGCGAGCGGTATTGGTGTCACGAATTTACCCGATAACCGCGAAACGCTATTTGAGCGGATTCGGTTATCTGCCCATTCGCTCGAAAGCGACGTTGCGATTCATGGACCTGAGTTTTATCAGTTCGTTTTAGAAATTGACGATGAAATTGTGGGCACTGCTGCAATTGCTGCATCGGCGGGGTTCTCTGAACCGTTTTACAGCTATCGTAACGAAACGCTTGTCCATGCATCCCCAAGCCTAAAGGTTTACAACCGTATTCATGCCCTGACGCTGTGCCATGACCTGACTGGCGAGAGTCAGTTGTGTGCATTCTTTTTGGACCAAGCTGCGCGCCACTACAGCGGTGCTAGTGAGTTGTTGTCTAAGTCTCGGTTGTTATTTATGGCCAATCATCCGGAGCGATTCTCTGAACGTGTGATCGCTGAAATGGTTGGATTCTGTGATGAAAACGAGCGTTCACCATTCTGGGATGCGATTGCACGAAAATTTTTTAACATGGAATACCGCGATGCCCAGTACTTGATTGGCACGCGTAATAAAACATTTGTTGCCGAGTTAATGCCCAGCTATCCGATATACGTTTCGCTACTACCCGATGATGCACAGCATGTGATCGGGCAAATTCATCCTGATGCAGAGTTGGCTTTTTCTCTCTTGACCGATGAAGGGTTTGAGTCCGAAAACTATCTCGATATTTTCACTGGTGCACCGGCGCTAACGGCCAAGCTTTCGCATCTACGTTCGGTTACGCATAGTGAAACGGCGCGTGTAGAAATTAGCACGTTGCGCCCTGGTGGAATCGAGCCGTGCTTGGTGTGTAACACTCTGATTCAGGATTTTCGGGCCTCGTTTGCGGGCGTGATTTTGCGAGAAGGGACAATTTGGCTGACACCGGCATTAGCTGATGCGTTGCTGGTGCAAGCAGGGGATCGTGTGCGTGTGACGCGCTTATCTTCGGTCAAAATGGAGCTTGTACCATGTTAATTATTCGCCCTGCTGTGTCTACAGATCTTTCCGCGCTGATGGCGTTGGCGACTAAAACGGGTGTGGGATTTACCTCGCTTCCGTGTGATGAACAGATTTTATCGCACCGTCTGGCGCGCTCTGCCGATTCATTTGCGGGCCTTTTGCCGAAGACCGAGAGCGGTTTTTTGTTTGCCATGGAAGATTTAGATCGGCAACAGGTTGTCGGTATTTGTGGGATTGAGTCAGCGATTGGCCTGCATGATCCTTGGTATAACTATCGGATTGGCACCATTGTTCATGCATCCGCCGAGCTTGGCGTCTGGAGCCGGCACGAGACGCTCTTTTTATCGAATGACCATACCGGTCTTTCTGAGTTGTGCACCTTATTTCTCGACCCTGATTATCGGGGCAGCCACCATGGCGCTTTTTTGTCGAAAAGTCGCTTTTTGTTCATGGCCGAACAGCGCCAAGCTTTTGCCGAGTGGGTGATTGCAGAAATGCGTGGCGTCTCGCATCCCGATGGTCGTTCACCATTTTGGGAAGGATTGGGCCGTCATTTTTTTAGTATTGACTTTGCTGCCGCGGATCATTTGATTGGGATTGGGAAAAAGTCTTTCATTGCCGAGTTGATGCCAAAAAATCCAGTCTATATCGATTTCCTGTCTGCCGAAGCCAAGGCCGTGATTGGCGATGTTCACGAAAAAACTCGCCCAGCGTTGAAAATGTTGCAGGCAGAAGGCCTTCGCTTTGAAGGTTATATCGATATTTTTGATGCCGGCCCAACGTTGCGCGCAGCGGTCGGGGATATTCGGGCGATTCGAGAAAGCCGCCATTGTGTTGCGGTGGTGGTGGCGAAACCGGCTCGTATGGCAGGCCGACAATGCTTAGTCTCTAACCTTTCCATGGCAAACTTCCGCGTAATGTGCGTGGATACCCCGCTTTCTCTGCCAACGGTCTGTGAATTAACCCCACAAGAGGCCGAAATGTTGCAGGTGTCTGCAGGAGATGTGATCCGCTGTGTGAGCTTGGATGTTGATCACGAATAAGGCGCATGTATGGCTCTGTGTGCGTGTGGCTTCGTGGTCGGCGCAATTCGTTGCCCTGAAACGGTGCACTAAAACAGGGTTGACTTGATTCTTATGTGATGTTTCCTATTTTTTTGAGCGATTTTTCTTGGTTTTTTTGTTTGTTTATTGCTGTTTTTGTGGTTTTTTTTGTTTTAAATTCTGATTGTTTTGGTGTTTTGTTTTTAATATTTGCACAATCCGTTGTTGCTTGTAATTAAAAAAAATCTTGCGTTATTTTTATAAATTGACTAGTCATGAATCTAGTGCACTAGGCTAGTGCTTGCGTAGTATTTTGTGCATTGCAGCGATGCAAGTCACGGAATATCAGAATAATTTATTGGATAACTCAATAATTTCCGACTAAAACACCGTATAAGTGAAAAATGACCAAAAGATAGTTTATTGTGCGTTGACACCTTCTGAAAGCAGACACCATAATCCGCACCGTACGAAATGGAGATTTTCCATTTTCCGCAATAACAATTGTTCAAAAAGCGGTATGCATCGATAAAAATGACTTGCATATCTCACGCAAAGGAGATTTCCCGCTGTGGATATTTTTCTGCAACAGATACTGAACGGCCTTGTGCTCGGCAGTATTTATGCGCTGATTGCGCTGGGTTACACCATGGTGTACGGCATCATGGGTTTGATTAACTTTGCCCATGGCGAAGTGGTCATGATTGGCGCGATGGTCACCATTTCGGTATTAGGCATGTTGTCGAGTGCCGGTATTGACTTGCCTGGTGCATTGATGCTGATTTTGGCCATGATGATTTCAGTGCCGATTTGTATGGCGCTGGGCTTTGCCATTGAACGTGTCGCGTATCGGCCTCTACGGAATGCCCCGCGTCTTGCACCGTTGATTACCGCGATTGGTTTGTCGATTGTTTTACAAAACATCGCCATCTTGATTTGGGGTCGTAACTACATCTCTTTCCCGCCGATCTTGCCGCATGACACGATTGATGTGTTTGGGGCCACGATTACCTCACTACAAGTGGTGATTATCGTGTTGGCGCTGATCATCATGGCCGGCTTGTTGATTGTGGTTGAAAAAACCAAGTTGGGCCGTGCAATGCGTGCCACCAGCCAAAACCCCGCTGTTGCAGGGTTGATGGGGGTGAATGTCAATAACATCGTGTCAGCCACATTTGTGATTGGTGCAGGCTTGGGGGCGGTTGCTGGTGTGATGGTCGCCGCAAACTATGATCAAGCGCACTCTCATATGGGTTTCATCATTGGTCTAAAAGCCTTTACGGCTGCGGTCTTGGGTGGCATTGGTAATCTTGCTGGCGCAGTGGTTGGTGGGATCCTGCTTGGCATTATCGAGTCATTGGGTGCAGGCTATATCGGTCAATTGACCGGCGGATTCTTGGGTAGCCATTACCAAGATATTTTTGCCTTTATGGTTCTGATTTTGGTTCTTGTGTTCCGTCCATCCGGTTTGATGGGTGAGCGCATGGCCGAACGTGCCTGATCGACGGAGGATGTATTTAATATGACGCAAGTCAATAAGGCCAAACAGCTCGCCATTTTTATGGTCGCGGCTATCATTCTCGCCGTGCTGCCTTTTGTCGTTGGGCAGAGTCTCGGTAATTCTTGGGTGCGCACACTCGATTTCGCGCTGCTTTACATCATGCTGGCATTGGGCCTCAACATTGTTGTCGGCTTTGCGGGTTTGCTGGATTTGGGATACATCGCGTTTTATGCGGTGGGGGCATACACCTATGCGCTCTTGAATTCGCCACATTTTGGTGTGTTCTTGCCGTGGTGGACCATTCTGCCGGTGGGCGCTTTCTTGGCCGCCATGGCGGGGATTGCTCTCGGGACGCCGGTGCTTAAGCTCCGCGGTGACTATTTGGCGATCGTGACTTTAGGCTTTGGGGAAATTATTCGGATTTTCATGAATAACCTCAATGCGCCGGTCAACATCACGAATGGCCCGCAGGGGATCAACATGATTGAGCCGGTGAAGATCGGCAGCGTGTCGTTAGGAAAGTCTTTTGAGATTTTTGGCATGACGCTCAATTCTGTGTATCTCTACTACTACCTGTTCTTGGTGTGCGTGATTTTGACGGTGATTATTTGTTCACGTCTGCAGCATTCTCGAATTGGTCGGGCGTGGGTCGCGCTGCGTGAAGATGACATTGCGGCCAGTGCGATGGGGATTAACACTCGTAACATCAAATTGTTGGCCTTTGCTTTGGGTGCAACGTTTGGCGGTGTGTCGGGTGGTTTGTTTGCGAGCTTCCAAGGCTTTGTCTCGCCGGAGTCATTTGGCTTGATGGAATCCATCATGGTGCTGTCGATGGTGGTTCTGGGAGGCATGGGGCACATTCCGGGTGTGATTTTGGGCGCGGTCTTATTGACGATCACGCCAGAAATTCTGCGTGACGTGATTGGCCCATTGCAAATGGCGGTCTTTGGCAAAATGCTCATCGACCCAGAAAACGCACGGATGTTGATTTTTGGTCTGGCATTGATTTTGGTCATGCTGTTCCGTCCTGAAGGCCTCTGGCCAAGCAAGCGGCGTGCGGCTGAATTCCACGACGCACTCGACGAAGATCTGCCCGCGGTTGATTCGCAGGCCAGCGACGGACTCAAGGGGTAAAGCATGGCTGACGCACTACTCAAAATTGAAGGTATCAATAAGCGCTTTGGTGGTCTGCACGCTTTGAGCGATGTAGGTTTAACGATCAACAAAGGTGAAATTTACGGCCTGATTGGCCCGAACGGTGCGGGTAAAACCACATTGTTTAACGTGCTCACCGGTTTGTATCTCCCAGATGAAGGTCAATTTACCTTTAACGGTAAAAACCTTTTCCGCAAAAAGCCGCACGTAGTGGTTGAAGCGGGGATTGCGCGGACTTTCCAGAATATTCGTTTATTCGGTGAAATGACGGCGCTCGAAAACGTCATGGTGGGTCGCCATGTGCGCACTGGTGCCGGTGCTCTAGGGGCGATTTTGTTGAATCGCTCGACTCGTGATGAAGAGAAAGCGATTCGACAACGCGCACGTGAACTGCTGAATTATGTTGGCATTACTCACGTGGCGAATGAGCGTGCCAAGAACCTGTCTTACGGCCATCAACGTCGTTTGGAAATTGCACGCGCTTTGGCCACTGACCCGATGCTTTTGGCGTTGGACGAGCCAGCCGCCGGTATGAATCCGTCTGAAACCGAAGAGCTGCGCGCACTGATGGATAAAATCCGTGCAGGTGGCGTGACCTTGCTGCTGATTGAGCATGATGTGAAGCTGATGATGGGTTTGTGTGACCGAATTGCAGTGCTGGATTATGGTAAAAAAATTGCCGAAGGCATTCCGCAAGATGTGAAAAACAATCCTCGCGTGATTGAGGCCTACTTGGGAGCGGCGCACGAATGAGTCTCTTGGAAGTTAAAAATCTACAAGTGGCCTACGGCGGCATTCAAGCTGTCAAGGATATTAATCTACATATCGACCAAGGCGAATTGGTGACGTTGATTGGTGCCAACGGCGCAGGGAAAACGACGACATTGAAAACCTTGGTTGGCCTCGTGAAACCCAAATCAGGTTCGGTGACGTATGACGGGATTGATTGCAGCACCATGCCGGTCTACAGCTTCATTGAAAAAGGCTTGTCACTCGTTCCCGAAGGCCGTGGAGTTTTTTCGCGTTTGACGGTGGAAGAAAACCTTAGAATGGGCGCTTACTATCGCAATGATAATGCTGCTATTTTGAGCGAAATTGACCATGTTTATGAACTTTTCCCGCGCTTAAAAGAGCGTTACAAGCAGTTGGCGGGGACTCTGTCCGGTGGTGAGCAGCAAATGGTTGCGATGGGGCGTGCCATTTTGTCCCGTCCAAAACTGCTGTTGCTGGACGAGCCTTCCATGGGCTTGGCGCCGATTATTGTTCAAAAAATCTTTGAAATCATTAAAATGATTTCCCAACAAGGTGTCACAATCTTATTGGTTGAACAAAATGCGAAACTCGCCTTAGAGATTTCGGATCGTGGTTATGTGATGGAGTCTGGAAAAATCACCATGACGGGTCCTGCGAAAGAACTCTTAGCGAGCGATGCCATTCAGAAAGCTTATTTGGGCGAGTAATCTCTACCAAAAATCAGAAAGCGCTACTGTGCAACCAGTAGCGCTTTTTTTATACCAAGAAAAGGACATATGATGGAAATTGGCGCAATTATTATTGGCGATGAAATTTTATCGGGGAAACGGCAAGATAAACATTTATCTGCTCTCATTCAAATTTTGAACCAACGAGGTTTAAAATTGTCATGGGCAGAATATATTGGCGATAACCCGATTAAAATTCGCGAAACGTTCAAAAAAAGCTTTGCTTCGGGAGCGGTGGTTTTTAGTTTTGGTGGGATTGGTTCAACGCCGGATGACCGGACCCGCGAATGCGCCGCAGAGGCCATGGGTCTTCCGTTGGCGATTCATCCTGAAGGAAAGGCGATTTTAGAGTCTCGTTTTTCTGATGAGATGTTGTATCCGCATCGAATTCATATGGTGAATTTTCCACTCGGCGCTGCATTAATCCCTAATCCAGTAAACCAAATTCCCGGTTTTTATATTCAGAAGCATCATTTTGTGCCGGGTTTCCCGAGCATGGCATGGCCGATGGTGGAGTGGGTGCTAGATACGTTGTATGCGGATTGTTTTCCTTCTGAGCACGATGTCGAAAAAGCATTTCGCGTTTTTGGCGTCCGTGAGGGCGATTTGGTTTCTATCATGCAGCAATTTGTCGCAACGTATCCCGATCTTGGATTTTCCAGTCTGCCCAGCTTTGGCAATGAAACTCATCCGGCGCATGTAGAGTTTGGCGTGCGAGGCAAAGAAGAGCAGGTCAATGCAGCAATTCAATCGCTTTGGAGTCAGCTTTCTGAAGCGGGCATCACTGTCGATGCCATTCGCCAGATTAATTCATAAATATCAATTTTATTCACCCATCCGATATTTTTAATTGATTTATCTTGTATTGTCTGGGGCACGTCCTTATTTTGCGGTTTTCTTTTAGGGCTGTTTGCAAAGGTGTGTTTATTTTGCGACAGCCCGCATTATTTTCTTTCAAATATCATGCGGCATTCTTTCTCTGTGCTATACCAAAACAGAGGGGAACATTCCTTTCGCACATCTCTTAAGTCCGATAACAAGATGAGGAGCGCCATCATGCACCCGGACATCTTTAGCCGTTTTTCTGCCCGTTACGATAAATCTCGTGAAGAAGAGTATTCCTTGCAGGAGTATCTCGATATTTGCAAGCAAGATTCGACCGCTTATGCCACTGCTGCTGAACGGATGTTAATGGCTATTGGCGAGCCTGAATTAGTGGATACTCGTAATGACCCACGTCTTAGTCGTATTTTTACGAATAAGTTAATTAAAATTTATCCTGCTTTTCGGGAGTTTTATGGAGCGGAAGATGCGATTGAGCAAGTTGTGGCGTATTTTCGCCATGCCGCTCAGGGTTTAGAAGAGAAAAAACAAATTCTTTATCTTTTGGGACCTGTTGGCGGTGGTAAGTCTTCTATTGCTGAAAAACTAAAAGAGCTGATGGAGCGGGTGCCTTTTTATTGCATTAAAGGGAGTCCTGTGAATGAATCTCCATTAGGTTTATTTAATTACGATGAAGACGGTGAAATTCTTGAAGAAGAATACGGTATTCCCCGTCGTTATTTAAGAAATATTCCTAGTCCGTGGGCTGTTAAGCGCCTGCAGGAATTTAATGGCGATATTAATCAATTTCGAGTCGTTAAACGTTACCCTTCTGTTTTGCGGCAATTAGCTATTTCCAAAACAGAGCCCGGTGATGAAAATAACCAAGATATTAGCTCTCTAGTCGGCAAGGTTGATATTCGCAAGCTTGAAAAATATGCTCAGGATGATCCAGATGCCTATAGCTATTCAGGTGGTCTGTGCTTGTCTAATCAAGGGTTATTAGAATTTGTTGAAATGTTTAAAGCCCCGATTAAAGTGCTGCATCCATTATTGACAGCGACTCAAGAGGGTAATTTCAAAGGGACAGAAGGTTTTGGTGCGATTCCCTTTGAGGGCATTATTTTAGCGCACTCAAACGAATCTGAATGGAAGCAGTTTAGAAACAATAAGAATAACGAGGCTTTTTTAGATCGTATTTATATTGTAAAAGTTCCTTATTGCTTACGGGTTAGTGACGAAGTCAAAATTTATGGGAAATTGATTCGTAATTCCTCTTTGGCACAAGCCCCTTGCGCACCGGGAACACTGAAAATGATGGCACAATTTTCTGTGTTGTCCCGCTTAAAAGAGCCTGAAAACTCCAGCGTTTATTCAAAAATGCTGGTTTATGACGGAGAAAGCTTAAAAGACACTGACCCAAAAGCAAAATCTATTCAAGAGTATCGTGATTTTGCTGGAGTCGATGAAGGCATGAGCGGTCTTTCGACACGTTTTGCGTATAAAATTTTGTCGAGAGTGTTTAACTTTGATCATAGTGAAGTGGCTGCTAATCCGGTGCATTTATTGTACGTGTTAGAGCAGCAAATTGAGCGCGAGCAATTTCCAGAAGAGCTCGAGCAAAAATATCTCACCTTTATCAAAGAGTTTCTCGCTCCAAAATATATTGAATTTATTGGTAAAGAAATTCAAACCGCTTATTTGGAGAGCTATTCTGAGTATGGGCAAAATATCTTTGATCGGTATGTCACATTCGCAGATTATTGGATTCAAGACCAAGAGTATCGCGATGCCGACACCGGCGAGATTTTTGATCGAAATTCGCTGAATTCTGAATTGGAAAAAATAGAGAAACCTGCAGGGATCTCTAATCCAAAAGATTTCAGGAATGAAATTGTCAATTTTGTTCTGCGGGCTAGAGCGAATAACAATGGGAAAAATCCGACTTGGACAAGTTATGAAAAGCTACGCCGAGTCATCGAGAAAAAAATGTTCTCGAACACAGAAGAGTTACTTCCTGTTATTTCCTTTAATGCGAAAGCCAGTGGCGATGATGTCAAAAAACATGAGGATTTTGTCAATCGCATGGTTGAAAAAGGCTATACCGCAAAACAAGTCCGCCTTTTGTGTGAGTGGTATTTACGGGTGAGAAAATCATCTTAGTTGGATGCAGCCCAGCACTTTAAAGTACTGGGCTGCGACCCACTCAATATGTTATTTCGGTGGATCTGTATTATGTACTGATTATAAGGGGAGATAGACATGACCCACCTGATCGACCGGCGGTTAAATGGAAAGAATAAATCAGCTGTCAATCGAGAGCGATTTCTTCGGCGATTTAAAGCGCAAATCCGTGAATCTGTTGCGCGAGCTATTAAAGGCCGTGTAATTACTGATATTCAAAATGGCGAGGAAATTTCAATCCCGTCGAAAGATACTTCCGAACCGACCTTTCGACATGGAAAAGGTGGGGTGGTTGATGGTGTTCATCCTGGAAATGAGCAATATATTCGTGGCGACCATATTGACCGTCCACAGGGTGGTGCAGGTCAAGGTGGCAGCAAAGCCTCCAAAGATGGGTCAGGAGAGGATGATTTTGTTTTTGAGTTAAGCCGTGAAGAATTTATGAATGTGTTTTTTGAAGATTTGGCATTGCCGAATTTGATTAAAACGCAGTTAACAGGCACTCAGGAAATGAAAACGGTTCGTGCCGGTTTCACAAATGATGGAACACCCGCCAATATTAGTATCGTGCGCTCTTTACGGGGAGCATTAGCACGACGGGTTGCGATGGGCTCCCCCACATTGGCTAAATTAGCTGATGCTGAAGATGTTTTGGATGGCTTGCTTGAAACTGAAGATGAGAATAGTGCGGCCATTCAACATCAGCGTGAGCTAATCCGAGATTTGCGTCAAAAGTTATATCAAATTCCTTTTATTGATCCTTTTGATTTGCGCTATAACAATCGTATTAAACAACCTAAACCGACCAGCCAAGCCGTCATGTTTTGTGTGATGGATGTTTCGGGATCAATGGATGAAAACAAAAAAGATATTGCCAAGCGATTTTTTATTTTGTTGTATCTTTTCTTGCAAAAGCGTTACGAGAAAATAGAACTGGTTTTTGTTCGGCATCATACCAGCGCATCCGAGGTTTCTGAGGATGAGTTTTTCCACTCCCGTGAAAGTGGTGGAACCGTGGTTTCGTCGGCATTGCGGCTAGTGAATGACATTATTACGCACCGTTATCCTACTGCGGATTGGAATATTTACGTGGCGCAGGCTTCTGATGGCGATAATTGGGATAGTGATTCAGCCAGTTGTGGGCAGTTTTTGAGTGAAAAAATTCTGCCTTTAGTCCAATACTATGCCTATATCGAAATCACAGAAGGTGAGCCGCAGAACCTGTGGTATGAATATCAAAAAATAAAAACAAAAGATAATACCCACTTTGCGATGCAGAAAATCAAAACAGCTGCGGATATTTATCCTGTCTTTAGAGAGCTTTTCAAAAAATCACCGCAAACGACGGCGTAGTTCCCGTTTATGAAATAGGGAGACTGATGATGTTGACTGAAAATACATTGCTTTCGACAGGATCAGAGTGGACTTTTGAGCGAATAGAAAAATATGAGCGCGAAATTCATAAGATCGCGGTCGAAGAATTTAAACTCGACTGTTATCCCACACAGTTGGAGATTATCACTGCAGAACAAATGATGGATGCCTATTCTTCAGTGGGTATGCCTGTCAATTACCATCATTGGTCATTTGGAAAACAGTTTGTCTCGACCGAAAAAAGTTATAAACGTGGCCAAATGGGATTGGCTTATGAAATTGTAATTAATTCAAATCCGTGTATTGCCTATCTGATGGAAGAAAATTCCATGATGATGCAGGCGCTGGTGACTGCTCATGCAGCCTATGGTCATAATAGTTTCTTTAAGGGTAACTATTTATTTCGAACATGGACAGATGCAGATGCCATTATTGATTATTTGGTTTTTGCGAAAAAATACATTTCCCAATGCGAGGAACGGTATGGTATTGAAGAAGTCGAAAACATTTTAGATTCTTGCCATGCGCTCATGAATTACGGAGTCGACCGCTATAAACGGCCACAAAAGTTATCTCTCGCTAAAGAAAAAGCTCGCCAGACTGAGCGTGAGCAATATTTGCAACTGCAAGTAAATGATATGTGGCGGACGATTCCAAAACGCCATGATGCGATTTCAGCGGATGCACATCCACGTTTTCCAGAAGAGCCTCAGGAAAATATTTTATATTTTATTGAGAAATCGGCTCCTTTATTAGAGCCTTGGCAGCGTGAAATTGTGCGGATTGTTCGAAAAGTCGCTCAGTACTTTTATCCGCAGCGGCAAACCCAAGTGATGAATGAAGGGTGGGCGACATTTTGGCATTATTCAATCATGAACCGTTTGTACGATAAAAAAATGGTCGACGATGGTTTTATGATGGAGTTTTTACAGTCTCATACTAATGTAGTGTATCAACCCCCTGTGACCAGTCGCTGGTATAACGGCATTAATCCCTATGCCTTGGGTTTTGCCATGTACCAAGATATTAAACGGATGTGTATTGATCCTACCGATGAAGATCGTGCATGGTTTCCTGATATTGCTGGTCAGCCGTGGCTCGAAACATTGCATTTTGCGATGCGGAATTTTAAGGATGAGAGTTTTATTTCTCAGTATTTATCACCTAAATTGATCCGGGATTTTCGGTTTTTCTGTGTGCGTGATGACAGTTTAGAAGATAAGCTATTAATCCCCGCGATTCATGATGAAGCTGGTTATCGTCAAGTTCGAGAAACCTTGTCTGAGCAATATAATTTGGGCTCTAGAGAGCCAAATATTCAAGTATGGTCAGTAAATGTACGGGGTGATCGTAGTTTAACCTTGCGCCATTTTATGCATAACCGTCGGCCTTTGGCAGACAGTGAAAGCGAAGTTTTAAAACATTTAGTTCGGTTATGGGGATTTGATGTTCGGATTGAATCTGTTGATGATTCAGGGACGATTCTTCATACACACGAATGTAAAGCCCCAGAAACCGCTACGATCTAGCATCAAAAAGCAATAAAAAAGCGCGGCGTATTGAAAGATACGCCGCGCTTTTTTGTCATCCATTGTCTAGGCTTATAACTTGAGTGGGATCGCGGTTTGATCCTTCACCTCTTCCATCACCACATAGGTATGCGTCTCACGAACGTGAGGCAGCGTACTGACGATATCGCCGAGGAGCACCCGAAAATGCTGCATATCTCGCACTCGAATTTTCATTAAGTAATCAAACCCCCCCGCCACCATGTGGCACTCCAAAATTTCGGCGATGGTTTGAACCGCGCGATTGAATTCAGAGAGGACTTCTGTTGTGGTGCTGGTGAGGCTGATTTCGAGATAAATCAGCGTGCCTGCGTCCAAGAGTTGCGGATTGAGACGGGTGACGTAATCCCGAATATATCCCTCCGACTCCAAACGTTTGACGCGCTCCAAACAGGGCGTTGGGCTGAGGTGAACGCGTTCAGCAAGATCGACGTTAGAAATTTTCGCGTTTTGCTGCAAGACAGCAAGGATCTTACGGTCGATTAAATCAAGCTGTTTTTTGGTCCGGTTTCGCTTCATGTTCATTTCGGGGGCGCTCACAGTCACGGTGTTTATCGCGTCAACAGGCTATGCCTGAAGCATTATATTTCTTCCCGTGACTTTATACTGACTTTAGCCATTTGAAAAGTGCTTCATACTTTTTGCTTGTTAAAAGTAAAATTTTTATGCTGTGTTTTTGCAAGAAAATAGTGAGATGTTTTAGCTTTTATAGAATAGGATTACACAAAATCTTGCTGTCAAGACGTGTAAAGCCCCGCTGCACTTTCTTTTGCAAATGGGTGAATAAAGACAGCCTTCTATACGATGGAGTTACCCAAATTATGTCTATTGTCGCCTTATCTCACTCCCAATCGGCGCTTCGCCAGAGGATTACCGCTGTTTGGCGGCGTGACGAGCAGGAATGTGTTGCGGATATTTTGGCTGCCGCACAAGTGCCAAGCGCGGAGATTTCGAGCATTCAATCCATGGCGAAAAAGCTCGTGGCCGACGTTCGACAAAAGCGCACTCGTGCCAGTGGCGTCGATGCCCTCATGCACGAATTTTCCCTGTCCAGTCACGAAGGCGTTGCGCTGATGTGTCTGGCCGAAGCGTTATTGCGGATTCCTGACCGCCTCACCGCCGACCGTCTGATTCGCGACAAAATCTCCAAGGGCGATTGGCGCGCTCATCTGGGGCAAAGCCAGTCGCTATTTGTGAATGCGGCGAGCTGGGGTTTGCTGATTACCGGCAAACTCGTCGGCACCCATAATGAACAAGGCTTATCCCACTCACTGACGCGCCTAATTGCCAAAGGCGGTGAGCCTCTGATCCGTAAGGGTGTCGATTTGGCGATGCGGATGCTGGGTAAGCAATTTGTAACCGGCGAAACCATCGAGCAAGCTTTAGACAATGGCCGCGAGCGTGAAGCCCGCGGTTATCGTTTTAGCTACGATATGCTCGGCGAAGCGGCGTTGACCGAAGCTGATGCCCAGCGCTATTTGCGTGATTATGAAATGGCGATTCACGCCATCGGCAAAGCCTCGAACGGTCGCGGCATCGTCGAAGGTCCGGGTATTTCTGTAAAGCTGTCAGCGATTCATCCGCGTTACAGTCGTGCGCAGCATGATCGCGTGATGGCCGAACTGTTGCCGCGCCTGAAGTCTCTATT